>NZ_JBUBPF010000027.1:0-824 GCF_054902115.1 Luteimonas sp. RIT-PG2_3 | reverse complement strand
GTTAGCCCGCTTTGGAGCACGCATGCACTTCTTCGAAGAAGCAAAGCAAATCTGGCAGATGTATGTTCCAAAGCGCGGCCAAGCGGAGACTGTGCAAGGCGAGCTGCTCAGGGCAGTGGAAAAGCTGCGCGATGAGGCTATCCGCAACGGGAACTGCAATTGGGACGATGGTTTTGATCTTCTGATTAGCTACCTAGAGCAGCACCTGACCGATGTATCCGTCTATTCCCAGGATACGGTCGCTCAGACGAGGTCAACCTTGGGCCGGCTACGAGACTACGACTTTCCATGCCTGGAGGATGATCTCTACGATGAGCTTGGCGATCGCGTGGTCGAGCACTTCCGCTTCTACGGCATTCAGCCGCATGTGCAAAATTCTCAACTTCATCGATAAGCGGGCTAACAATTCATCCAAGCCGATGCCGCTTCGCGGCTCGGCTTAATTCAGGCATTAGGCCCCGTGAAAATCATATTTGGCTGTCCAACATTCTTTGCAAGAGCAGACGAAGATCATTTCTTCGGCTGGCTGCATGCGCTACCCGAGTGCCAAGGAGTCCGCGGCGTCGGCACTGACCTTGAGGTCGCTCTTTCAGCTCCGGTCAGCCCAGAAACAGTGCAGCAATTGCTAGTGCTGTTTCGGCGCTGGTGCATAGACCCGGCGCCACTGCTGCCGCTTCGCTCACCTGAGACAGAGAGCCTCGCGCTTTGGGACACTTCACTTCAGCAGGCCTCGCACGGGGCCTAACAATTCATTCAAGCCGATGCCGCTTCGCGGCACGGCTTAATTCAGGCGTTAGGCCTTGCCGATCACACTTTCTAGAGAG
>NZ_JBUBPF010000026.1:0-1665 GCF_054902115.1 Luteimonas sp. RIT-PG2_3 | reverse complement strand
TTCTCTGGAAAGTGTGATCGGCAAGGCATAACGCCTGAGTTAAGCCGACCCGCGAAGCGGGTTCGGCTTGAATGAATTGTTAGGCCGCTGACCCGTGAGGCCAAGGCCGGCGACCACCAATGCAACAGCTTGCTCAATAGTGTCCGCCGTGAGCCGCTCAGCTGGCGCGGAACTCTCAGCAAGGAACGGACAAGCGCCGGTACTGGACTCTAGCTGGAACTCCACGTTACTTGCAGGGTGACGGAAGAACCACAGGCCATCGTCGTCAGCGCCAGTGTGCAGGACGGCTAAATGCTCCGCAGAAATATCCGGGTAAGCGTGACGAAGCTGGTCAATGACTGCATCAATGTCTCGCATGCCTTCCCCTGCGGCCTAACGCCTGAGTTAAGCCGACCTGCGAAGCAGGTTCGGCTTGAATGAATTGTTACGCCGCGACACTGATCTGCTCCAAGCAGACATGCTTGTCCTGCCCACTCGTAGTCACCACCAACTCTACCAACAGACCAGCTCCTGTGTTAGTTAGTGCGAGGCACTCGATGAGCGCGAATAAGCCAGAGTCATTTGGCTCAAGATACTTCACTGCAGGTGCGGAACGTTTTGCTTCAGGCGCAAGACTGACGGCGTGGACCTGAGCCAAACACGCCGCCAAGTCCTCTCGAATTGCCACTGCAGGCTCTCGGCCGAAGGCTAGGGCGTAACCAAAACGATCAGCTAAGGCTTGGCCGTCTCCGGAGGACAAGAGCTGGATGGCCTCGGCACCGAAGTTCGACAGCGAGGTCTCGTCTGTTTGGTTATCGGAAATCTGCATTAGCGGCCTAACGCCTGAGTTAAGCCGACCTGCGGCGGGGTGGCGACTGGGTGCTAGCGTAGCGGAAAAGCACCCAGGCGACGCCACGATGCGGGCTCGGCTTGAACGAATTGTTAGGGCTCACCTCGTATAACCGAACTGGCGGACGCAAAGTGCCAGGAGCCCCTCAAGAGACCTTACCTCCACTGGGACAAGGCCGCCAGAGGCCCGCTCCACGAATGAGCGAAGCACCAGCTCCAATTGGTCTTGACGGGGCCGGTCCGACAGATAGCCGGAAATGCTCACGACTCGCTCAGTTGGAACTAACTTGAGCAAGAAGCCAGAGCTGTCGTATGCGATGTACTCACCGTTACGAACATCAATAGGCTCGACGTAGCGGGCGGCCGCCTCCACGGACGGGAAAAAGCTGATGTCTCCGTGCTCGTCAAGAACTATGGGTGGGCGCATGCTTGCTGTGAGTCCTAACGCCTGAATTAAGCCGACCCGCGAAGCGGGTTCGGCTTGAATGAATTGTTAGGGCCCAACGCCCGGCTCTTGGTTACCAGCATCATAAATGTCCAATCCAAGTGCAATGCCATGCTGGCCGAGGGCAAGCAGTGCTTTTGCCGAGAGAGGCAAACCGTCATTGCTACCTGCCATAAAGATGCCGCAGAACAGATCCGGCTCATAGCAGGTCAGGGACTCCCAAACGCCAAGATCGTGAGTGAGCTGGTCGAGGATCTCAAAGATCTGTGCCTCCAAGTCCTCGGGCTCGCGGCGTGCCACGCTCAGGCGCCAGCTGCCGGTCTTAGCTATGCGCACAGCCCCGGTGTTGCGCCCCACAATTTCCTGGCCCTTGCAGCACGACTCGGTCGGAC
>NZ_JBUBPF010000025.1:0-4015 GCF_054902115.1 Luteimonas sp. RIT-PG2_3 | reverse complement strand
ATCCCCTCGGCAACAATCCGCCGCGGCTGGCGCGCGCGCCCAGGTAGGGTTCGAGATCCTTGAACGACAGGCTCATCGTGCGTGCGCCTGACTTCACCGACAGCGTCTTGCCCGGGCCGACCACCGCGATGGCGATGACGTGCTCGGTGCTGCGCTTGGCCTTCGGGATCTCGATGATCTTGTTGCCTTTGCCCTTGTCGAGTTCCGGCAGTTCGACCAGCGGGAACACCAGCAGGTGTCCGGCGCTGGTGACCGCGACGATGCGGTCGCTGTCGATCGCGCCGACCTGTGCCGGCTGCAGTACGCGCGCGCCCTCGGACAGCGACAGCAGCGCCTTGCCGGCCTTCTGCCGGCCGGTCAGGTTCTCGAAGCGGGTCACGAAGCCGTAGCCCTGCGAAGAGGCCAGCACGAAGCGGCTGTCGTTGTCGCCACTGGCCAGCGCGGTGAACGATGCTCCGGCTGCCGGCGAGAAGCGGCCGGTCAGCGGTTCACCGTTGCCGCGCGCCGACGGCAGGCCGTGCGCCAGCGTCGAATAGCTGCGGCCGTTGGTGTCGAGGAACGCGACCTGCTGGCTGCTGCGTCCACGCACCGCGGCCAGCAGGGTGTCGCCGTCGCGATAGGACAGCGACGAGGGATCGACGTCGTGGCCCTTCGCGGCACGCACCCAGCCCTTCTCGCTGAGCACGATGGTCACCGGTTCGCTCGGCACCAGGTCGGTTTCGTCGAGCGCCTGCGCGGCATCGCGCGACACCAGCGGCGAACGGCGGGCGTCGCCGAACTTCTTGGCGTCGGCCAGCAGTTCGTCCTTGATCAGCTTCTTGAGCTTGGACTTGCTGTCGAGGATCGCGCCCAGCTTCTCGCGTTCGGCGGCCAGTTCATCCTGCTCGCCACGGATCTTCATTTCCTCGAGTCGCGCCAGCTGCTTGAGCTTGGTCTCGAGGATGTACTCGGCCTGGTCGTCGCTGAGGGCGAAGCGCGCGATCAGCGCGGCCTTGGGCTCGTCCTCGGTACGGATGATGCGGATCACTTCATCCAGGTTGAGGAAGGCGATCAACAGGCCTTCCAACATGTGCAGGCGGCGCTCGACCTTTTCCAGCCGGTGCTTGAGGCGGCGGGTGACGGTGTCGGTGCGGAACACCAGCCATTCCGACAGCAGCAGCTTCAGGTTCTTGACCTGCGGGCGACCGTCGAGACCGATGACGTTGAGGTTGACGCGGTAGCTGCGTTCCAGGTCGGTGGTCGCGAACAGGTGGCCCATCAATTGCTCGGCATCGACGCGGTTGGAGCGCGGGATCAGCGTGATCCGCACCGGGTTGGCGTGGTCGGACTCGTCGCGGATGTCTTCCAGCCAGGGCAGCTTCTTGGCGCGCATCTGCGCGGCGATCTGCTCGATGACCTTGGATGGCGAGACCTGGTAGGGCAGTGCGGTGACGACGATGTTCTGGCCTTCGCGCTGGAAGATGCCGCGGGCGCGCACGCTGCCGTGGCCGGTCTCGTACATCGCCTGCAGGTCGGTGATCGGGGTGATGATCTCGGCGGTGGTCGGATAGTCCGGACCGCGCACGTGCTCGCAGAGGTCGCGCACGCTGGCGTCGGGATCGTCAAGCAGGCGCACGCAGGCGCTGACGACTTCGTTGAGGTTGTGCGGCGGCACGTCGGTCGCCATGCCCACGGCGATGCCGGTGGTGCCGTTGAGCAGCAGGTGCGGCAGGCGTGCCGGTAGCCAGGTGGGCTCTTCCAGCGTGCCGTCGAAGTTCGGCGTCCAGTCGGCGGTGCCCTGGCCGAGCTCGCCCAGCAGGACCTCGGCGATCGGGGTCAGCTTGGACTCGGTGTAACGCATCGCCGCGAACGACTTGGGATCGTCGGTGGAGCCGAAGTTGCCCTGGCCGTCGACCAGGGGATAGCGGTACGAGAACGGCTGCGCCATCAGCACCATGGCTTCATAGCAGGCGCTGTCGCCGTGCGGATGGAACTTGCCGATGACGTCGCCGACGGTGCGCGCGGATTTCTTCGGCTTGGCGGCGGCGTTCAGGCCCAGCTCGCTCATCGCATAGATGATCCGGCGCTGGACCGGCTTCAGGCCGTCGCCGATGAAGGGCAGGGCGCGGTCGAGCACCACGTACATCGAGTAATCGAGGTAGGCGCGCTCGGCGTACTCGCGCAGCGGAATCTGTTCAAACCCGTGGAAGGCGGGACGTACGAGGTCGGTCATCAGGACGGCATCAACGGTGGAACATCGATTTTAGCGGTACTCGGTCGCAGGCGTTGCGCCTGGCGTGTCCGTGCGAGGCATCGGGCGCTGCGGCAGGTTCAGCCGCCGGGCTGGCGGGCCGCCAGCGCATGGCCGGCATCGCCAGCGACGTCGACGCCCCGGCCATCGTCGCCGTCCGCAGGGGGCCGGCGGCGACGCGGCTTGAGTTCGCTGGCGATGACGCCCAGCACGATCAGCGCGGCACCCAGCACCGCCAGCAGCGGCAGGCGTTCGCCGGCCAGCCGGCCGACGATACCGGCCCAGACGGGCTCGCCGGCATAGATCAGCGTGGCCTTGGTCGGCGACACGGACTTTTGTGCCCAGTTCATCGTCAGCTGGATCAGCGCGCTGGCGGCGCCGAGCCCGCCAGCCAGCACGACCAGCGTCCACGAGAAGGCGGGCAGGGCTTCGCCGGTCGCCGGCATGCAGGCGAACGCCAGCAGCGACGCGACCGCCAGCTGCACCACGGTGACCCGGCGCGCGTCCACGGCCTCGGCGACGCGGCCGATCAGGATGATCTCGGCCGCGATCGCCAGCGCGCCGCACAGGGTCAGGAGCTCGCCCAGGCCTAGGGTCGGTGCGCCCGCCTGCGGGCCGGCCAGCAGCATCAGGCCGGTGAACGCCAGGCCGATGCCGACCCAGCTCATCAGCTGCGGGGGGCGGCGCAGCACCGCCCATTGCAGCAGCGGCACCATCGGCACGTACAGGGCGGTGATGAAGGCCGACTTGCTGCTGGAAATGGTCTGCAGGCCGACCGTCTGCAGGCTGTAGCCCAGGAAGATCGCGGCCCCGATCGCGGCGCCGGCTATCAGTTCGCGCGCCGTCAGCCCGCGCCACACGCCGAACGACAGCGCCAGCGTGCACAGGGTCGCGATCGCGAAGCGCAGGCCAACGAAGAACAGCGGGCCGCTGACCGCCAGCGCGTGCTGCACGGCCAGGAAGGTGCCGCCCCAGACCATCGTCACCACGATCAGGGCCACTTCCTGGCGGCTGGGTGGCGACCACAAACGCTTGATTTCCATGCTGTCTTCTGTCTTGATGTGCATAATCGTGCACATCATAAGGTGCAGTATTTTGCACAGTCAACAGGATGACGACATGCTCGCGCACGTCGGCGCCAATATCCGGCGCCTGCGCACCGCCTCCGGTTGGAGCCAGGTCGCGCTGGCCGAGGCCGCGGGCATCAGCCGGCGCACCCTCATCGGGGTCGAGGCCGGGGACGCCAACATCAGCCTGCGCGGCCTGAACCGGATCGCGACCGCTCTGGGAGTGAGCTTCTCGACGGTGATCCGCGCGCAGGACGCGAGCTTCCGGCAGGCGATCAATGCCGTGACCTGGAAGGGGCGCACCGAAGCAAGCCGCGCGGTGCTGCTGGGCTCGGCACCGGCACGCGAGGAGTCCGAACTGTGGATCTGGACCATGGCGGTCGACGACCGCTATGTCGCCGAGCCCGATCCGCAGGGTTGGCATGAGCTGATCTACGTTATCGAAGGCAGCCTGCGGGTCGAGCTCGAGCCCGATCCGCAGGTGCTGCAGGCGGGCGGCTTCGCGGTCATCGATACCGCGCAGGCCTACGCCTACGAGAACATCGGCGACGGCCTGCTGCGCTTCGTCCGCAGCGTGGTCTATTGAGGGCGCTGCAACACTGCAGCTTGGGCAACGCCGCGCGCCGAGCAACACCGCGGGCTGGGCAACGCCGGGGTCAGCGTCGACTTTTCTTCCGGGCACAAAAAACCCCGCTTTTGGCGGGGTTTCCGTTCACCG
>NZ_JBUBPF010000024.1:0-5815 GCF_054902115.1 Luteimonas sp. RIT-PG2_3 | reverse complement strand
CCTCTATGCAAACGTGATGTGAAGGTGCAGAATTCGCCCCCCGCTGAGGTGAAGCCGGTTTCGACCGGGGCACGCAGCGGGGCGGGACGAAGAATACTGCTTCACAGGGTGTTGACGTTCTTGGAAACCGGGCTAGAATAGCCGGCTCGCTTCAACGAAAAGGCTTTGGCCGGACGATGAAGCGGGGCTGAGTCGGACCTTGAAACGAGGTGTTGACGGCAGCAAAAACCGCGCTAAACTAGGCGGCTCGCTTCGGAGGAAACGACGAAGCAGTAGGAAGCAGGCGCTGAGGCCGCTTTCGAAGATCTTTGACAGTGTGCGCAGGTAACTTGTGCGGACGTCTGGCGGGTGGATAGTTGTCCATCGCAGACGTTCTAGAAAGAGCACAAATGATTCAAAAGCATGCAAATGCGAGTGAGTAATTTGAGCTCGGGAAAGACGCTGCACTCAAAGCAATATGACGAAGGTCTTCGGGCTGGAGTCGCAAAACTTAAGTGAAGAGTTTGATCCTGGCTCAGAGTGAACGCTGGCGGCAGGCCTAACACATGCAAGTCGAACGGCAGCACAGTAAGAGCTTGCTCTTATGGGTGGCGAGTGGCGGACGGGTGAGGAATACATCGGAATCTACTCTGTCGTGGGGGATAACGTAGGGAAACTTACGCTAATACCGCATACGACCTACGGGTGAAAGCAGGGGATCTTCGGACCTTGCGCGATTGAATGAGCCGATGTCGGATTAGCTAGTTGGCGGGGTAAAGGCCCACCAAGGCGACGATCCGTAGCTGGTCTGAGAGGATGATCAGCCACACTGGAACTGAGACACGGTCCAGACTCCTACGGGAGGCAGCAGTGGGGAATATTGGACAATGGGCGCAAGCCTGATCCAGCCATGCCGCGTGTGTGAAGAAGGCCTTCGGGTTGTAAAGCACTTTTGTTGGGAAAGAAAAGCAGTCGGTTAATACCCGATTGTTCTGACGGTACCCAAAGAATAAGCACCGGCTAACTTCGTGCCAGCAGCCGCGGTAATACGAAGGGTGCAAGCGTTACTCGGAATTACTGGGCGTAAAGCGTGCGTAGGTGGTTTGTTAAGTCTGATGTGAAAGCCCTGGGCTCAACCTGGGAATTGCATTGGATACTGGCAGGCTAGAGTGCGGTAGAGGATGGCGGAATTCCCGGTGTAGCAGTGAAATGCGTAGAGATCGGGAGGAACATCCGTGGCGAAGGCGGCCATCTGGACCAGCACTGACACTGAGGCACGAAAGCGTGGGGAGCAAACAGGATTAGATACCCTGGTAGTCCACGCCCTAAACGATGCGAACTGGATGTTGGGTGCAATTTGGCACTCAGTATCGAAGCTAACGCGTTAAGTTCGCCGCCTGGGGAGTACGGTCGCAAGACTGAAACTCAAAGGAATTGACGGGGGCCCGCACAAGCGGTGGAGTATGTGGTTTAATTCGATGCAACGCGAAGAACCTTACCTGGCCTTGACATGCACGGAACTTTCCAGAGATGGATTGGTGCCTTCGGGAACCGTGACACAGGTGCTGCATGGCTGTCGTCAGCTCGTGTCGTGAGATGTTGGGTTAAGTCCCGCAACGAGCGCAACCCTTGTCCTTAGTTGCCAGCACGTAATGGTGGGAACTCTAAGGAGACCGCCGGTGACAAACCGGAGGAAGGTGGGGATGACGTCAAGTCATCATGGCCCTTACGGCCAGGGCTACACACGTACTACAATGGGGAGGACAGAGGGCTGCAAACCCGCGAGGGCAAGCCAATCCCAGAAACCTCTTCTCAGTCCGGATCGGAGTCTGCAACTCGACTCCGTGAAGTCGGAATCGCTAGTAATCGCAGATCAGCATTGCTGCGGTGAATACGTTCCCGGGCCTTGTACACACCGCCCGTCACACCATGGGAGTTTGTTGCACCAGAAGCAGGTAGCCTAACCGCAAGGGGGGCGCTTGCCACGGTGTGGCCGATGACTGGGGTGAAGTCGTAACAAGGTAGCCGTATCGGAAGGTGCGGCTGGATCACCTCCTTTAGAGACTAAAGACAGCCGATTGCCTACCAGGCGTCCGCACAAGTAACCTGCACAATCGTAAACACAGACACTGGGTCTGTAGCTCAGGTGGTTAGAGCGCACCCCTGATAAGGGTGAGGCCGGTGGTTCGAGTCCTCCCAGACCCACCACTGAGCTGCTTGGCTTGATTTATCTGGGGCCTTAGCTCAGCTGGGAGAGCACCTGCTTTGCAAGCAGGGGGTCGTCGGTTCGATCCCGACAGGCTCCACCATCTTGGGCTCTACCGTCCGTGTATTTACTACGATTGCTGCGCACACATCATTTTTGAATCGTTACGGCAACGAGGCCGGAACGTGTTCTTTAACAATTTGGGAAGTAACGAAAACGTTTGAGACGAATTCTGTCAAGACGTGTCGTATGAGGCTAAGGCGGGGACTTCGAGTCCCTAAGAGATTGAGTGTTGTATATCTCGCGTCGATGGTTTGTACCCATCGGCAGAAATATGGCTCCGAGGCGACTTGGGGTTATATGGTCAAGCGAATAAGCGCACACGGTGGATGCCTTGGCGGTCAGAGGCGATGAAGGACGTGGTAGCCTGCGAAAAGTATCGGGGAGCTGGCAACAAGCTTTGATCCGGTAATGTCCGAATGGGGAAACCCACTCCGCAAGGAGTATCGTGCAGTGAATACATAGCTGTACGAGGCGAACCTGGTGAACTGAAATATCTAAGTAACCAGAGGAAAAGAAATCAACCGAGATTCCCTGAGTAGTGACGAGCGAACGGGGAACAGCCCAAAAGTCAGCATGGTTCTAGAAAAACAACCTGGGAAGGTTGGCCATAGAAGGTGACAGCCCTGTATTCGAAAGGGCCACGCTGATGAAAAATGAGTAGGGCGGGGCACGAGAAACCCTGTCTGAACATGGGGGGACCATCCTCCAAGGCTAAATACTCCTGACCGACCGATAGTGAACCAGTACCGTGAGGGAAAGGCGAAAAGAACCCCGGCGAGGGGAGTGAAATAGACCCTGAAACCGTGTGCGTACAAGCAGTAGGAGCTCGCAAGAGTGACTACGTACCTTTTGTATAATGGGTCAGCGACTTATTGTTTGTGGCAAGCTTAACCGTATAGGGGAGGCGAAGGGAAACCGAGTCTGATAAGGGCGCATAGTCGCAGGCAATAGACCCGAAACCGGGTGATCTAGTCATGCCCAGGGTGAAGGTACCGTAACAGGTACTGGAGGCCCGAACCCACTCCCGTTGCAAAGGTAGGGGATGAGGTGTGATTAGGAGTGAAAAGCTAATCGAACCCGGAGATAGCTGGTTCTCCTCGAAAGCTATTTAGGTAGCGCCTCATGTGAATCCTCTCGGGGGTAGAGCACTGTTATGGCTAGGGGGTCATTGCGACTTACCAAACCATTGCAAACTCCGAATACCGAGACGGACTGCATGGGAGACACACGGCGGGTGCTAACGTCCGTCGTGAAAAGGGAAACAACCCAGACCCACAGCTAAGGTCCCTAATTTACTGCTCAGTGGGAAACGATGTGGAAAGGCACAGACAGCCAGGAGGTTGGCTTAGAAGCAGCCACCCTTTAAAGAAAGCGTAATAGCTCACTGGTCGAGTCGGTCTGCGCGGAAGATTTAACGGGGCTAAGCAGTAAACCGAAGCTTGGGGTGCATATATTTATATATGCGCGGTAGAGGAGCGTTCCGTAAGCCGATGAAGGTGAGTTGAGAAGCTTGCTGGAGGTATCGGAAGTGCGAATGCTGACATGAGTAACGATAATGCGGGTGAAAAGCCCGCACGCCGAAAGCCCAAGGTTTCCTTGCGCAACGTTAATCGACGCAGGGTGAGTCGGCCCCTAAGGCGAGGCAGAAATGCGTAGTCGATGGGAAGCTGGTTAATATTCCAGCACCTCGCATAAGTGCGATGGGGGGACGGAGAAGGTTAGGTCTACCAGGCGTTGGTTGTCCTGGAGAAAGGAGGTAGGAGTGGATCTTAGGCAAATCCGGGATCCTTTAACTCCGAGCACCGAGACGAGCTCTTTAGAGCGAAGTGACTGATACCACGCTTCCAGGAAAAGCCCCTAAGCTTCAGCTTATGCAGACCGTACCGTAAACCGACACAGGTGGGCAGGATGAGAATTCTCAGGCGCTTGAGAGAACTCGGGTGAAGGAACTAGGCAAAATAGCACCGTAACTTCGGGAGAAGGTGCGCCCTTTTTGGTGGCTCATGCGAGCTATAGCTGAAGAGGGCTGCAGTGACCAGGCCGCTGCGACTGTTTATCAAAAACACAGGACTCTGCAAACACGAAAGTGGACGTATAGGGTCTGACGCCTGCCCGGTGCTGGAAGGTTAATTGATGGGGTCAGCCGCAAGGCGAAGCTCTTGATCGAAGCCCCAGTAAACGGCGGCCGTAACTATAACGGTCCTAAGGTAGCGAAATTCCTTGTCGGGTAAGTTCCGACCTGCACGAATGGCGTAACGATGGCGGCGCTGTCTCCACCCGAGACTCAGTGAAATTGAAATCGCTGTGAAGATGCAGCGTTCCCGTGGCAAGACGGAAAGACCCCGTGAACCTTTACTATAGCTTTACACTGAACGTTGAGTTCGTCTGTGTAGGATAGGTGGGAGGCTTTGAAGCGATGGCGCTAGCTGTCGTGGAGCCAACCTTGAAATACCACCCTGTCGTGCTTGACGTTCTAACCTAGGTCCGTAATCCGGATCGGGGACCGTGTATGGTGGGTAGTTTGACTGGGGCGGTCTCCTCCCAAAGAGTAACGGAGGAGCTCGAAGGTACGCTCAGCGCGGTCGGACATCGCGCACTGTGTGCAAAGGCATAAGCGTGCTTGACTGCAAGATCGACGGATCAAGCAGGTAGGAAACTAGGACTTAGTGATCCGGTGGTTCTGTATGGAAGGGCCATCGCTCAACGGATAAAAGGTACTCCGGGGATAACAGGCTGATACCGCCCAAGAGTTCATATCGACGGCGGTGTTTGGCACCTCGATGTCGGCTCATCACATCCTGGGGCTGTAGTCGGTCCCAAGGGTATGGCTGTTCGCCATTTAAAGTGGTACGCGAGCTGGGTTCAGAACGTCGTGAGACAGTTCGGTCCCTATCTGCCATGGGCGTTGGAGATTTGAGAGGGGCTGCTCCTAGTACGAGAGGACCGGAGTGGACGAACCTCTGGTGTTCCGGTTGTCACGCCAGTGGCACTGCCGGGTAGCTATGTTCGGAAGCGATAACCGCTGAAAGCATCTAAGCGGGAAGCGCGCCTCAAGATGAGATCTCCCGGGAGCTTGACTCCCCTAAAGGAACCATCAAGACCAGGTGGTTGATAGGCTGGGTGTGTAAGTGCAGCAATGTATTGAGCTAACCAGTACTAATGATCCGTGCGGCTTGACCATATAACCTCAAGTGGCCTTGGACTCTACGACGAGTCGTACAGAGTTCGACCCAAATGCTTCGTTACTTCCCCCCTCTGAGAGCGTGAGCGCTCGCAGTCCCAGGATGACATCCTCATCCAAAGACTGCCTGGCGACCCTCCACCCTCTCCCTGGTGACAATAGCTGTGTGGAACCACCCGATCCCATTCCGAACTCGGAAGTGAAACGCATATGCGCCGATGGTAGTGTGCATCTAGCATGCGAGAGTAGGTCATCGCCAGGGTTTTTTACCCGAGAACCCCCAGCCCTTGGCTGGGGGTTCTTTTTTTGCGCCAGGCAAATACACACATCGAACACCGACACCGCAACATCGCGGGCTGCGGCACACCGGGTGCGGTTTTATTCGC
>NZ_JBUBPF010000023.1:0-6417 GCF_054902115.1 Luteimonas sp. RIT-PG2_3 | reverse complement strand
TTGGCTTTGTAGTTGTCCTAGCGGCCGGGCTGCATCAGCTCGCCGCGTCCTGGTCGGACTAGGCCTAACAATTCATTCAAGCCGAACCCGCATCTTGGCTTTGCTCAAACATCCGATATCGGCTGTATTCTTGACTCACAACCGATCCGTTGCGGATCGGCTTAATTCAGGCGTTAGGGCCCATGCCAAGCATCACTGCAAGCGGTTTCAGAGTCCTCGTTGCTTTAGCTTTCCTTGTTGCTGCACTCGGCGGCATCTGGCGTGGCATCGCATCCTGCGGTGGCCATGTCTGGCAAAACCAAGCAATGCTAGCGGCACTCGCTTTAGCAGCTCTCTCGATTGCTCTGCTCGCACCAAGCCAGGGCCCGTCGCTCCCGCGCCGCACAGTTCTCGCTATTGCCGTTATCGGCACGTTCTTCGTCGTTCGTGCCATATCCGCCCCGTTCTACCCAACCTTCCCGGGCTCCGGAGACTACTTTCGCCAGGTGGGCATGGCACTTTCGGCAGGGCCGTGCTAAATGGGCCCTAACAAGTCGTTCAAGCCGATGCCGCTTTGCGGCACGGCTTAACTCAGGCGTTAGGCCTCATGGAAACGAGATCGCCATCTGCATTGGCCGAAGAGTGGATTGAGAGATGGTCAACTCCTGATGCATCGGCTGGCGGCACGGTTGAAGCGTCTGCGCTCGATCGAGAGCTACCTAGAGAACAGCCGGACTTATGCCTCGCTGCAATTCTAGAAGTTCTCGGCCGCATAGATGCCTCATCACCAAACCAGTTGTTGGGAGTGCTTGCTGCTGGACCGTTTGAAGATCTTCTCAACTGCAACGGAGATGCCGTTGTTGCGGAGGTTGATTTACTTGCTCGCCGAGACCCTGGCTTTCGTTTACTGCTCAACGGTGTCTGGGACAGCGGTATCAAGCCGGACATTCTCGCTAGGCTGGCGAAGTACCGGAGCAACCCGTGGTGAGGCCTAACAATTCGTTCAAGCCGAACCCGCATCGGGGCACCACCTGGGTGCTTTTCCGCTACGCTAGCACCCAGTCGCCACCCCGCTACGGGTCGGCTTAACTCAGGCGTTAGGCGGCATGATCATTAATTCCAGCAACCGCAATAATCTTCGACATCCACATCTCTGGGCATTGCTGGCTGCCGTAGCGCTTACAGGGTGCACGCACAACGCTCTTGGACTGAAGATGGAGTCGAGAGCTTTTGCGACGCAGCTTGGTTTTCCTCATTGCGACGTGTATGCGCCTCTCAGTCAAGAAGATCTTCTCGCCAGCGCCAGACGCATCGGAATTGAGAACTTGGAGGCTTCATCTGAGTGGGCTAATGTTGTGGCGACTGCCATTCCAAATGACCAACTGCGCTTGATAAATTGCCCCAATAGCCGTCGTGTGCGCGGCTCAAGGGGTGGATATTCGTTCTACGGTCTATTTCAAAGAGACCGCTTAGTTCTTGAGTCCGGACAAGTGATCAATGACTAGAAGGCGCGTGCCGTCTAACAGTTCATTCAAGCCGAAGCCGCTTCGCGGCTCGGCTTAATTCGGGCGTTAAGCAGCATGAGCAAGTTCAATGCGGCTTCAAAGGTTCTATTCATTGCGGCGCTTCTAGCCGGGGCGCTCGGGCTCATGTGGCTACTGTCCGCCCAAACAACTGCTCATCTACGTTTCGGGGATTGCGGCCCCAGCGTTCTTGAGCACGTGGATTCGTACTGCCAGGTAGCGGCCCGTCTACTTTATCGCTCTTACGGCAGCTTAGCTCTGGCGATAGTGCTGTTAGGCGCAGGGCTTTACCTGCGGCGTCGGTCTCGGCATGCTGCCTAACAATTCATTCAAGCCGACACCGCGCCGCGGTGCGGCTCAATTCAGGCGTTAGGCGTGTGGCTTTTCACTGGTTCGGCATCGCGGCTTGCGGCCTAGCGCCAGCCAGCTGAAACTTGGCGAGTCACCGCATCGGAGCGTCCACGTGGCAAGCCCAGCATCGGAAGCATCGCAAGACAATCAGCTTGTCGACTTGCCAGCCCTGCTGGCAACCTTCGTTGGGCTATCCAGGCCTAACAATTTGCTCAAGCCGAAGCCGCTTCGCGGCTCGGCTTATCTCAGGTGTTAGGGCTCATGAAAAGCATCTTCTTAGCCGCGCTTCTAGCAAACAGCCCCGTGGCAAGTGATGGGTACGAGCCTGCGGTATGGCTGTCCAACTCACGCGTGCTGGCATACTCTCCCAGCACTCTTCGAGCCCCTCATCCGCTGGTACTTTCTTTGGGTCCTGGGCATGGCCGTGAGTTGGCTATCCGCCGCGTATCTGACAACACTTGGTACTTCCTAGTCGGTCACATGCCTCCGGATGGTGAGCCGCAGTTGATGGCGCCGGAGAAGTTTGCTGCGGCTACCCGCATCGAGGTGCCGACTTCGCTCAGAGGCCGCGCTTCAGAGGCCGACTCGCTTGTGCCAATCTTCAGTCGCCCGGGAGCGTATGAAGCATATGTATCGGACAATCTCGAGTCTGAGGAGGGCGGCTACGTGTGCAGCTTCAACTACACCGGCATGAGCCCTAACAAATCATTCAAGCCGAACCCGCTTCGCGGCGCGGCTTAATTCAGGTGTTAGGCCACATGAGAAAGTTCTTCGCCCTGTTGGTTCTCTCAGTCCTGCCAAGCACTGCACTTGCCCACAAAGACCGCGTTTTACCTATTCAATCGGATGGCACACTTGCGGCAATACCTTCACACTACGGGCCAGTCAAAGTTGAGATAAAGCGATCTAAGGATGATGCGAAAGAAGTGACTGGTCTTGTGGTCTCATCCCCACGCTTTCGTACTTCGCTTAATCAATGCGTCATACGCAAGCTTGACAACGTAATTCAGGTATCGGCAAGCGGTTCTTGGTATCACAATTTCAATGACCAACCACCATACTTCACGCTTTCTTTCTACAGCAGCCGCAATGACCCGAGAGGCGAAAACAACGAGTACTACTCAGTTACATTCTCGCTTCTTGATGGCCAGGTCCTCTCCGGCTTTCGCTCTCGTGTAAGTATCTTCGGAGACTGGCGCGGACGGTACATCTACCCCGCAGATCGCTGTTCGCATTGGCGGTGGGCGGGCATGTTGCCTAACAATTCATTCAAGCCGACGCCGCTTCGCGGCGCGGCTTAATTCAGGCGTTAGGCCTCATGACCGAGCACATCGTTGATTTAGAGAAACGACTACTAGCCGCTGCGATCTTTGAGCTGAGAGTCCTGTTGTCGGCCCATATAGACCCAAGCTCCGATAGTCCGGAGACGTCGGCTGCTTTATTTGCCTACGCACTACATAGCCAGGCATTGGCTGTGCTGGACGGTCGACCGATCGATGTGGCTGAGGCTCTCGATGCGGTTGCGAGACTGGAGTCGCGCTTGGGCAGTGCATACGTCCAGCACTTCCGAAAAGTCGTCCTCAATGAGGCCTAACAATTCGTTCAAGCCGATGTCGCTTCGCGGCACGGCTTAATTCAGGCGTTAGGCGTGTAGGTTTTCATTGGTTCGGCATCACGGCTTGTGGCCGCGCGCTGACTAGCTGGCACTTGGCGCGGTATCGCATCGGAGCGTCCACGTGGCAACCCCTGCATCGGAAGCATCGCAAGACAATCAGCTTGTCGACTTGCCAGCCTTGCTGGCGACCTTCGTTGGCCCATCCAGGCCTAACAATTCGCTCAAGCCGAGCCCGCTTCGCGGGCCGGCTTAGCCCAGGCGTTAGGCCGCTAATGAACACTTGTCGCTCCTGTGACTACTGGTCAAGCCCGCGCGGGTTTCAGCGTCCCGGCGATTACTATTGGGTCCAGATATAGCTGCTGGAGTGGATTAAGCAGGGCAAGCTGGCTATCGTTTCTTGTGAGGGGTTCCCGGCAAATGACGCAACACCAGACAACCGCCCAGCTCAATCGCTCTCTGCCCTATTCGAGTGCACAGACTGCCACCGGAAACTTGACTTGGTCTTGGACGTTGACGCTTGTCGGGGTGGCTTGTTCGCGGCCTAACAATTCATTCAAGCCGACGCCGCTTCGCGGCGCGGCTTAATTCAGGCGTTAGGCCTCACAAATGCAATCCGAGCTCCGCTTCACTCGCCATGGTTGCCGACCGAGCTACGATGTGTCGGTTCGTCTAAGTGCGGAACCCGCTGACTCATTGTCGGTGGTTGTGAATTCAAAGATCACCCTAGAACAAAATCTTCTTAACGCTGTTGTACTCGGAGTTCGTTCCGCATGCTCAGCAACTCCACCACCAGCTCCTCTAGTCATTACGGTAGTCGAGGCAATCGATCATTCTGGTTGCACTGGTGAACTTGGCTTCAAGATCTGCGGTGAGGCAGCCATGTACCATCTCCTTGGACTACCGGACAAGGCCCCATTCCCAGGCTATGTGCTGGGTAAGGCCTAACAATTCATTCAAGCCGAACATGTCCGCTGACGCGGCCAAATCGGCTTAATTCAGGCGTTAGCCGGGTGGATTCTTCGTTGGGTTGGCATTGCGGCTTGCGGCCGCGCATCGGCCAGTTGGCACTTGGCGGGTCACCGCATCGGAGCGTTTACGTGGCAAGCCCCGCATCGGAAGCACCGCGCGACCATCAGTCTGTCGGCTTGCCAGCTTGGCCGGCGACCTTCTTCGGGCTGTATTGGCCTAACCAGTCAATCAAGCCGAAACCGCTTCGCGGTTCGGCTTATTTCCAGCATTAGGCCCACAGGGGAGAACAATGCGAATTCCAACTCTCGCCTTAGTGGCGCTTCTCTCGTTCCCAACCTCCGCCACGCCGGACTACACGTACTGCGAAATCACGGGCCTTGCGCTCGGCGCTGACAAAGAGTTTGTTGGCTCTGTCGCTTCACGCATAGTGGATCGTCAGGGCTTAACGGGCGAGCCAGGGTGTCAGGCCGTTTGGCAAGACGCGTAACGCACTGGCAAGCGCCTTTCTGCTGGAGAGCAGTGGTCAGAATTGGACGCTGTAAAGTGGCGCAAGCTTCAAGACTTCGAGACCAGGGTTCTGGACAGTGTCATCAACGGTCTGCAGCTTTGGCTGTAGGCCTAACAATTCATTCAAGCCGACGCCGCTTCGCGGCGCGGCTTAACTCAAGCGTTAGCCGTCAATGCAAATTTCATCGTTGCTTCTAGATCAACTGCCAAACCGTCTTCCTGACGTGAGCTTCCGTATCGGCAGCATTCCTGATGCAGTCGTTGTCTTTCCGGCGGCACATTCGGACTTCGGAGATGTTTAGGTCTGCGATGACGGAGATGAGCTTACGATCAACATCGGAAACTTTACTCACAGCCACTTCTCCAACTATTCCCACGCATCGGATGTGGAAAAGGCCCAAGAGATTGTTGACTCCACACTTTCCTTCTTATCTGATATTTTAAAGATCATCTCGTGTTCTGGGGCAGCCAGAAATCTGGGGGCGGGGGTTCCACAGAGACGAGTTGCCAAACCCGGCATTCCCTCCGGATGGTTCGTTATACGTTTGGTCGGGGCCTTATGGTGACGGCTAACAATTCATTCAAGCTGAACCCGCTTCGCGGCTCGGCTTAATTCAGGCGTTAGGCTGCACATGAGCACTCCAGCGATCCCACCATCCTTCGTTCAAGTTGCAAACTTCGTCCGTGAATTTGCTGGCCTAGATGACTCAAAGGGAATTTCGCTGGATACTCGCTTGGAAGCAGACCTTGGCGTGACTGGCGGAGACGGTGACGATCTGCTGCAAGTGGCCGCACAGCACTTCAATTCTCGGCTTTCCGGCCAAGACGGTTATGTCACAACATTTGTTCTTGCTCCTAATGAATATCTGTTCCATCCAGAGGGGCTTGACCTTCTTGGTGTCGGCGCGGCGGTTGGTCGCTTGTTGGGACGGCCCAAGCATGTCGTGCGCGACTTGACTGTGGGGGAGCTTCATGACGCAATCTGCCGCAACAGGCTGGCTGGCGTCGGTGCAGCCTAACAATTCATTCAAGCCGACGCCGCTTCGCGGCGCAGCATAATTCAGGTGTTAGGCCGCGGGAATAGAAGCACATAAATTGGGGGGTACTAATGCGAAAGCTCATGGACTGGATTGGCGCGCTGATCTGTATATCCATCGTACTGCGCGCCGTGTTCTATCTTGGGGCCAAGGCCTACTTCGGCGTTGGATACAGTGGGTATGACTTGGTGGCCATTCCTATTGGTCTTGTTGCGGCTTACGTCGGATACATGTACTTTTGTCGCATCTTTGGTGAACGATGTGTTGCTGTTTAGTCTCCAGCGGCCTAACAATTCATTCAAGCCGACGCCGCTTCGCGGTGCGGCTTAATTCAGGCGTTAGGGTCCAATGGGAGCACTCGACCACTCCGTAGCAACACTTCGATTCTTCGGTGATGACCTCGTCCCCGAGAGAGTCAGTGCATTGCTTGGTGCGA
>NZ_JBUBPF010000022.1:0-20880 GCF_054902115.1 Luteimonas sp. RIT-PG2_3 | reverse complement strand
GCGCGCGGGTCAGAGCACCTTGTAGTAGCTGATGACGTTGCCTTCCGGGATCTTCTCGGCGACGCCGACGAACACGTACTTCATCAGCCAGTCGTAGGGGCCGGCCTGGACTTCGAACTTCGGCGAGGCACGCATGTAGTACTCGGACGGGTCCACCGGCTCGCGCCGGCGCTGGCGCGCCATCACTTCTTCGGACGCCCAGCGGTAGCCGCGGTTCTGCAGGTAGATGGTGACGCCGTCGTCGGTTTCCAGCAGGTAGCGCGCATCGAAATCGAGCACGCCATCGGGGCGAACCGTGGCCCAGTCGCCGCCGCTGTCGGGCACCACGCGGCCGCGAATGCCCGGACCTTCGAAGCTGCCCTCCTGGACATAGACCGCGGCGCGTTCGTTGCCCAGCGGCGACTTGCCCAGATAGGTCGCCGGATGCAGGCGGATGCGGACCGCGAACGCGAACTCGAGTTGCGGCGGGGTGTGCGTGGGCGTGGTCGTGGTGGTGGTCGTGGTCGTGGGCGTCGTCATAGCACTGCGGCCTGTAATGGGTTGCCTGATGTCATGGGGTCTGACGTCATGGAGTCTGACGTCATGGGTTCGGATGTCATGGGGTCACCGGCTCCTGGTCCTGGCGCAGGGTGCGGGATGCGAGGAAGTAATGCAGCGCGCCCCACAGGAAGACCAGGCCGCACAGCACGGTGGCGTAGCGGATGCCGGTCGCCGCGGCCTGCGTGCAGGCCTGCGCCGTGCCGGCAGCCGCGCCTTCGAGGGCCTGGGCCGAGCACGATGCGGCGTATTCGCCGCCGGCATAGGCGCGGCGGGTGAAGACATCGCTAGCGCCGCCGATGAAGATCGGGCCGAGGCCCTGCCCGATCAGCGTGTTGACCAGCAACACGATGGCCGAGGCCGAGGCGCGCATGCGCGGGCCGACCAGGGTGTAGGTCACCGCGAAGGTCGAGCCGTACCAGGTGTACATCACGCTGCCGAAGACCAGCATCATCGCCACCGCGACGATCCAGTTGGTCTGCAGGAACGCCGCCAGGTAGAACGGCGTCGCCAGCGCGACGCCGAGCGCGACCACCCACAGGTACCAGCGCGAATCGCGTTTGCCCGCCCAGTCGGCCATGAAGCCGCCGAAGCTGGTGCCGAACAGCGCGCCGACGCCGGTGATCAGGCCGAAGGCCAGGCCCGCCTGCGCGTAGCTCATGTCGAACACGCGGTTGAAGTAGATCGGCATGAACATGTTGATGCCGAAGTTGGCGAAGCCGATCAGCGCGCAGCCCAGCGTCAGGTGGATGAAGGTGCGCTTGCGCAGCAGCAGCCGCAGCACCTCCTTCAGCGACGGCACCGGTTCGCCGGTCGGCACCACGCCATCGGCCAGTCCGCGTTGCGGTTCGCGCAGCGTCAGCACCGTCAGCAGCGCGATCAGCAGGCCCGGCAGGCCCAGGAGGATGAAGGCCGAGCGCCAGCCCATGTTCTGCACGATCCAGCCGGCAAGGATGGCCCCGCAGAATGCACCCAGCGGCACGCCCAGCGCGTACAGCGCGAAGGCGCTGGCGCGACGCTTGGGCGGGAAGTGGTCGGCGATCAGCGAGTGCGAGGCCGGCGTGCTGCCCGCCTCGCCGATGCCGACGCCGACGCGCAGCAGCAGCAACTGCGCGTAGTTCTGCGCCATGCCGCACAGGGTGGTCATCAACGACCACATCGCCACGCAGGCGGCGATGATCTTGACCCGGCTGTAGCGCTCGGACAGCCGCGCCATCGGAATGCCCAGCACCGCGTAGAAGAACGCGAACGCCATGCCGCCGAGCAGGCCGAGCTGGAGATCGCTGAGCTGCAGGTCGACCTTCATCGCCTGGCCCACGGTGGCCACGATGATCCGGTCCATGAAGTTGGACGCGTAGGTCAGGATCAGCAGGATGATCAACCAGGCCCGGTAGCCGGACGTGAACTGGGTGGAGGAAGCGGCAGACTGCGTTTTCGCGTTCATGGTGAGGGGCCCATCCCGGCCTGTTGCGTATCGCGTTCAAGCGTTCTGGCTGCGAGGAAGTAATGCCATGCGCCCCAGATGAAGAAGCAGGCGCAGGCGATCGCCGCGTAGCGGATCCCCTGTGCGGATGCCCGGGCGCATGCGTCCACCAGCCCCTCGGCCATCTGCGAGGGATTGCCACATGCGAGCGCGAAATCGCCATCGGCGGCGAACGCGCGCGTCGCGAACCTGTCGCTGGCCCAGCCCATGAACACCGGCCCCAGGCCATGCCCGATCAGGCTGATCGTCAGCAGCACCAGCGCCGACACCGAGGCGCGCATGCGCGGCCCGACCAGGCTGTAGGCGATCGCGAACGTCGGGCCGTACCACAGGTACAGCAGTCCGCCGAACAGCAACAGCATCGTCGCCGACACTGCCCAGCTCTGCTGCAGGAACGCCAGCATGTAGAACGGCGCGGTGATGCCGACGCCCAGCGCGACGACCCAGAGGTACCAGCGGCGGTCGCGGCCGCCCGCCCAGTCGGAGACATAGCCGCCGACGATCTTGCCCATGATCGCGCCGCAGCCCGTGATCAGGCCGAAGGCCAGACCCGCCTGCGCGTAGCTCATGTCGAACACGCGCGTGAAGTAGATCGGCATGAACATGTTGATGCCGAAATTGGCGAAGCCGATCAGCGCGCAACCGAACGTCATGTGCAGGAAGGTCGGCTTCGACAGCAGCAACCGCAGTACTTCCATCATCGACGGCACCGGTTCGTCGGCGTTCCGCGCCTGCGGATCGGACATGCCGCGCACGGGCTCGCGCATGGTGAAGTAGACCAGGGCCGCCAGCACGATGCCGGGCGCACCGATCCAGAAAAAAGCCGCGCGCCAGCCCATGTTCTGTACGATCCAACCACCGAGGATCGCACCGACGAAAGCGCCCAGCGGCACGCCCAGGCCGAACACCGCGAAGGCCTTGCCGCGTTTGTTGGGCGTGAAGTAGTCGGCGATCAGAGAATGCGAGGCCGGCGTGCTGCCGGCCTCGCCGATACCCACGCCGATGCGGAACAGCAGCAGTTGCGTGTAGTTCTGCGCCACGCCACACAGCGCGGTCATCGCCGACCACACCGCTGCGCAAGCGGCGATGATCCTGACCCGGCTGTAGCGCTCCGACAGTCGCGCCAGCGGAATGCCCATCAGCGAATAGAACAGCGCGAACGACATGCCGCCCAACAGACCGAGCTGCAGGTCGGTCAGGCCGAGGTCCACCTTCATCGCCTGCCCGACCGTCGCGACCAGAATGCGGTCGGCGAAGTTGGAGGCATAGACCAGCACCAGCAGCCAAAGGGCCCACTGGCGGCCGGATGACGTCACGTCGAGCGGAGTCTTGTTCTGCATCTGCCTTCAGCCGTTGCGTCAGATCGGGAAATGGCCGGGTTGCGTCTCGATCGTGATCCAACGCAACTCGGTGAATTCGGCAATGCCGGACTTGCCGCCGAAGCGGCCGTAACCACTGGCCTTGACACCGCCGAACGGCATCTGCGCCTCGTCGTGCACGGTCGGGCCATTGATGTGGCAGATGCCGGTCTGGATCCGCTTGACGATGCGCAGCGCACGCGCGATGTCGCGGCTGAACACCGCCGCCGACAGACCGTACTCACTGTCGTTGGCGATCCGCAGCGCATCGTCCTCGCCCTGCGCGCGGATCACCGCGACCACCGGCCCGAAGGACTCCTCGCGGTAGATGCGCATGTCCGGAGTCACGCCATCGAGCACGGTCGCATCCATCAGCAGGCCGCGCGCGGCGCCACCGGCGACCACGCGTGCGCCCTTGCCGACGGCATCGGCGATCAGCGCATTGACGTGATCGACGCCGGACTGGCTGACCACGGCGCCGAGCGGCGCCTTGCCCTCGCCCGGATCGCCCGCGACCAGCGTGGCGGCCTTGCTGGCCAGCCGCGCGACGAAGTCGTCGGCAACCGCGGCATCGACGACCAGGCGCTCGGTCGACATGCAGATCTGGCCCTGGTTCATGAACGCGCCGAACGCGGCGGCCTTGACGGCCTCGTCGAGGTCGGCGTCGTCGAGCACCAGCAGCGGCGCCTTGCCGCCCAGTTCCAGCAGGACCGGGGTCAGCGTGCGCGCGCCGAGTTCGGCGATGACCTTGCCCACGCGCGTCGAGCCGGTGAAGTTCACGCGCGTGACCGCGGTGTGCTCGACCAGGGCCTTGACCACGGCCGGCGCATCGTCGGGTGCATTGCTGACGACATTGACGACACCCGCGGGGAAGCCGGCATCGCGCAGCGCGTCGCCGATCAGCGCATGGGTTCTGGGGCACAGCTCGGAGGCCTTGAACACCACGGTGTTGCCGCAGGCCAAGGGCGTCGCGATCGAACGCACGCCCAGGATCACCGGTGCATTCCACGGCGCGATGCCGAGCACGACGCCGACCGGCTGGCGGATCGACAGCGACAGGCAGCCGGGCTTGTCGGACGGAATCGTCTCGCCCGAGACCTGGGTGGTCAGCGCCGCGGCTTCGCGCAGCATGCTGGCGGCCAGCATCACGTTGAAGCGGGCCCAGCCTTCGGTGGCGCCGACTTCGACCTTCATCGCGGCAACGAAATCGTCGGCACGCGCCTGCAGCGCATCGGCGGCCTTCAGCAGCAGCGCGCGGCGCGCGTTCGGACCGGTCTCCGACCAGGCGGCGAACGCGGCCTGCGCCGCATCCGCGGCACGCACCGCATCGGCCACGGTCGCGGCGGCCGCACGCGTGGCGACGCTGCCATCGAGCGGGTTCAGCCGTTCATAGGTCGCGCCATGCTCGGCCTGGATGTATTCGCCGCCGATCAGCAACTTCGTCTCGCTCGTCACAGTGTCCTCCTGCCCTTGTTGAGGGTCTTGCCTGTTGGGGCTTGCCTGTCGCGTGTTGTGCCGCCGTCGTGCCTATGCCTGGGTGATCTGCTTGGTCACCAGGCAGGCCTGCAGGCCCTCGATCGCGTTCTCCGCGCCGTGCCCGCTGTCCTTGACGCCGCAGAACGGCGCATCGGCGGCGCCGATCATGATGCTGTTGATGCCGACCATGCCCGACTCCACCGACTCGCCCACGCGCATCGCGGTGTGCGCCGAGCGGGTGAAGGCATAGGCCGCCAGTCCGAACGGAAGCCGGTTGGCCTGGGTGATCGCTTCGTCGATGTCGCGGAACGGCGTCATCAGCGCGACCGGTCCGAACGGCTCCTCGTTCATGATCTTCGCCTCGACCGGCACATCGGCCAGGACCGTCGGCTGCCAGAACCAGCCGGCGCCGCCTTCGATCGGATGGCCGCCGGCCAGCACGCGCGCACCGTGGCGCCTGGCGTCCTCGATCAGTTCGGCTACGGCCACCGGGCGCCGTGCATTGGCCATCGGCCCCATCTGCACGTCCGCGTCCAGGCCGTTGCCGACCTTGACGTTCGCCGCGCGTTCGGCAAAGCGCGTGACGAACTGGTCGTACACCGCTTCCTGCACGTAGAAGCGCGTGGGCGAAATGCAGACCTGTCCGGCGTTGCGGTACTTGCTGGTCGCGGTCAGGTTGATCGCAAGATCGATGTCGGCGTCGTCGAACACCAGCACCGGGGCATGGCCGCCGAGTTCCATCGTGGTGCGCTGGCCGTTGTCCGCTGCCAGCTTCATCAGGTGCTTGCCGACCACGGTCGACCCGGTGAACGACAGCTTGCGGATGATCCGCGAGCCCAGCAGGTGTCGCGACACCGTGTCCGGCACGCCGTAGACGAGGTTCATCACGCCGGCAGGCAGCCCCGATTCAACCAGCGCCTGCGCCACCAGCATCGCCGAGGCCGGCGCCTCTTCCGGTGGCTTCAGGATCACCGAGCAACCGGCACCGATCGGTGCCCCGAGCTTGCGCGCGGGATTGCCGAGCGGGAAGTTCCACGGCGCGAACGCCGCTACCGGGCCCACCGGTTCCTGCACCACGATCGAGCGCACGCCCGGCGGCCGCGCCAGCACGCGGCCGTAGGCGCGACGGCCTTCCTCTGCGTACCACTGCAGGCAGTCGGCCGCCATGTGCACCTCGATCCGCGATTCGAGCAGGGTCTTGCCCTCCTCGATCGTGGCCACGCGGGCAACGGCTTCCGAACGCGCCAGCAGCCAGTCGGCCGCCTTGCGCAACACGTTCGCACGGTCCTGCGGAGGCGTGGCCCGCCACTTGGCGAAGCCGCGCTGCGCCGATTCGAGCGCGCGGTCGAGGTCGTCGGCGGTGGCATGCGGTAGCTGGCCGATCACCTCGCCGGTGGCCGGATTGACGACCGGCTCGGTCTGCCGGCCTTCGGCACCGATCCACTCGCCATCGATGTACATCTTGATTTCGGGATATTCGCTCATGCCTGCCTCACAGCCGGAACAGTTTCTCGGCGTTGGTCTGGAAGAATTTCTTCTTGTCTTCGTCGGACATGCCCATGCGGTCGAGCACGCCGACTTCCTCGGGCACGTACTGGTAGGGGTAGTCCATCGCGTACATCATCCGGTCCACGCCAATGACGTCCTGCACGAAGCGGATCGACGGTTCCCAGGCCACGCCGCTGTTGGTGTAGTGGAAATTCTCGCGCAGGTAATCGCTGACCTTGCGCTGCAGCGGCTTCATGCTGTCGTAGCGCTTGGACACCACGCCGGCCTTGTGCATGTAGTCGAGGCGGTAGAGCCAGAACGGCAGCGCCTCGCCGGTGTGGCCGAGGATCAACTGCAGCTTCGGGAACCGGTCGAACACGCCGGCGATGATGATGCGCAGCGCATGCAGGCTGGTCTCGACCGAGAAGCCGAAGATGGCGCCATCGAGCCCCTTTTCCAGGAACGGCGCCAGCATCTGCTTGGACGGCGTGTACGGATGCAGGTAGATCGGCATCTCGAGCTTTTCGGCCGCCTCGAAGATCGGCCAGAACTTGGGATCGTCGAGGTATTCGTGGTGCGTATGCGAGTTGATGATCACGCCCTTCAGGCCCAGGGCCTTGGCGCGCTCGATCTCCTTGGCCGCGGCCGCGGGATCCTGCGGCGCCACCGCCGCCAGGCCCGAGAAGCGGTCCGGGTTGGCCTTCATGTTGTCGACCAGCCAGTCGTTGGCATAGATCGCGTAGGCCACCGCGTCGGCCTTCTCCATGATCTGCACGCCCGGCGAGGTCAGCGCCAGCACGGCATGGTCGATGCCGGCGGCATCCATGTGCGCGATGCGCTGTTCGCCGAGGTCGCCCAGCTGGTTGGCGATGATCTGCGCGCGCTCGCTCGGGCTGCTCAGGTAGAAGCCGAACATCGTGTTGAAGCCCGGGTCGTCGACCTTCTTCTCGACCAGCAGCTTCTTGTAGATGTCGAGCATGTCCGGCGGGCAGAACGCCTCTTCGGCGGCGATGCGCCGGTACGGCGGGTTGGCGATGGGGCTGTGGTCTGCGGTCATGCGGCTGCTCGCTGTATGGAATGGAAGCCAGTGCCGGCGGGAAGCTCGGCAGGCGGGAGTGCGGCGCGACCGAGGATCAGGTCCGAAGCCTTCTCCGCGATCATGATCGTTGCCGCATTGGTGTTTCCGCCGACGATCCTCGGCATCACCGAGGCATCGACCACGCGCAGGCGCGCGACGCCGCGCACCCGCAGTTGCGCGTCCACCACCGCGTCGTCCCCGGTGCCCATGGCACAGGTGCCGACCGGGTGGAATGCCGTGCCCACCGCCCAGCGCACGAAGGCGTCGATCTCGGCGTCGCTCTGCGCCTGCGCGCCCGGGCGGTTCTCGGCCTTGACCAGCGGCTGCATCGCCGCGTTGGCGATCAGCTCGCGCGCCATGCGCACGTGGCGGCGGAAGAACAGGCGATCGCTTTCCTCGGCCAGCAGGTTGAAGTGGATCATCGGCTTGTCGTGCGGATTGCTGGAGCGCAGGCGCAGGGCACCGCGGCTGTCGGGACGCAACAGCACGTTCGCGGTCGACAGCATGTGCCCGCGCCCGGAACGGATGCCCGGGAACCACACGCGCGCATCGGCCAGCGTGGGCGTGATCAGCGTCTGCGCATCCGGGCGGTCGAGGCCATCGCGGGTGCGGAACAACATCATGCCGCTGACCGGCAGGTCGGCGCCCAGGCCACGGCGCAGGAACTTCCATTCCAGCACCGTGCGCGCGATGCGATCGAAGCGCAGGTGGCGGTCGAAACCATAAGGGCCGGCAAGGTCGTACTCGACGCGGACCGAGGCATGGTCCTGCAGGTTCGCACCGACGCCGGGCAAGTGGCACGTCTCGTCGATGCCGAGCGCACGCAGCTGCGCGGCATCGCCGATGCCCGACAGCATCAGCAGTTGCGGCGAATTGAACGCGCCACTGGCGACGATCACTTCCTGCGCGGCATGGGCCCGGCGCACCTGGCCATCCTGCAGGTACTCCACGCCGCTTGCGATGCCGCCTTCGACCAGCACGCGCCGCGCATGCGCACCGGTGGCGATGGTCAACCCGGGACGTCCGCGGGCAGGAGCGAGATAGCAGGTCGAGGTGCTTCCCCGGCGGCCGTCCTGGACATTGAGTTCCGGCAGGCAGAAACCTTCCTGCACGGCGCCGTGGTAATCGTCGGTGCTGCCGTGGCCCAGGGCCTGCGCGGCGGCCCGCAGGCGCGGATAGATGATGTCGTCCGGCGCATGCGCCACCACCTGCATCGGGCCTTCCGCACCATGCCAGGCGCTGTCGCCGCGCCAGTTGCTCTCCGCGCGGCGGAAATACGGCAGCACGTCCCGATAGCTCCAGCCATCGTTGCCGAGCGCGGCCCATTCGTCGAAATCGAGCGCATGCCCGCGCGCGTACAGCATGCCGTTGATCGACGAACAGCCTCCCAGCACCTTGCCGCGCGGCGTCCAGATCCTGCGATGGTCGGCATGCGGCTCGGGCTCGCTCATGTAGCCCCAGCCGACGCGTGGATCGGTGCAGGTCTTGAGGAAGGCCAGCGGCATCGACATGAACGGCAGGTTGTCCACCCCGCCCGCTTCGAGCAGCAGCACCGAATGCTCGCCGGACGCGCTCAGACGGTTCGCGAGCACGCAGCCCGCCGAGCCTGCGCCAACGATGATGTAATCGTAGCCGGGGGCCGACATCACTTGACCGCGTAGTAGCTGAAAACGGTGTGGTCGGGATCCCAGTGACGCACGCCAGTGCCGACGACCACGGTGCGCGCCAGCCAGTCGTGCGGGCCCACCGGGACCTTGAACACCGGCGTGAATCGGAAGTAGGACGGCTGTTCCGTGCGCCCGGTTTCCGCATTGCGCTTGCCAGGGATCAGATAGCCACGATTGTGGATGTAGATGGTGGTGCCATCGTCGGCTTCGAGCAGGTAATGCGCACTGAGGTCGATGACGCCATCGGCGCGGATCGTCGCCCAGTCGCCGCCGCCCTGCGGCACCAGCCGCCCGTTGAGGCGCGGACCGGTGATCGTGCCACTGCCGACGCGGGTGAAGCCGCCATGGCTGTCGCCGACCATCGGACCATAGGTCAGGCGCATGTCGAAATCGCAGCGGATATCGAAGATGTGTTCCAGTTCCAACCCAGCGCCCATGTCCTGCTCCCTTGCCTCGTGAGACCGGCGCCGCGTGGCGTCCGATGCTCTACTGTTGTGCTGTCGCGTGGATGCCCGTGCCTGCGGCTCGATCAGTGACCGGACGCCGTGGCGCCGGCGCCGACGATGACCGCGTCGAGCGCGAGCGCGCCCTGCCCGACCGCGCCGACCACCAGCGGATTGATGTCGACTTCGACGATGTCCTCGCGCGCCAGCATCAGGTCGGCCAGCCGCCTGACCACCGCGACCGCCGCGTCGACATCGACCGCTGCCGCGCCGCGCACGCCCTGCAGCATCGCCGCGCCCTTGAGCTGCGACAGTTCGCGCGCGATCTGCGCCGGGGTCAGGTCGGCGGCGAGCAGCCGCACGTCCTTCAGCACTTCGATCCAGATGCCGCCCAGCCCGACCAGCAGCACCACGCCCCAGGATGGATCGCGACGCGCGCCGACCACCAGTTCCAGTCCGCGCGCGGCCATCGTCTCGACCAGGATGCCGTCGAGCGCGATGTCCGGGCAGGCCTGCGCGACGCGCGTGGACATCGTCGTCCAGGCCTTGCGCAACGCCGCCTCGTCGGCGAGGCCGACTGCGACGCCACCGACATCGCTCTTGTGGGTCAGCGCATCGGCCTGCGCCTTGATGACGACCGGATAGCCGATGCGCGCGGCGATCGCTACCGCTTCGTCGGCCGTGGTGGCCAGGCCGCCATCGGGTACGCGGATGCCCAGCGACTGCAGCACCTTCTTGCCCTTGTATTCGGCGATCGGCCCGGCCGCGATCGCAAGATCGGCAGGCACCGCGGCCGGCGTTGCGCGTGCGTCGGCGTCGGCCAGCAACTGCCCGCGCTGATGGACGCGCGCCATCGCATGCAGGGCGCGATCGGGCGAGCGCAGGAACGGAATGCCGCTGTCGCGCACCAGCGTCCTGAACTCGTCGCCCAGTGGCGATTCGTCGCCCATGATCACCAGCGCGACCGGCTTGGTCGCCTGTTCCAGCACCGGCACCAGCGCCTGGCCCTTGTCGAGCTGCTGCTTGGGCGAGCCGCCCATCAGCGCGACCACCAGGCTGCCGACGCCGGGATCGGCCAGCAGCGCCGCCGACGTGGTGCCGAAGATCGCCGGCTTCTGCATGCCCAGCGTGGTCAGGTCCAGCGGATTGTCGACGGTGGCGTAATCGGGAAGGATCTCCGCCAGCGCGGCGACCGTGTCCGGCGCCAGCTCGGCGGTGGGCAGCGCCAGCGATTCGCAGACATCGATCGACACGCCGCGGATCGCGCCGGAGTTCGACGACACCGCGATGCCGCCGCTGACCGCCTGCGGGAAGCGCGCGAGGATCGCGACAGTGTCGAAGGCCTCGTCCAGCGAGTGCGCGATGATCGCGGCCTCACGCTCGACCAGCGTGCGCATGACGTCGAAATCGCCGGCCAGTGCGCCGGTATGCGACTGCGCGGCCTCGCGGGCCTTGAGGCTGCGCCCGGGGTGCACCAGCACCAGCGGCTTGCCGGCGAGCCGCGCCTTGCGCGCGATCTCCAGCAGCTTGGCCGGCTGGCGGAACATCTCGACGAACAGCGCCACGACGTCGACCGCATCGCTGTCGATCAGGTAGCCCAGCACGTCCTCGGCGGTCAGCGCGGCCTCGTTGCCGGTCGAGCCGGCGAACACCACGTTCAAGCCCTTGGCCAGCAGGGCCTGGCGCAGGTTGCCGGCCATCGCACCGCTCTGGGTGATGATGCCCACGCGTCGCGCCGGCCCCGCCGCATACGGCTGCACCGCTTCGAACGTCAGCGGGATGCCGTCGGCGAAATTCAGGAAGCCCATGCAGTTGGGGCCGAGCAGCGCGAAGTCGGCATCGCGCGCGGCCTGCGACAGCCGCGCCTGCGCCTGCGCACCCTGCTCGCCAAGTTCGGCATAGCCGGAGGCGAACACCACGGCGCCGCCGAGTCCCCGACGGATGCAGGCCTCCACCGAATCCTGCACGCCGGCCTGCGGCACGGCCAGGATCGCGGCGTCGACGCCCTCGGGCAGGTCATCGATCTGGCGATGGCAGGCCTGGCCGTCGATCTCGTCGCGGGTGCGGCTGACGAAATGCAGCGTGCCCGCGTACCCGAACCGGCGCAGGTTGGTCAGCACCAGGTTGCCGACGGTGCCGGCATCGGGGGATGCGCCGACGACGGCCAGGGAGGTGGGCGACAACAGCCGCCGGATGGAAGCGTGGGAGATGGACACGGTACTCACGGATCAAGTGGGGAATGACGCAGGCACGATGCTGGGATCAACCTTCGCGGCGATAGGCGCCAAGCCCCGGACGATAACTCTTGTCGTCGAGGAATTGCTTCATCCCATTGTCGCGACCGCGCTCGGGATCATGCAGCATCGCCTGGTCGTTCTTGGCCATCAGGTAGTCGCCGGCCTGCTCCCAGGTCATCTCGGACGCAATGCGGTGGGCGACCTTGGCCTGGCGCAGCACGACCGGGTTCTTTTCCATCAGCACCCTGGCCAGCTCGATGGTGCGCTCGCGCAGGCGATCGCGCGGCACTGCCTCGTTGACCAGGCCGATCTGGGTGGCGCGCACGCCGTCGAACTTCTCGCCGGTCATGATGTAGTACATGGCCGCACGCTCGCCGATGACCGAGGCCACCGCGCGGCTGACCACGCCGGCCGGGATGATGCCCCAGTTGATCTCGGACAGGCCGAACGTCGCGTCCTCGGCGGCGATCGCCAGGTCGCAGGAGATCAGCGGCGTGAACGCGCCACCGAAGCACCAGCCATTGACCATCGCGATGGTGGGCTTGGCGAAGTGGCGCAGCCGGCGCCACTGCCAGTCGCCGTTGGCGCGGAACAGCTTCACGCGCTCGGCCGGGTCGCCGTCGGTGGCGCGGAAGTACTCGCGCAGGTCCATGCCGGCCGAGAACGAATCGCCGGCACCGGTCAGCACCACGACCTTGACGGCCTCGTCGGTCTCCAGCGCATCGAGTGCGGCGACCATGCCATAGACGATGCCGGGATTGATGGCGTTGCGCTTCTCGGGCCGGTTCAGCGTGACCCAGGCGATGCCATCTTCGATCAGGATCTTGACGGGGGTTTCGTTTGACATGACTGCGTGCTCTTCCCTAGTTGTCCATTCGACGAATGCATCGAATGGTTCCACATTTCTGCCAGTATATAAAGATGCTTTATATAATTGTTTCGTAATTTATTCCGCAATGCCTCGCGATGCGTCGGCGGGCCCCGTCCGCCGCCTCAATGCACGCGGCCACCGCCGTCGACCTTCTGCCCCGCCCGCTGCAGGCGTGCGGTCTCGACGATCCATGCGTGCACGTTCTCGACATCGCGCGGCGACAGCACGTCCGAATACGCGGCCATGCCGCCGGCCGACATCATTCCGTCCAGTACGATCTTCGAGAACAGCCCGTGGATCGGCTCGGGCATGTTGAACAGGTCCGGGAAGCCCGAGAGGGTGCCGTTCAAGCCGCCGCGATGGCAGCGCATGCAATGCTCGGCATAGGTCGCCGCGCCCTCGGCGACGCGGCCGGCGTCGCGCGTCGGCAGTTCGGCGAACAGCTGCTCGGGCAAGGGATGCTGCAACGGCGGCTCGCGCAGCGCGGCCACGGGCGCTTCGCTGCCGTCCAGACGGAACGCCAGCATGCGACCACTGTTGACGCGGGTGTTGGCGACGGCCTCGGGATGGAATCCGCTCTGCACCAGTCCACCGTACCCGGCCGCGACCGCGATGTACTGGGTGCCGTCGATGGCATAGCTCATCGGCGCGGCCATGATGCCGGTCCCGAGGAAGATCTCCTTCAGCAGTGCGCCGTCGCTGGCGCGGTACGCGCGCAGGTGTCCGCTGGAACTGCCCTGCACGACCAGCCCGCCCGCCGTGGCCAGCGTGCCGCCATTCCACGAGCCCGACAGCGGCACGCGCCAGACTTCGCGCTGGGCGACCGGATCCCAGGCCAGCAGGTATTCGACATAGCGCGGCGCCGGCTGTCCCGCGCCCATGCGCTGCTGCTCGCTTGCCGACTGCAGGAACAGCGGCAGGTAGTTCGAGCCCCAGGTCATGGTGTCGTGCTTGCGCGTCCAGCCCGGGGTCATCTGGAAGGCGGTGGCCATGTCGATGACCGGCAGGTAGACCAGGCCGGTCTGCGGACTGAAGGCCATCGGCATCCAGTTGTGCCCACCCAGCGGCGATGGATAGATCAATCGCGCATCCCGGCTGTAATCGGCCTGCGCATTGAGCACCGGCCGTCCGGTCGCCAGGTCGACGCGGTCCGCCCAGGTGGTGGTGACGTATTTTTCGGCGGAGATCAGCGCGCCGTTGCTGCGGTCGATCACGTAGAAGAAGCCGTTCTTCGGCGCCTGCATCAGCACCTTGCGCGTGCGGCCCTCGATCTGCAGGTCCGCCAGCACGATCGGTTGCGTCGCGGTGTAGTCCCAGCTGTCGCCGGGCGTGACCTGGTAGTGCCAGGCCAGGCGGCCATCGGCCGGCGAGATCGCCAGGATCGACGATACATACAGGTTGTCGCGACGGCCGGGGCTGCGCAGCCAGACCGGATGCGGCGAGCCGTTGCCGGTGCCGACGTACAGCAGGTCGAGCTCGGCGTCGTAGACCATGCTGTCCCAGACCGTGCCGCCACCGCCGGCATCCCAATCGGAGTCCGCATCCCAGGTGGACGCGGCGGATGCGAGTTCGGGATGTTCGTAGCCCTTGGCCGGATCTCCGGGAACAGTGAAGAAGCGCCAGCGCTGCGCGCCGGTCTCCAGGTCATAGGCGGTGATGTAGCCGCGCACGCCGAACTCGGCGCCGCCATTGCCGATGACGATCTTGTCGCCAGCCACGCGCGGGGCGCCGGTCAGCGTATAGCCACGGCTGCGATCGATCAGGGTGTCGACCTTCCACAGCGGCGTGCCGGTGGCCGCATCCAGCGCGACCAGCCAGCCGTCCAGTTGTCCCACATAGACCTTGCCGTTCCAGACCGCGACGCCGCGATTGACGACATCGCAACAGGCCTTGCGTGCCCAGGCACCATCGAGCTCGGGCACATAGCGCCACAGCTCGCGTCCGCTTGCAGCATCCAGCGCATAGGCCTCGCCCCACGGCGCCGAGGTGTACATGACGCCATCGACGACGACCGGCGTCGCCTGCTGTCCGCGCGCAACGCGGCCGCGACGTGGCGTCGCATCGTATTCCCACGCGAAGCCCAGCCGGGCGACGCTGGAGGCGTCGACCTGCTGCAGCGGCGAGTAATGCTGCTCGCCGCCGTCGCGTCCGGTCGTGAACCAGTTCTGCGGTTCGCGGTCGGCCGCCGCGAGCCGGCCGGCGTCGATACGGCCGGCCTGCGTGGAGGCCTCCTGCTTCGAAGCAGCCGAGACGGCCTCACCCGAGCAGGCCGCCAGTGCGGCAAGCGCACTGGCGACGAGCAGGAGCCGCAACAGCATGGGCCGGATCGGCATGCGCAGGCTCAGAAGTTGTGCCGGAACGACACGTACCACTCACGCGGGCGCGCGGGATTGGCGTTGGCCACGCCCGAAGCGCTGAACACATCGAGCTTGTTGTTGTAGTAGTAGCGGTCGGTCAGGTTGGTCACGCCCAGTGCCGCTTCCCAGTCCGCGTTCGCCGGACGCCATGTCAGGCGTGCATTGGCGACGGTCGCACCCTCGACCCGTCCCAGCTCGGAGTTGCTGGCATTGGTGAAGAAATCCGAGTAGTAGCTCGCGTCCACGCGCGGGACCAGGCTGCCCGAGGTGAACGGGATCTCGTACTGGATGCCGACCGACGCCTTGTTCTTGGACATGTACGGCGCGACCATCGAATAGGTCATCCGCGATGCCAGCGCAGCCGCCGACAGTTCCTTGTACTCGAAGTCGAGGTAGCCGTACGACGCATCGATCATCAGGCCTTCGATCGGATACGCGGTCAGTTCGATCTCGGCGCCGCGGACGTCGGCTTCGCCGGCATTGACCGGGATCGCTGACACCGGGAAGCCGGCGTAACCGTTGGTGATCGTCATCAGGATGTCGGTGTAGTCATTGAGGAACACCGAGGTATTGAGTCGCAGGCTGCGATCGAACAGGTCGGCCTTGACGCCGAACTCGTAGGCCTTCAGGACTTCCGGATTGAACGGCAGCACCTGGCCCGGCGAGAACGGACGCGGGTTGATGCCGCCACCCTTGAAGCCGGTCGCATACGAGGCGTACAACATGACCTCGTCGCTGAGGTGGTAGGACGCGGCGACGCGATAGTCGACGCGATCGCCTTCGTAGTAGCCGACCTGGCCGTTGATCGCGTTGACCGGCAGGCCGGTCACCGGATTGGTGCGCACGAAGGTGTATTCCTTCGACTCGTCGGTGAAGCGCACGCCCGCCGAGAGCTCCCACTTGTCCGACAGCTTGTACATCGCATGCGCGAACACGGACTTGCTCTTCGAGACGGCCGGGTCTTCGTGGTAGGCGAACAGGCGCGGGATGTCGGCGACGCCCTCCAGCGTCGAGGTGGCGTCGAAGTAGTAGCCGCCCAGCGTGTACTCGAGGCGGTCGTCGAACGCTGCGCCGTTGAAGCGCAGTTCCTGGCTGAAGGTGTGGTTCCAGGCACGCCACTGCTGCGTGTAGTACGCGATCGGGCCGCGATCCATGTCCACGCCCCAATCACCTTCGTACTCGCGGTACGAGGTGATCGAGGTCAGGCTGTAGCCGTCGCCGAGGCGCCAGTCGAGCTTGGCGGAAGCACCGCGCGACTTCATCGTGCTGGTCGGGCTGGCCGACCAGCCGTTGCCCTGGTAGGTCGCGTAGTTCTCGAAGTCACCGACGTTGAGGAAACGATTGTCGGGACCGGCCAGCAGCACGGTGCCCGGCGCTTCGTTGTCGACGTCGGACGCATCCAGCGAGAAGTTCGCTTCGAAAGTGTCGCTGGGGACCCAGCGCAGCGCGGCGCGCACGCCCTGGTAGTTCTCGCCGCCTTCATGGCCGATCACGCAATCACCGGTCGCCGAGGCCGCCGGCACGCCGGAGCCGGGATTCCGACAGCCATAGTCATAGCGGGTCACGAAGCCTTCGCGCTTCTTGGACACGCCGGACAGGCGCATGAACAGTTCGTTCTCCTTGAGCACGAAATTCGCCGAGCTGCGCAGGTCGATGCGGCCGAACGAGCCGACGGTCGCTTCGACCATGCCGCCCTGCTGGTCGTCGGGAACGCGGGAATACAGTTTGATCGCGCCGCCGATCGAGTTCTTGCCGGCCAGCGTGCCCTGCGGTCCGCGCAGGATTTCGACGCGCTCGAGATCGAGAAGGTCGAACACCGAACCCGCGATCGTCGGGTGGTAGACGTCATCGATGTAGATGCCGACACCAGGCTCCAGCGCGAAGCTGCTGTCGTACTGGCCGACACCGCGGATCGAAATGGCGGCGCCGCTGCCGAAGTTGCCGACCGCCGGCTTGATGTTGACGTTGGGCGCGGCGGACGCGACGTCGAGCACGCTCAACTGGCCGCGCGCCTCCATCATCTCGGCGCTCAGCGCGGAGATCGCGATCGGCGTCTCCTGCATGTTCTGCGAACGGAATTGCGCGGTCACCTGGATGGCGTCGAGCGTCGTCGGCTGCGAGCGCGAAGCGTCCTGCGCAGCAGCGGGCGCAGCGGCCGGCGTGGCGTCCTGCGCGAAGGCCATCGACGCGGACAATGCCATCGCAACGGCACATCCGAGCTTGGAAACCAAAAGACGGTGGCGCTGACCGCTACCGATGGCACTACGGTGAAAACCAGACATGAACCCCTCCCGGAGGCAATGCGTTTCTGATGTCACGGAGACCCGGATCGTGCCTGTTTCGGCGCCCACCCGGATTGCTTATCAGTGGCCTTTATATACCTGTCACTTATTTGATCAAGCTGCAGCGCAACATAGTCGGGCGTCGACCATCCGGGCCCTTCGTGCGCGTCCGCCACGGCGCTGCGCAGGCATTGCCTGCCAGCCGCCGGACAGGCGGCCGGACGCGCTTTCCCGTCCGGGCTGAATGCACACGCAGCGCCCCGGCAGGGGCCTGACCGGCGGCGCACTGCGCGATCGTGGTCGCAGGCGACGCCCGCTCAACTGCCGCGGATCAGGTCCGCGGCCTTCTCGCCGATCATGATCGAGGCCGCGTTGGTGTTGGCGCCCGGGATGGTCGGCATGATCGAGGCATCGGCGACGCGCAATCCTGCGACGCCGCGCACCCGCAGCTGCGGATCGACGACGGCCTCCTCGCCGACGCCCATGCGACAGGTGCCGACCGGATGGTGGGTGACCCCGGCCCACTGCCGGATCGAGGCATCGAGTTCGGCATCGCTCTGGACATCGGCGCCGGGCACCGTTTCTCTCCCGACCAGGCGCGCCTGCGGCTCGCTCCGGTACACCTCGCGCGCCGCACGTACCGCCGCGCGCATGCATTCGAAGTCCTCGCGCTCGGAGAACAGGTTCAGGGTGATCCGTGGCGCCGCCGCCGGATCGTTGGAGTCCAGCTCCAGCCAGCCACGGCTCTTGGGCCGCATCTGGCAGATCGTCACATAGAAGCTGTGCGGCTTGGACGGCTTGAAGAACGGGAACCACAATTCGGCATCCAGGCGGATCGGATTGCCGAGGATCTGCACGTCCGGCCGTTCCAGTTCCGGCCGCGTCTTCAGCAGCAGGTTGCCGCTGTTGATCTGCGTGGCGAACGGGCCGGTGCCGGCGAAGTACCACTGCGCCACCGACGTGATCGCGCGGTCCAGCCGCATCTCGTTGAGCAGGGTCACCGGCGACGTCGCCTCGTATCCCAGCATCATCCGCGGATGCTCCTGCAGGTTGCGGCCGACGCCGCGCAGGTCCGCCACCGGCGCGATGCCCTTGGCGCGCAGATGGTCGGCCGGGCCGATGCCCGACAGCATCAACATCTGCGGCGAGTTGTAGGCGCCGCCGCAGCAGATCACCTCGCGCTCGGCACGTACCACGTGCACCTGCCCGTCCTGCCGGTACTCGACGCCGACCGCGCGGCCGTTCTCGACCAGGATGCGCATGGTCTGCGCACGCGTCAGTACCGTCAGGTTGGGGCGCGCCATCGCCGGACGCAGGAACGCGCGCGCGGTGCTGGCGCGACGGCCACGGCGGTCGATGCTGACATCGGTACGCGCAAAACCGACGTTGACGTCGCCATCGATGTCGTCGGAGCAGCCGTGCCCGGCCGCCTGCGCGGCCTCCTTCAGCGGCCGGTGCAACTGGCGCTCGGTCTCGACCGGCACCACGCTCATCGGTCCGCGCTTGGAGTGATAGCGGTCTTCTTCGCGCCACGAACCTTCCGACTTGCGGAAATACGGCAGCACGTCCTCGAAGCCCCAGCCCTCGCAGCCCAGGTCGCGCCACTCGTCGTAGTCCAGCGGATGCCCGCGCATGTACATCATGCCGTTGATCGACGACGAGCCGCCCAGCACGCGCCCGCGCGGCAGCGGGATCCGGCGGCCGTTGAGATGCGGCTCGGGTTCGCTGGTGTAGTTCCAGACCAGGTCGGGATTGCGCAGCGCGCGCAGGAACCCCAGCGGCATGCGCAGCAACGGATGGTTGTCCATGCCGCCGGCTTCGAGGACGACGACCTTCAGCGTCGGGTCTTCCGACAGCCGTGCGGCGATCACCGCACCGGCCGATCCTGCACCGATGACCACGTAGTCGGCAGTGGCGGGGTTCTGTGACATGGACTTGCGCTTCCGTTGGCACGGTCGCCCGCTTGCGCTGCACCGCCATGCCGGCCGGCGAGCGGCGTCGCGACGCCCGCATGTGGAGGGGAGCCGCCGGCGCGTGGATGAGCTGGACCCTGACGTGCAGGGACCGGGTCGGCGCCGGCTGCCGTCAGCAATATATAAGGCTTATTTACATAATCAATCATGCACTGCAACATCGCCCCGGCGGCGACTGTGCGCCTGGCATGCGAGCCGTCGCGAGGCCATTGGACGCGTCAGCCCGCGCGCGCCACCGGGATTGTCCGGATCAGCAGCACCGCGCCCGCCGCCGCCAGCAGCGGCAGCGCGAACACGTAGTACAGGTGGCTGGTGTGCCAGCCGGCATCGATCAGCACGCCGACGATCGCCGGCGCGATGATCGCGCCGATGCGGCCGATGCCGATCGCCCAGCCCAGGCCGGTCGTGCGCACCGAAGCGTCGTAGACCGTCGGCGCCAGCGCGTACAGGCCGGCCATCGAACCGAACAGCGCGAAGCCGATCATCACCGCGACCGCGAAGGCCAGCGCCAGCGTGCCGCTGACATAACCGAACAATGCCAGCGCGACCGAGGTCGCCACCAGGAACATCGCGATCAACGGACGCAAGCGCAGGCGCGTGGTCAGCCAGCCGAACAGGCCGCCACCGACGATCCCGCCCAGGTTCAGCAGTACGCCGCCGGTGATGCCCTGCTCTGCCGACATGCCGGCATCGACCAGCAGTTTCGGCGTCCAGCTCAGCACGAAGTAGGTGCCGAACATCAGCATGAAGAACGCCAGCGCGATCAGCAGCGTGGTGCGCAGCAGGGCCGGCGAGAACAGCCGCGCATAGCCACCGCGTCCGCCGGCGACGACCTGCGCCGGTTCCGGCAAGGCCTCGCGCCACGGCAGCTGCATCCGCGACAGCAGCGCGTTGAGCCGCGGCAGCGCATCGCGCGGTCGCCGCGTCACCAGGAAGTCCAGCGATTCGGGCAGGTAGCGCAGCACCACCGGGATCGCCGCCAGCGAGGCCAGCGCGCCGCCGATGAAGACCGAACGCCAGCCCCAGGCATCGATCAGCCAGACCGCGAGCACGCCACCGATGGTCGCGCCGATCGGATAGCCGATCGAATACATCGCCAGCGAGAAGCTGCGGTAGCGTTCGGACGAATACTCGGCGGCGATGACGCCGACGCTGGCCAGCATGCCGCCGATGCCGAGCCCGGTGAACACGCGCAGCGCCGCAAGTTGGGTCACGCTCTGCGCGAAGGCCGAAGCGAACATGCCAACGGTGATGACGACCATGCTCAGCAGGATGATCGCGCGACGGCCGTGGCGGTCCGCCAGCGGCGCCAGGAACAGCGAACCGGCCGCCATGCCGAACAAGCCGGCGCTGAGCGTCAGCCCGATCTCGGCCCCCGACAGTCCCCACTCGTTGGCGACATGCGACGCGGTGAAGGCCATGACCATGACGTCGAAGCCGTCGAGCACGTTCAGCAGCACGCAGACCGAGATCGCGATCCACTGGAACCGGCTCATGGTGGTCAGTTCAATGCCGCCTGCCTGGGGTGTACCTGTCGCTGCCGCCACGTCTGCCGCTCCCGCTGCCGGCCGCGCGGGACCGCCCCGCTCGGCGGCGACCTGTATACATCAGGCTCCCTGATAATGTCACG
>NZ_JBUBPF010000021.1:0-29608 GCF_054902115.1 Luteimonas sp. RIT-PG2_3 | reverse complement strand
CGTATCGCCCGCGCCCGGACCCGGAGAGGAGATCGAACACCCACGGATCGGGGCTCCCGAACGTCCGCCTCCTGCCTTCGACAGCCCCCGCCACGACCGGCCCGGCAACCTGCCGCGAGGCCGCGTAGACGCTCGCCGGAGGCATGGATGAGACCTTTTACCGGAATGTTCCACGGGTCGATGTTCCACAACATTTGGCGTTGACAATTCCCCAGACCACGATATGTTGTGGCAGTCGGTTCCCGCGGCCACACACCGCGGGATGAAAAGGGAAGTCGGTGCGGAGCGCCTAGCCACGGTCGAGATGACCATGTAAGCGCTCTCATTCCGACACTGCCCCGCAGCGGTAGGTGGAAACGATGTCGCGAGATGCACTGGCGCCCACGCGCCGGGAAGCAGCGACTAGATGGCGACAGGCAAGCCCCCGGGGCGACGCCGGTCGCCGTGTCCACGAGTCCGAAGACCTGCCGACAACCGCGCGTATGCACACCGCGCGGTACCGGCCGCGGAATCTCCGGGGGGAGATGGCTGGTGAAGCGGGCACGGGACCGGTCCTTCGGGGGCGGTCGCAGGCCCTGCGACACCAAGCTTCGACTCTCGAATCACGCGAACGGACCCTGCCTGCGGGGAACAGGCTGGCCGCGTGCAATCTGCATGGAGGACGCATGACCCACAACGACACCCTCGCTGTTTCCGAGCCCGACGCCGCCGCATCTGCCGGAGTTTCCGCCGGAACCCAGGCGCCCAGCGCCGCAGACACGCGACCGCCCTCGCCCTTGCCCGCCGCCAGCCCCGTGACATCCGCCCTTTCCCCTGATGTCGGCGATGCCGACTCCGACGACGCCATCCCGTCGCCGCCCCAAGCCAACACGATGCTCATCCAAGACACCCCTGCCAATACCGACGTCTCGACCTGGATCACCAAGGAGGCGGGCAACCGCCGCATGCCGTTCGACGCCGCGCGCCTCGAGCGCGCGATCGACTCGATCCATGCCGAATACCCCCACCTGGACATCGCCGACTACAAGCGCGGCGTGCTGGGCTTCATCGAACGCAAGGAGTCGGTCACCGCCGACGACCTGGTCGACCACCTGATCCGCGAAGCCGAGTCGCGCGTCGACCTGACCGCGCCGGACTGGGAATTCTTCGCCGCGCGCCTGTACCTGCGCCGCCTGTACAAGCGCGCCAGCCGCAACCGCTTCTACGACGCCAGCCTGCAGTACGGCTCGTACGTGGGCCTGCAGGAAAGCCTGGCCGACCGCAACGTCTACTCGATCGACATCCTGAAGAACTACTCGAAGGAAGAACTCGAAGAAGCCGGGCGCATGATCGAGCCCGAGCGCGACAAGCTGTTCGCCTACAACGGCCTGTACCTGCTGGCCACGCGCTACCTCGCCACCGATACCTCGCGCGCGGTCTATGAACTGCCGCAGGAACGCTGGCTGACGATCGCGCTCTACCTGATGCAGCACGAGCGCACCGCCGGCGAGAAGTCGCGCGAGCGCCGCATGCAGCTGGTGCGCGAAGCGTACTGGGCGCTGTCGAACCTCTACATGACCGTCGCGACCCCGACGCTGGCCAATGCCGGCAAGGTCGGCGGCCAGTTGTCGTCGTGCTTCATCGACACCGTCGACGACAGCCTGCAGGGCATCTACGACTCCAACACCGACGTGGCACGCGTGTCCAAGCACGGCGGCGGCGTGGGCGCCTACCTGGGTTACGTGCGTTCGTCGGGCTCGGCGATCCGCGGCGTGTCCAATTCGTCCGGCGGCGTGGTGCCGTGGATCAAGCAGCTCAACAACACCGCGGTGTCGGTCGACCAGCTCGGCCAGCGCAAGGGCGCGATCGCCGTCTACCTCGACATCTGGCACCGCGACATCGAGAACTTCCTCGACCTGCGCTTGAACAACGGCGACCAGCGCCTGCGTGCGCACGACGTGTTCACCTCGGTCTGCATCCCCGACCTGTTCATGGAAGCCGTCGAGCGCCGTGGCGACTGGTACCTGTTCGATCCGCACGAGGTCAAGCGCATCAAGGGCTGGTACCTGCAGGACTTCTACGACGAGAAGCGCGGCGACGGCACGTTCCGCCAGAAGTACGAGGAAGTCGTCGCCGACGAGCGCATCGGCCGCAAGACCATCAAGGCGATCGAGATCTTCAAGCGCATCATGGTCAGCCAGCTGGAGACCGGCAACCCGTTCATGTTCTACCGGGACGAAGTCAACCGGATGAACCCGAACAAGCACGAGGGCATGGTCTATTCCAGCAACCTGTGCACCGAGATCCTGCAGAACATGAGCCCGACGCGGATGATGCAGGAGATCATCAGCGGCAACCAGATCGTCACCACCAAGAAGGCCGGCGACTTCGTCGTCTGCAACCTGTCGTCGATCAACCTCGGCCGCGCGGTCACCGCGCAGCCCGACCTGCTCGCGCCCGACATCCTGGAGCGGCTGATCCCGATCCAGGTGCGCATGCTCGACAACGTCATCGACCTCAACGAGCTGCCGGTCCCGCAGGCGACGATCACCAACCAGAAGTACCGCGCGATCGGCCTGGGCACGTTCGGCTGGCACCACCTGCTGGCGCAGAAGGGCATCCAGTGGAATGCCCGCGAAGCCGAGGACTACAGCGACGAGCTGTACGAGCGCATCAACTTCCTGACCATCCAGGCGAGCATGTCGCTGGCCAAGGAAAAGGGCACCTACAGCGTGTTCCGTGGCAGCGACTGGCAGAACGGCGAGTACTTCCGCGCCCGCGGCTACAACAGCGCGCAGTGGCTGGACCTCGCGGCCCAGGTCGGCGTCAACGGCATGCGCAACGCGTGGCTGATGGCAGTCGCCCCGAACATGAGCACCGCGCAGATCGCCGGCTCGACCGCGTCGATCGATCCGATCTACAGCGCGTTCTACTACGAAGAGAAGAAGGACTTCCGTCGTCCGGTCGCCGCACCCGGCCTGTCGCTGGAAACCTATCCGTTCTACGAGAAGGGCGCCTACCACGTCGACCAGTTCGCCAGCGTGCGCCAGAACGCGCGTCGCCAGCGCCACGTCGACCAGTCGATCAGCTTCAACTTCTACGTCCCCAGCACGATCCGGGCCAGCACCCTGCTCGACCTGCACATGACCGCGTGGAAAGAAGGCCTGAAGACGACCTACTACGTGCGCTCCAACGACATCGACATCAGCGAATGCGAGTGGTGCAGTAGCTGACATCGCATTCGCGCTGTCGCTTCCACGGTTCGCCCAGCGAACCGTGGACCCTGCATCACCGGCCTCCACACCCCCGCGCCTGCGGCGCGCCCCCCCTGACTCAGGGGGGCTTTTCACCCGCAGGACTCCTTCGCAGGAAAGGGAAAAGGGGATAAGAGGTCGGATTCATTTTTCGAGATGTCACGGAACGTGCTGACCAGCATCGCGTGCATTGGCACCCACCGATTGTTTCGCGACGCGCCCTCCCTGTTCCGTTGCTTCTCTTCATCCGGAAACCCAAGACGACATGGCCACCCCGCTCGACCGCATCAAGATCCTTGAGCCCCGCCACCCGAACCGCTCGACCGGCATCATCAACGGCCAGACCAGCGGTATCCTGAACTGGAACGACATTCCGTACCCGTCGTTCTACCGGGCGTACAAGGAGCTCTCGACCAACTTCTGGATCCCCGATGAGGTCGACATGAAGGGCGACGCCCGCGGCTACGGCGAGCTGTCGGGACGCGAGAAGAACGCCTACGACTCGATCATCGGCCTGCTGGCGACGCTCGATTCGCCGCAGACGCGGTTCATCTACAACGTCGCCGAGTACATCACCGACCCGGCCGCGCACGCCAATGCCGCGATCATCGGCCAGCAGGAAGTGATCCACAACGAGAGCTACAGCTACGTGCTGGCCTCGATCGCCGGCCTGGCCGACCAGAACCGCGTGTTCGAACTCGCGCGCACGCATCCGACGATCATCGCGCGCAACGCGCCGATCATGGAGTCCTACCAGGACTTCATGCGCGAGCGCACCGCCGAGACGCTGATCCGCTCGCTGATCCAGTCGTCGATCCTGGAAGGCATCAACTTCTATTCCGGCTTCGCTTACTTCTACAACCTGGTCCGCCAGAACCGGATGACCGGCACCGGCAAGATCATCAGCTTCATCAACCGCGACGAGCTGGCGCACTCCAAGTTCATCAGCGAACTGATCCGCGCCATCGTCGGCGAGAACCAGTCGCTGCAGGGCGACGAGCTGACCGACTACGTGCACAAGGCCTTCGAGCATGCGATCGAGCTCGAGACCCAGTGGACCGCAGAAGTGCTGGACGGCATCGACGGCATCGACGTCGACGAGATGATCCGCTACGTGAAGTACCGCGCCAACAAGATGGCCGGCATGCTCGGCATCGAGAAGCTGTACGACAGCTCGAACGAAAACGTCATGCCGTGGATCAAGGCCTACGCCGACAACTTCACCGAGACCAAGACCGACTTCTTCGAGATGCGCAATGCGTCGTACAAGAAGACGAACTCCGACAACGGGTTTGATGACCTCTAGCACCATCCGGGTTCTGGAAACCGGGGATTGACCCCATGCGCATCCTCATCGCCTACAGCTCGTTGAGCGGCAACACCCGCGATGTCGCGCGGACGGTGCGCGCGCACTGCGAGGCGCAGGGGCATGCGGTGACCTGGATCGATACCGACATCCAGACGCTCGCCAAGGCCTGTCCCCAAGGCGCCGAGCACGACCTCTACTTGCTCGGCAGTTGGAGCGACAACGGCGGGCGCACGCCGCCGGAAATGAAGCGCTTCATCGCCGACCTCGTCGACGCCGTCGGCAAGCCCGAGCACCTTGCAGTGTTCGGCACCGGCGAGACCCAGTGGGGCATGGAGTACTACTGCGGCGCGGCACGGCGCATCGCCGCGTTCTTCGGCACGGTCCATCCGCGGCTGGAGATCGAGCAGATGCCGCATGGCGCGCAGGACGCGCTGAAGATCGAACGCTGGACCGACCACATCCTGAGTTGCACCGAGACCATTGCCCATGCAGACCCTGCACGCCTCATCGCCTGACGACTACGCCGCTGCCCTGGCCGCGCACCCGCGCCTGCTGGTGGACTTCTACAAGGACGATTGCCCGGGCTGCAAGATGCTCGACATGTCGCTGGCCAAGTTCGCCGGCACGGCCGACGCTGCCGACGTGGCACTGCTGAAGGTCAAGATGGAAATCGTCGGTGAGGATTTCTTCCGCGACCTCGGCCTGCGCCAGACCCCGACGCTGGCGCTGTTCAAGGATGGCGACGAAGTCGCGCGCCTGCCCGGCTTCCAGTCGCCGCCGCAGATCACCCAGGCCGTGCAGTCCAAGTTCGCCGGCTGAGGCACGCATGGTCCGGATCCAGTCCGCGAATGCCGACGACGTCGAGGCGATCTGCGCGCAACTGCGCGCGTTCAACCGCCAGGCGATCCCGGGTATGGCCTTCGTTCCGGTGCACCTGGTCGCGCACGACGCCGACGGCCACCGTGTCGGCGGGCTGGTCGGCGACATCTACCTGGGCTGGTTGTCGATTGACGTGCTGTGGGTCGCCGAGACGCACCGCCGCGCCGGCATCGGCTCGCAACTGCTGCGCGATGCCGAGGCGCTGGCCCTGGCCCAAGGCGCGCGCGGCGTGTTCCTGGATTCGTTCGACTGGCAGGCCGGCGATTTCTACCTGCGCCATGGCTTCCAGGTGTTCGGCCAGCTCGACGACTTCCCGACCGGCCATGCCCGTCGTTTCCTGCGTAAACCATTGACCGGACCGACCGCCGCGGCCGTAGCCGCCACGCAGATCGCCAGCGCCGCCTGCTGCTGAGAAGACCGCCGCTGCGCCGGCTTGCTGCCACCCGCTCCGAGTCACTCACCTGCCGCCTGCCGCACGTCCCGGCAACACGGGCCTGGACAGGCTGCCGGCGCGGACCGCCATCCACTATCATCGCCCGATGCCCAGCGACCACGTCCTGACCCTTTCCTGCCCGGACCGCACGGGCATCGTCTATCGCGTCAGCGAGCTGCTGTTCCAGTTCGGCTGCAACATCGTCGATGCCCAGCAGTTCGGCGATGAAGACAGCCGGCGCTTCTTCCTGCGCGTGCATTTCGAAGCGCCTCACGGCGACGACAGCGACGACATCCTCGAGACCCTTCGCACGCGCTTCGGCGTGCTGGGCGACCAGCACGCGATGGACTGGCAGATCCATGACGCCCGCCGCCGCGCGCGCGTGCTGGTGCTGGTCAGCAAGCAGGGGCACTGCCTCAACGACCTGCTGTTCCGCACGCACAGCCGGCAGTTGCCGATCGATCTGGTCGCGGTCGCCTCCAACCACCAGACGTTCTCGACGCTGACCGCGTCGTACGGCGTGCCCTTCCATCACCTGCCGGTCAATGCCGACAACCGCGTCGCACAGGAAGCCGCGCTGCTGGCCCTGGTCGAACGCGAGCAGGTCGACCTGGTGGTGCTTGCGCGTTACATGCAGATTCTGTCGCCGGCGCTATGCGCGGCGCTGTCGGGCCGCGCGATCAACATCCACCACAGCTTCCTCCCGAGCTTCAAGGGCGCGCAGCCCTACCACCAGGCGCACGCGCGCGGGGTCAAGATCATCGGCGCCACTGCGCATTACGTGACCTCGGATCTCGACGAAGGCCCGATCATCGAACAGGACGTCGCCCACGTGGATCATGCGCTGACGCCGCGCGACCTGGTCCGCGTCGGCAGCGACATCGAGTCGCAGGTGCTGGCGCGCGCGGTGCGCCGCCATGTCGAGCACCGCATCCTGCTCAACGGCCACCGGACGGTGGTGTTCCGCTGAGCGCGTCGGCGGTCGCCGCGCGCGCGCGCTCGTCACGGCTGCCGTCGCGCGCCCCATCGCGAGTCCGGTTGCGGTCCCGGCGATGCTCGCGCCACGATGAGGTCGCGAACGCCGCAATGAACAGCAGCGTCAGCAGCAGCACGATCGTCGGCGCCGGTGCGCTGTCGAGGAAGAAGCTCAGGTAGACGCCGGCCAGCGACGCCAGCAGCGATGCCAGGCTGGCGACCACCAGCATCCTCGGGAACGTGCGCGTCAGCAGGAACGCGATGGCACCGGGTGCGATCAGCATCGCGATCGCCAGGATCAGGCCGACCGCCTTGAGCACGCCGACCACCGTCAGCGACAGCAGCGCCAGCAGGCCGTAGTGCAGCCAGCGCACCGGCAGGCCGAGGCTGGCGGCATGCACCGGATCGAAGGCATGCAGCAGCAGGTCGCGCCAGCGCAGGACGATCGCCAGCACCACGACGACCGCGATCGTCGCCGACAGCCACAGGTCACCCGCATCGACGCCCAGCAGGTCGCCGAACAGGATGTGGTCCAGGTGCACGTCGCTGCGGGCCCAGGCATACAGCACCAGCCCGAACGCGAACATGCCCGAGAACACCACGCCCATCAGCGTGTCGTGGCGGATCCGGCTGTTTTCCTTCAGGTAGCCGATCGCCAGCGCGCAGCCCATGCCGGCGCAGAACGCACCGACCGCGTAAGGCAGCCCGATCAGGTACGCCGCGACCACGCCCGGGAACACCGCGTGCGAGACCGCATCGCCCATCAATGCCCAGCCCTTGAGCACTAGCAGGCACGACAGCAGCGCGGCCGGCACCGCGACCATCGCCGCGATCAGCAGCGCGGTGCGCATGAAATCGAACTGCAGCGGCGCCAGCAGCGCGTCGATCATGGCTGCACCGCCGGGGGCACGGAGGTTGGCGACACGGGCACGGGCGACGCGATCGATGCCGAGGCGTGGCGCGCGCGCCGACGCGAAGCCAGCACGCCATGGCGCGGCGCGAACACGAACGCCAGCAGGAACACCAGCGTCTGCAGCACGACGATGACGCCACCGGTCGCGCCATTGATGAAGTAGCTCAGGTACGCACCGACCAGGCTGGTCAGGCTGCCGATGGCGACGCTGATCGCCAGCAGGCGCGGGAAGCGATCGGTCAGCAGGTAGGCGGTCGCGCCCGGCGTGACCACCATCGCGATGACCAGGAACGCACCGACCGTCATCAGCGCCGCGACCGTGCAGGCCGACAGCAGCGCAAAGAACATCGCCTTGAGCCACACCGGATTCAGGCCGATCGAACGGGCGTGGCTTTCGTCGAAGAACACCACCATCAGGTCCTTCCAGCGCAGCAGCAGCACCGCCAGCGTGACGCCGCCGATCAGCGCCAGCTGCAGCGTGTCCTCGCGGGTGATCGCCAGCACGTTGCCGAGCACGATCGTCTGCACGTTCACCGCGGTCGGCGACAACGACACCATGAACAGGCCCAGCCCGAAGAACGACGTGAAGATCAGCCCGATCACCGCGTCCTCGCGCAGCCGCGTGCGCTGGTTGAGGAACATCATCGCCGCGGCCGCGAGCCCGCCGGCGAAGAACGCGCCGAGGGCGAACGGCAGGCCGAGCATGTAGGCACCGGCGACGCCGGGCACGATCGAATGCGACAAGGCATCGCCGATCAGCGACCAGCCCTTCAGCATCAGGAACGCCGACAGGAACGCGCAGACGCCGCCGACCAGCGCGCAGACCCAGATCGCGTTGAGCATGTACGCGTACTCGAACGGCTGCAGCAGCAAGGTCATGGATGCGGCTCTTCCGTCGCACGCGCGGTCGGCCGGCCTTCCACCAGGATCAGCGGCCGCTCGTCGTCGGTCAGGATGCCCAGCGCGCCGATGCCGCGATGGCCGCTGTCGCCGAAACTGAAATGCCGCAGCACGCCGCCAAAGGTGCGCTCCAGGTTGTCGCGCGTGAACACCTCGGCGGTCGGTCCACAGGCCAGCACGGTGCGGTCGAGCAGCACGGTGCGGTCGCAGAATTCCGGCACGCTGCCCAGGTTGTGGGTCGACACCAGCATGACGCGGCCTTCATCGCGCAGGTCGCGCAGCAGGCCGATGATCGCGTCCTCGGTGGTGACGTCGACGCCGGTGAACGGCTCGTCGAGCAGGATCACGCGACTGTCCTGGGCCAGCGCGCGCGCCAGGAACGCCCGCTTCTTCTGGCCACCGGACAGCTCGCCGATCTGGCGCTTGCGCAACGCGAGCATGTCGACGCGCCGCAGCGCAATGTCGACCGCTTCGCGATCGGCGCGCGAGGCGATCCGCAGCGGGCCCATGCGCCCCTGCCGGCCCATCATCACCACGTCCTCGACCAGCACCGGGAAGTTCCAGTCGACGTCCTCGCTCTGCGGCACGTAGGCGACCAGATTGGCCTTCAGCGCGACCGGCACCGGCTTGCCGAGCACGCGGATGCTTCCGCTGGACAGGCGCGCCAGTCCCATGATCGCGCGGAACAGCGTCGACTTGCCGCTGCCGTTAATGCCGACCAGCGCTGTGATCGAGCCCTGCGGGATGCTGAAGCTGGCCTGCTCCAGTCCGGTATGGCCATTGCGGTAGACGACCGTGGCGTCGTGGACGTCGAGGCCGAGCAACGCATCGGCGGCGGCAGTCACGTCGGGAGCGGCGACCGTGCTCACTGCTCCAGCCCCGTGGCGATGCGTTCCGCGGTGACGCGCAGCAAGTCCAGGTAGGTCGGCACCTCGCCGTCCGGTCCGCTCAGCGAGTCGACATAGAGCACGCCGCCGTAACGCGCGCCGGTTTCCTGCGCGACCTGCCTGGCCGGCGATGCCGAGACCGTGCTCTCGCTGAAGACCACGCCGATCTGCTCGGCGCGCATCGTGTCGATGACCTTGCGCACCTGCTGCGGCGTGCCCTGCTGGTCGGCATTGATCGGCCACAGGTACAGCTCCTTCAGGCCGAAGTCGCGCGCCAGGTAACTGAAGGCGCCTTCGCTGGTGACCAGCCAGCGCCGCGTGGGCGGCAGCGCGGCCAGGCGCGCGCGGATCGGCGCGAACGTGGCGTCGATCTTCTGCTTGTAGGCCTCGGCGTTGGCGCGATAGACCGCGGCGTTGTCCGGGTCGTGCGCGACCAGCGCGTCACGGATGTTGTCGACGTAGATGCGCGCCGCGCTCGGCGACATCCAGGCATGTGGGTTCGGCTTGCCGGTGTACGGCCCTTCGGAAATCCCCATCGGGGCGACGCCATCGCTGACGACGACACTGGGCACCTTGTCGAGACGGCTGAAGAACTGCTCGAACCAGCGTTCGAGATTGAGCCCGTTCCACAGGATCAGCTGCGCGCCCTGCGCACGCGCGAGGTCGCCGGGCGTGGGCTGGTAGTTGTGGATCTCGGCATCGGGTTTGGTGATCGACTCGACCACGGCGGCGTCGCCGGCGACATTGCGCGCGATGTCGGCGATCACGGTGAACGTGGTGACGACCTTGAACGGCGTCTTCGCGGTGGCATCGCCGGCCGTGTCGGGCCCGGTGGGTGCGGGGGCGCGACATGCAGCAAGCACCAACACGAGCGCCAGCGTCGCGAGCATCGCCAGCGCGTTTCGCCAGCGCGGAAGGACACCGCGGATATGCGTTGCGGTCATCGTCATTCTCCTTCGATCGACATCGGGTGCGGCGGCGCCATGCCGCAGCTGCCCGGCTCGGCTGGCGTGGCCGCGCCGCTGCGACAACGGCATCGGCAGGCGTCCACGTGGCTCGGGCGCCGGCTTCGCAGCCGTTGCCGAGCGTCAATATAGCAAATGCTATACCGTTAATCACATCCTTAGTTTGTGAGTGAACTCTCCACTTTCGATGCGGGATGTGCCTGGATTGGCGACAATGGCGGCCTCGGCGCAGTTGCCACGAACACGAGCGGAATGTCGAAGACCCCATCCACTGGACGCAGCCGGGCCGCGAAGGCGCCGCCGTTGGTCGAGGCCGAAATCCAGGTCGAGAGCTTCCGGCAGGTCCGCAATGCCCACCGTCTGGAGCTGACCGAGGACTATGTCGAGCTGATCTCGGACCTGATCGTCGATGGCGGCGAGGCCCGCCAGGTCGATATCGCGGCGCGGCTCGGTGTCGCCCAGCCGACCGTGGCACGGACGCTGAAGCGGCTGGCACGCGACGGTCTGGTCGTGCAGCGACCGTATCGCGGCGTGTTCCTGACCGAAGCGGGCGAAGCGCTCGCCAGCGCCAGTCGCGAACGGCATCGCACGGTCGAGGAATTCCTGCTGGCCCTGGGCGTCCCCGAGGACATCGCCCGCCGCGACTCGGAAGGCATCGAGCACCATGTCAGTCGCGAAACGCTGGCGATCTTCGCCGAATTTGCCGCTAAAAATCGTCGCTGACCGTTAGCATCCGGCTTCTGGCCGCCCGGCGATTCTGAGCGGGCGGCGGGCTTGAGGCTGACCGGCCACCGCGAATCGCACGTCGCAGCCCATGGCCCCGGCTGCAGACACCGCTGGCGACGGCCATCTCGACAACGGCAATGAAGACGACAGCGGCTATCGCGCACTGCACCGGATCTGGCATCCGCTCTGGGGCGACCGGCGCCAGGAGCTTGCGATCATCGGCATCGGGCTGGACCAGGCCGCGACGACCACCTTGCTCGATGCCTGTCTGCTCGACGATGCCGACATGGCGATGGGGCCGCAGGCATGGAGGGGGCTGGCCGATCCGTTCCCGTCCTGGTCGCGCGCGCCGGAGGCGTGATCGGCCGGTGCCGGCCACGCCGGGCCGCGCGACTCAGCCTTCGCGATTGAACAGCTTGACCACGCTGGAGAAGTCGAGGCCGCCGTGGCCCTGCTGGCTGTTCATCGCGTACAGGTTGCGCGCCAGTTCGCCGAGCGGAATCGACGCGCCCACGCCCATCGCGGCCTCGGCCGCCAGGCCGAGATCCTTGAGCATCAGGTCGTTGCCGAAGCCGCCACTGTAACCGCGCGACGCCGGCGCGTTTTCGAGCACGTCGGGCCAGGGATTGCAGACTTCGGTCGCCCAACTGCGGCTGGTGCTGACCGCCATCATCTGCGACAGCACCTTGGGATCCAGGCCATGCGCCACGCCCAGCGAGATCGCCTCGCCGGTCACCGCCATGATCACGCCCAGCGCCATGTTGTTGCACAGCTTGGCGACCTGGCCGGCACCGTTGGCGCCGACGTGGAAGATGTTGCGTCCCATCGCCTCAAGCACCGGCCGCGCGCGCTCCAGCGCCGCCGCGTCGCCACCGACGATGAAGGTCAGTGTGCCGGCCGCAGCGCCAGCGGTACCGCCAGAGACCGGCGCATCGATCATCTGCAACCCGCGCGCGGCGGCGGCGTCGGCGACCTTCTTGGCCGATGCCGGCGCAATGGTGCTGCAGTCGATGACCAGGGCGCCCGTCGTGATCGCCGGCAACAGGCCGGCCTCGCCGAGATACAGGCCTTCGACGTGCCGGCTTGCGGGCAGCATCGAGATCACCACCTCGGCATCGGCAACGGCGGCGGACGCACTCGCGGCCACGCCGGCGCCGGCAGCACGTGCGGCATCGAGCGCAGCGGCGCTGAGGTCGAACACCTGCAGCACGTGGCCGGCCTTGACGAGGTTGGCGGCCATCGGCCCGCCCATATTGCCCAGACCGATGAAAGCGATGCGGCTCATGCTGGTGTCTCCGTGTGGATGGGGATAGGGGTTGCGGCCGTAGACGCCGCCGTGGCCTCGGTCATGCGGTGTCGGGATGCGTCATCGCGCGGATGGTCGCGCCTACGACAGATCCGCCAGCGGATGCTGTCCGCGTGGCCAATGCGGCGGGGTGAAGAACGGCGCCGCCCAGGCGGCACTGGCAGCTGCCAGCGTTGCCGGCTGCCAATGCGGCGTGCGGTCCTTGTCGATCAGCAGGGCGCGGATGCCCTCGGCGAAATCGCCATGTGCGGCGCAATGCAGGGCGACGATGAATTCCAGCCGGAAGGTCTCGGCCAACGACAAGGTCGCGGCATGCCGCTGCAGTTCGAAGCCCAGCCGCGCCGAGCCCGGCGCACCCGCGGCCAGGGTCGCCTGCGCGGATTGCAGCCAGCGGTCGTCGCGCGCATCGATCCGCGCGATCGCCGAGACGATCGCGTCGAGGTCGTCGTGCGCGCAGGTCGATGCCAGCAGGTCGGCATGTTCGCGCAGCGGTCCCGCCGCGGCCGGCGACGCGAAGCGCGCCAGCACTGCGCTCAACTGCGCGCCCGTCTGCGTGTCGTCGCCGGACCAGGCTTCGGCGCGCAACGCATCGAACACCGCATCGCGGCTGGCCTCGGGCACATGCACGTCGGCCAGGCCGGCGTGGATCGCGTCGCCGGCATTCAGTGGCGCACCGGTCAGCGCGAGGAACAGGCCGGTGCGATCGGGCACGCGCTGCAGCAGCCAGCTGCCGCCGACGTCGGGGAACAGGCCGACGCTGATCTCGGGAAACGCCAGCTTCGAACGTTCGCTGACCACGCGATGGCTGGCACCCGCCATCAGGCCGATGCCGCCGCCCATGACGATGCCATGGCCCCAGCACAGGATCGGCTTGGCGTAACGATGGATCCGATGATCCAGGCGATATTCGGTTTCGAAGAACGCCGCGGCATGCGCGTTGTCGAGCGGATCGCTGCGGCCTGCCTCGCTGTACGCACGCATGCTCGCGTACAGCGCATGCAGATCGCCGCCGGCACAGAAGGCCTTCTCGCCCGCGCCCTGCAGTACGACGAGCGCGATCGCCGGATCCGCGGCCCACGCGAGCAGGTGCGCATCGAGCAGCCGCGCCATCTCCAGCGAGAATCCGTTGAGCGTGCGCGGCGCGTTGAGCGTGGCGATGCCGATGCGACGGCCGCCGCCGGCTTCATGCTCGGCGAACAGCACCGGTGCGTCCGGCTCGGCAACGGGCGCGATGTCGGTCGACGACGGCGTGGCCTGGCTCATGCGTTCTTCCAGGACGGTGCGCGCTTTTCGAGGAAGGCCTGCACGCCTTCGGTCTGGTCGGCGCTGTCGAACAGGTCGACGAAGGCCTCGCGTTCGCTGACCAGGGCGGTCGCATGCGATTGCGTGCGCGTAGCCTGCACCAGCGCCTTGCAGGCGGCGATGCTGGTCGGGCTCTGCCTGGCGGCCTTGGCCGCCCATTCCAGCGCGCGTGCCCGTGCCTCGCCTTTGCCGACGACGTCTTCGACCAGGCCGATCCGCAGCGCGGTGTCGGCGTCGACGCGTTCGCCGAGCAGGATCATCCGCTTGGCCCAGCCTTCGCCGACCAGGCGCGGCAGGTTCTGGGTGCCGCCGGCGCAGGGCAGCAGGCCGACCGTGGCTTCCGGCAACGCCATCTGCGCATGCGTTTCGGCGATGCGCAGGTCGCAGGCCAATGCGCATTCCAGGCCGCCACCCATCGCATAGCCGTTGATCGCGGCGATGCTGACGCCGCGGAATGCGCTGAGCGTTTCGAAGGCGGCGCCGAAACGCTTGGCGGCCTCGCGCGCGACGGCCTTGTCGCCATCGGCGAATTGCTTGAGGTCGGCACCGGCGCAGAAGAACTTCTCGCCTTCGCCGATGATCACCAGCGCGTAGATGTCGTGATCGCCCTCCAGCGCGCGCACCAGGTCGCGCAGTGCCGACAGGCTGTGCACGGTCCAGGTATTGGCCGGCGGATTGGCCAGCGTGACGATCGCGGTGTGGCCGTCGATCTCCAGCGTCAGGCCGGTCCAGTCGCGGCGGCGGTAGTCGCCCTTGGCATCGTCGCCGGTCACATCATCGCCCCTCGCGGCAGCGCTCATCGCAGTTCCTCTTCGGTGTTCAGCAGGTGGCGCGCGATGATCACGCGCATGATCTCGTTGGTGCCTTCGAGGATCTGGTGGACGCGGCTGTCGCGCAGCAGGCGCTCGACCGGATACTCGCGGATGTAACCATAGCCGCCATGCAACTGCAGCGCATCGTTGCAGATCGCAAAGCCGGCGTCGGTGGCGAAGCGCTTGGCCATCGCACACCAGACGCTGGCGTCGCTGCTGCCGGCATCGAGCTTGCGCGCCGCGGTGTGCACCATCTGCCGCGCGGCGACCAGTTGCGTGGCCATGTCGGCGAGCTTGAATTGCAGCGCCTGGAACTCGGCCAGCGCCTTGCCGAACTGGCGGCGCTCGCGCATGTAGCGGCGTGCCGCGTCCAGCGCGCCCTGGGCCGCGCCCAGCGAGCAGGCGGCGATGTTGATGCGGCCGCCATCGAGGCCCTTCATCGCGATCTTGAAGCCTTCGCCTTCCTGCCCGAGCAGGTGATCGGCCGGCACGCGCACGCCTTCGAAGCTGACGCCACGCGTGGGCTGGCTGTTCCAGCCCATCTTTTCTTCCTTGCGGCCATAGGTGATGCCCGGCAGGTCGGCCGGCACCGCGAACGCGCTGATGCCGCGCGCGCCTTCGCCGCCGGTCCGCGCCATGACGATCAGCATGTCGGTCGCGCCGGCGCCGGAGATGAAGGCCTTGCTGCCGTTGATGACGTAGTGGTCGCCATCGCGCACCGCGCGCGTCTTCAGCGACGCCGCATCCGAACCCGAACCCGGTTCGGTCAGGCAGTACGAACCGAGCTTCTGCCCGGCCGCCATCGCCGGCGCCCAGGCCTCGCGGACAGCGTCGGTGGCCCACGTCGCCAGCATCCATGTCGCCATGTTGTGGATGGTGACGTAGGCGCCGGTCGAAGGATCGACGGCGGCGAGTTCCTCGAACACCAGCGCCGCGTCCAGCCGGGTCAGGCCGGAGCCGCCGGCACGCTCGGGCGTGTACAGCCCGCAGAAGCCGAGCTCGCCGGACTTCTGCACGACGTCCTTCGGAAAGATGCCTTCGGCATCCCAGCGTGCGGCATGCGGCGCCAGTTCGGCCTGTGCGAAATCGCGCGCGGCCTCGCGGTACGCCGCCTGCTCTTCGGTCAGCCCGGTGGTGGCATCGATCATGTCGGGCGCGCTCACTTCAGGCTGATCGTGGTGTTGACGCCATGGCCCAGCGTCTCGTCGTCGAACCAGCGCGCGGTCACGGTCTTGGTCTGCGTGTAGAACATCACCACCTGCTTGCCGTACGGGCCGAGGTCGCCGAGCTTGGACGCGCGCGAACCGGTGAACGAGAACAGCGGCACCGGCACCGGGATCGGCACGTTGATGCCGACCTGGCCGATGTCGATGTCTTCCTGGAAGCGACGCGCGGCCGCGCCCGACTGCGTGAACAGCGCGGTGCCATTGCCATTGGGATTGGCATTGATCAGTTCGATGGCCTCGTCCAGCGTGTCGACCGCCAGGATCACCAGCACCGGCCCGAAGATTTCCTCGTCGTAGATGCGCATGCCCGGCTTGACGCCCGAGAAGATCGTCGGGCCGACGAAGTTGCCCTTCTGGTAGTCGCCCGACAGCGTCGGGTTGCGGCCGTCGAGTTCCAGCGTGGCGCCCTGTTCGATGCCCGACGCGATCAGCGCCTCGACGCGTTCGCGCGCGGCACAGGAAATCACCGGGCCGACATCGGTGCCGGCCTCGGTGCCGCCATTGACCTTCAGCGTGCGCGCCTTGGCGACCAGTTCGGGGATCCAGCCCTGCGCGTCGCCGACCAGCACCGCGGTCGACGCGGCCATGCAGCGCTGCCCGGCGGCGCCGAACGCTGCGCCGGCCATCGCGTTGAGGGTCTGTTCCTTGTTGGCGTCGGGCAGCACGACGGCGTGGTTCTTCGCGCCCATCATGCATTGCACGCGCTTGCCGGCCAGCGAGGCGCGGTTGTAGACGTGGGTGCCGACCCTGGTCGAACCGACGAACGACACTGCCTTGATGTCGGCGTGGTCGCAGATCGCGTTGACCACGTCGGGACCACCATGCACGACGTTCAACACGCCCTTCGGGATGCCCGCTTCCAGCGCCAGTTCGACCAGGCGCATCGTCACCAGCGGATCCTGCTCGGACGGCTTGAGCACGAAGGTGTTGCCGGTCGCGATCGCCATCGGGAACATCCACAGCGGGATCATCGCCGGGAAGTTGAACGGGGTGATGCCGGCGCAGACGCCGAGCGGCTGCAGCAGGGTGTAGGTGTCGACGCCATTGGCGACGTTGTTGGCCAACTCGCCGAGCTGCAGGTTGCCGATCGCCGCGGCATGCTCGACGACCTCGAGGCCACGGAACACGTCGCCCTCGGCATCGGGCAGGGTCTTGCCCTGCTCGGAGGTCAGGATCGCGGCCAGCTCGGCCATGTTCTCGCGGATCAGCTGCTGGTACTTCAGGAAGATCCGGGCGCGCGTGCCGATCGGCGTCTTGCGCCAGGTCTTGAACGCGGCCTGCGCGGCGGCGACGGCGGCATCGACCTCGGCCGGGGTCGCGAACGGCACCCGCGCCAGCACCTGCTGGGTCGCCGGATTGACGACATCGCGCCACTCGGCGGTCTTCGACTGCACGAATTCGCCGTTGATCAACAACGGGACCTGGGGGAGTGCGGAAGACATGCCTGGACCTCGGATGCGATAAAGGGATTCGCATTATTCGCAAATTCGATGACGGCCCGGCCTGCGCCAAGCGGTTAATCGTGCGAACATTTGCGACATTCCTGCGAAGCTTGCGAAGATCATCCCGCCATGCCACGCGCCAAGCGCTATATCGGACCCCGGCTGCAACGGCTGCGCGAACAGCGCGGCTGGAACCAGGCCACGCTGGCGCAGGCGCTGGCCATTTCACCGAGCTACCTGAACCAGATCGAGCGCAACCAGCGCCCCCTGACGCTCCCGGTGCAGGCCCGCCTGGAACAGGCGCTGGGCCTGCAGCCGGGGCTGTTCGACGACGACGATCCCGCCGCCCTGGTCGGCGAACTGCGCGAGGCGCTGGCCGAGCTCGGGCATACCGGCACCCCGCTGGCCGGCCTGGACCTGCTGGCCGGACGCCTGCCCGAGGTCGCCCGCCTGCTGCTGGACCTGCAGCGGCAACAGCGCGCGACCCGCGAACGCGCCGACCTGATGGCCACCCACCTCGGCGATGCCGAACTGGCCGGGCCCGACGGCGACCCGGTCCGCGATTACTTCAACCGCCGGCGCAACCATGTCGCCGAACTCGACGATATCGCCGAGGCCACCTTCCACGCCCAGGGTCTCAGCGCCGGCCAGGTCGCGCCGCGGCTGCGCCAGCGCCTGCTCGATGCGCATGGCGTGCATGTGGTGCTGATCGACGACCTCGACGGCAAGCGCCATTTCGATGCCCCCAGCCGCACGCTGTCGCTGCCCGGTTACCAGCAGCCCGGCCAGCAGGCCTTCCAGATGGCCGCGCAACTGGCCCTGCTGGAACATCGGGGCCTGATCGACCAGCTGATCGCCGATGCCGGTTTCCACGACGGCGGCCACCTGCAGGCCGAACGCATCGCGCAGGCGCGGATCGGCCTGTCCAACTACTTCGCCGCCGCGCTGGTGATGCCCTACGGCCTGTTCCTGGAGGCCGCCGAACAGCGTCGCTACGACATCGACTGGCTGGCGCACCATTTCGGCGTCGGTTTCGAAGCGGTCTGCCACCGCCTGAGCACCCTGCATCGCCACGGCCGGCCGGGGCTGCCGTTCTTCTTCGTGCGCGTCGACCGCGCCGGCAATGTGTCCAAGCGCCACTCGGCGACCGACTTCCACTTCTCGCATGTCGGCGGTTCGTGCCCGCTGTGGATCGTCTACGAGGCCTTCAACCAGCCCGGACGCGTCCTGACCCAGGTCGCGCGCATGCCCGACGGCCGCAGCCACTTCTGGCTGGCACGACAGGTCGAGAGCGGCCCGATCGGCCACGGCCAACGCCGCAAGACCTTCGCGGTCAGCCTGGGCTGCGAGCTGCGCCACGCCGAGCGCCTGGTCTACTCGCGCGGGCTGGACCTGCACGATCCCGGCAACGCGACCCCGATCGGCCCGGGCTGCAAGGTCTGCGAGCGCCTGGACTGCGTGCAGCGCGCGTTCCCGCCGTTGCGCCTGTTGCGGCGCTGAATTTAAGGTTCTTCTCCCATGTGCGTGTCCGTGTGTGCCGAGCAGCAGGCGTCATCGGCTTCGTAACCCACATCGCCCCGGCCGGCGGACTGATGTCTTCGACGGTTGAGGGCATGCGTCGAGAACGCTCCCGACACCCTGATCGTGACGCGCGAGGCAGTGGTCGCGGGCGGAGGCTGCGTCGAGCACGTCATGGATGGCGTGCGCCCGAGTCAGGGCAGGATGCCCTGACCGAGGGGAGAGCAGCCGGAGCCCGCGACCACTGTGGATCCAGAACCAATGAACCGGCTTTTGAAGCCTTTTCTCGTCTCCCACCTCAGAAAAAGCAGACACGTTGTCGGCTGCGGAGACCGCGTCGCCCCGTCCGGGATTGCTGCCCGGCTCGATCAGCCCGTGCCGCGGTGCCGGATGGGCCGAGGTCTTCGACCGATCAAGCACGCACCGAAGAACTTTCCCCGCGGCGGTCATGACGCGCACTGCATGTGCATGCTTCCCCGCAGTTGGGTGAAGAACCGAATTTAAGGCGCTGGGGCTTGCGGCGCTGGGTTTGCGACGCCGGGGCGCGCCCCGGGCTCCAGGCCCCGGCACATCGCGGCCGGGGCGGGAAGGCGCTCGCCAGATCAGGCGATCGACGCGCGGTAGATCGATTCGATGCCGGCGTCGAGGCGCTGGTTGAAGTCCTCGTCGCTCTGCTGCGCGCTCAGGCCCTCGGTCAGCGCGCGGCTGAAGCTGGCGACCACGCCGGGGTTCCGGGCCAGCCTGGCGTTGGCATCGTCGCGGCTGTAGCCGCCCGACAGCGCGACGACCTTGAGCACCGACGGGTGCGCGACCAGCTCGGCGAAGTCGCCGTCGACATCGGGCAGGGTCAGCTTGAGGATGACCGGGGTCTTGGGATCGACCTGGTCCAGGCGCGCCAGCAGGCCCTGCTTCAGCGTGACCTCGATCGCGGCCTTGTCGGCGGACTTGATGTCCACTTCCGGCTCGATGATCGGCACCAGGCCGGCGTCGAGCACCTGCTGGCCGAGCTCGAACTGCTGGTCGAGCACGGCGGCGATGCCGTCGGCGTTGTTGGCCTTGATGACCGAACGCTCCTTAGTGCCGAACACACCCTTGGCCTTGGCGCGGGCCAGCAGCTCGGACAGGCCCGGGATCGGCTTCAACAGCTGCACGCCGTTGGCCTCGTCCTCGAGCCCCTTGTCGATCTTCAGGAAGGGCACGACCTGCTTGGTCTCCCACAGGTAGGTCGCCGCCTCCTGGCCGCCGAAACTGTCGTCGAGCGTGCGCTCGAACAGGATTGCGCCAAGCACGCGCTCGCCACTGAAGGCCGGGCTGGTGACGATGCGCGCGCGCATGCCATGGACCAGCGCGAACATCTCGGCATCGCTGCTGTAGGCCGAGGGCTCCACGCCATACAGGCTGAGGGCCTTCGGCGTACTGCCGCCGCTCTGGTCGAGCGCGGCGATGAAGCCCTTGCCCGAGGCGATCCGGTCCAACTGCTGCTGATTCACTGCCACGGGTGCTCCTTTGCGATCTGCTGTCTGTGAGAAATGCTGTATTGGAGAACGGCCGCGCGCGGCGGTACCGGCCGGCCATGATACCGCCGGCGGCGCGTCACTTCCGCCTGAAAAGCCGCCCGCTGGCTCCTCGCCTGCCCCGATGCAACCTGCTGTTGTCCGCAATGGAATCACCGCGACGGCCAGCGCCGGGGCTTCCCTGATAACCTGCGCACCCCGCCCGGTGACATCCCGCCGCCTTGTCCAATGCCTTGATCACCTTCGAGCAGGTCCACAAGTCGTTCCGCGTCGGCGGACGCGACGTGGCCGCGCTGCAGCCGCTCGACCTCGAGATCCGGGCCGGCGAAGTGTTCGGCATCATCGGCCATTCCGGTGCCGGCAAGTCCACGCTGCTGCGGCTGATCAACGGCCTGGAGACCCCGAGCGGCGGCCGCCTGGTCGTCGACGGCCAGGCGCTGGGCGCACTGGATGGAGACGGCCTGCGCGCGCTGCGCCGGCGCGTCGGCATGATCTTCCAGCACTTCAACCTGCTGTCATCGAAGACCGTCCTCGACAACATCGCATTCCCGCTGCTGCTGGCCGGCACACCGAAAGTCCAGGCCCGCGCCCGCGCCGACGAGCTGCTGGCCCGCGTCGGCCTGGAAGCGCATCGCGACAAATACCCCGCGCAGCTGTCCGGCGGCCAGAAGCAGCGCGTCGGCGTCGCCCGCGCACTCGCGACCGGCCCGAAGATCCTGCTCTGCGACGAGGCCACCAGCGCGCTCGATCCACAGACCACCGCCTCGGTGCTGCAACTGCTCGACGGCATCAACCGCGAACTCGGCCTGACCATCGTGCTGATCACCCACGAGATGGACGTGATCCGTCGCGTCTGCGACCGCGTCGCAGTGCTCGATGCGGGCCACCTGGTCGAGATGGGCCCGGTCTCGGACGTCTTCCTGCATCCGCGGCATCCGACCACGCGCCGCTTCGTCGCCGAATCCGAAGCCATCGACGATGGCGTGCTGCATGACGACATGGCGCATGTCGAAGGGCGCCTGCTGCGGCTGACGTTCACCGGCGCCGACACCTGGCAGCCGCTGCTCGGCCGCGTCGCGCGCGATACCGGCATCGACTACACGATCCTCGCCGGCCGCATCGACCGCATCAAGCAGCTGCCCTACGGCCAGTTGACGCTGGCCCTGGTCGGCGATGCCGATCGCGCGGTCGCGCGCTTCGTCGAAGCCGGCGTGCATGTCGAGGAGTTGTCACGATGAGCATGCAACGATGAGACTGCGTTCATGAGCGGCACGCTTGCGACCTGGCTCCCGAACCTCGATGCCGGCAAGTGGTCGGAGATCGGCAGCGCCACCGTCGACACCCTGCTGATGCTCGGTGGCTCGCTGCCGCTGACGCTGTTGATCGGCCTGCCGCTGGGCGTGCTGCTGTTCCTGACCGGCCCGCGCCAGCTGCACGCACGGCCGGCGCTGTACGGCGTGATGGCGCTGCTGGTGAACCTGTTGCGCTCGGTGCCTTTCATCATCCTGATGATCGTGCTGATCCCGCTGACGCTGAAGATGATGGGCACCTCGCTGGGCGTGCGCGGCGCGATCCTGCCGCTGGTCATCGGCGCGGCGCCGTTCTATGCGCGCCTGGTGGAAACGTCATTGCGCGAGATCGACCGCGGCATCATCGAGGCGACACTGGCGATGGGCGCGACGACGCGCCAGCTGGTGACCCGCGTGCTGCTGCCCGAAGCGCTGCCCGGCCTGATCGCCGGCGCCACGGTGACGACGATCGCACTGATCGGTTTCACCGCGATGGGCGGCGCGATCGGTTCGGGTGGACTGGGCGACCTGGCCTACCGCGACGGTTACCTGCGCTCGCGCACCGATGTCGCGGTGGTCACCGTGGTCGCGCTGCTGGTGCTGGTACAGGTGCTGCAGATGCTCGGCGACCGCCTGGTCGCGCATTTCAATCGTCGCTGAGCCGAGCCGTCCGTCCTGACGCGGGCAATCCGAAGGCCCCATGGTGGTGTCGGGCGGCAAGCACGCCCGGCATCGGAAAACAGATAGGGGCTCTCGCATTTGCCGGCCCGCACTGGCATGCGCTGCGTCCGCGCGCGATCATGACGGGGCCTCCCGCCCTGCCTGCCAACCCGATGAAGATCTCCCAGCGCGCCCAGTCCATCGCTCCGTTCTTCGCCATGGAGGTCGGCAAGCGCGCCGCCGAGCTCGAGGCCCAGGGCCATCGCGTCATCAAGCTCAACATCGGCGAGCCCGACGAAGGCGCGCCGCCGGCGGTGCTGCAGGCGCTGCACGACACCGTCGATTCGGCCCCGCTCGGCTACACCGGCGCCCTCGGCCTGCCGGCGCTGCGCGAAGCGATCTCCGGCTTCTACCGCGACCGCCATGGCGTCTCGATCGACCCCGGCCGCATCGTCGTCACCGCCGGCGCGTCGGCCGCCTTGCTGCTGGCCGCCGCGGCGCTGGTCGATGCCGGCGACGACGTGCTGGTCGGCGATCCCTCGTATCCCTGCAACCGCCAGTTCATGGCCGGCTTCGGCGCCAACGTCCGGCTGGTACCAACGACCGCGGCGACGCGCTACCAGCTCGACATCGACCTGGTGCGCTCGCACTGGCGCGACGAGACCCGCGGCGTCATCGTCGCCACGCCGTCCAACCCGACCGGCACCTCGATCCCGCCGGCCGAACTCGATGCGATCTGCGCCTGGGCGCGCGCGCATGGCGCGTGGCGCATCGTCGACGAGATCTACCTGGACCTGGCCGACAGCGACGCGCAGGGGCGACCGCCGCGCAGCGTGCTCGCGGTCGACGACGGCGCGATCGTCGTCAACAGCTTCTCCAAGTATTTCGGCATGACCGGCTGGCGGCTGGGCTGGTGCGTGGTGCCGGCCGAACTGGCGCCGGCCATGGAGCGGCTGGCGCAGAACTACTACATCTGCCCGTCGACGCTGGCCCAGCATGCCGCGCTGGCCTGCTTCAGCGCCGAATCGCTGGCGCTGTGCGAAGGCCGCCGCGCCGGCTTCTCGCAGCGTCGCCAGCAGGTGCTGGCCGGCCTGGCCCGCATCGGCCTGCCGGTCCCGGTCGCACCCGACGGCGCGTTCTATGTCTACATCGATGTCAGCGGCACCGGCCTGGAGGCATCGCGCTTCTGCGAGCTTGCGCTCGAGCAGGCGCACGTGGCGCTGACGCCCGGTCGCGATTTCGGCCATTGCAGCGCCGACACCCATGTCCGCCTGTCGTATGCCGCGGCACCGGAAGAGCTGGCCGAAGGCATCGCCCGGCTCGGTCACTTCCTCGACCGGCTGCAGGACGGCTCGCTGCCGCGCTGACGCGCAAGATCGCTGGCCCGGCGCGGCGCCGGACACGCGGCGCGCCTTCGACAGCGACGTTGCAAGCCATTCCTCGTCAAATGCGTCGGCTGGATGCGTCGGCCACCGTGTCGGACGAAGGCGCCGGCTGAACGCGGCCGCGGATCGCACGCCATGCAGCGTGCGGCCGGACACAGTTTTCCGTGCAGGCGCTCGTGTCGGCGAAACCGGGTTTGCTATCGTGCCCGCTGCCCCATCACGAATTCCCCACGATGCCCCTGTTCCCCCGTGTCCTGCTCGCCGGCCTCGTCCCGGCCCTGGTCCTGGCCGTTGCCGCCTGCTCGCAGCAGGCCCCGTCGACCACGCCGCAGGAGAAGCTCAGCGTCGCCGCGACCGCGATCCCGCATGCCGAGATCCTGGAAGTGGTCAAGCCGCTGCTGGCCGAACAGGGCGTCGACCTGCAGATCCGCATCTTCAACGACTACGTGCAGCCCAACGACCAGGTCGTGCAGAAGCAGATCGACGTCAACTACTTCCAGACCGAGCCCTACCTCGACGCCTACAACCGCGATCGCGGCACCGGCCTGGTGACCCTGGTGGGCGTGCACATCGAACCGTTCGGCGCGTACTCGCGTCGCTTCAAGACGCTCGAAGCCCTGCCCGAAGGCGCCGACGTCGTGATCCCCAACGATCCCAGCAACAACTCACGCGCACTGATCCTGCTGCACCACAGCGGCGTCATCACGCTGAAGGATCCGACCAACGCGCTGTCGTCGTTGAAGGACATCACCGCCAACCCGCGCAAGCTGAAGTTCCGCGAGCTCGACTCGGCGATGCTGCCGCGCGTGCTCGACCAGGTCGACCTGGCGCTGATCAACACCAACTACGCGCTCGACGCCGGCCTGAACCCGGCCAGCGACGCGCTGGCGATCGAAGGCAAGGACTCGCCCTACGTCAACTTCCTGGTCGGCCTGCCGGACAAGCGCAACGACCCGCGCGTGCAGAAGCTGATCGCCGCGCTGACCAGCGACCAGGTCCGCACCTACATCCAGCAGACCTACAAGGACGCCGTACTGCCGGCGTTCTGAACTACTTTTATTGCAACTGTGGGAGCGGCCATGGCCGCGCCTACAGGATTGCGATCCCGGCATCGGCCAGCGCAGCGCGCGTCGCGACATCGCCATCGGGCGTGACCGGACGCGTGAGGTCCCACAGGAAGCCGACGCGGAAGCCCTCGGCACGCGCATCCTGCGCCGACCACAGCACGCAATAATCGCGCGCCAGGCCGCAGACATGGACTTCGTCGATCCCGCGCTCGCGCAGCCAGCCGGCCAGACCGGTCGGCGGACGCGTGCCATCGGGCCCATGGTTGCTGCGGAACGCGCTGTAGGAATCGATGCCCGGGTCGCCCCCCTTGCGCAGGATCATGTCCGCCACCGACCAGTCGACGCGCGGATCCAGCACCGCGCCGGCGCTGCCCTGCACGCAATGGTCGGGCCACAGCACCTGCGGATACCCGTGCAGCACGATGGTCTCGAACGCCGCGCGACCGGGATGGCTGGACGCGAACGACAGATGCCCGGGCGGATGCCAGTCCTGGGTCGCGACCACGGTGCGATAGCGACGCGATGCCAGCAGCGCGGCGATACCGGGCGCGATGGCATCGCCTTCATGGCAGGCCAGCGCCCCACGCGGCATGAAGTCCGGCTGCAGGTCGACGACCAGCAGGGCGATGGAGGCAGGCAGGCGCGACATCGAAGGTCTCCGCAGGAACCGGGGACGCCAGCCTAGCAGGCCGACGCCGATGGCAAGAGCCAAGCCCCTGCGCAGGAGCGGCCCCTGCTACGGAATGCCGTCCTTCGGCGCCGCATCGTCCTTCGGCTCATCGCCGTAATACAGCACGCCGATCTCGATGCGCTTGCGACCCTGCGTGCGGCGGTAGCGATTGCTGTCACGCAGCGAATAGACGCAACCGCAATACTCCTGCTGGTAGAAGCGCTCGCGCTTGCTGATCTCGATCATCCGCGACGCACCGCCGCCCTTGCGCCAGTTGTATTCCCAGTACGTCAGATCGGGATATCGCGCCGCCGCGCGCTGGCCGCAGCCGTTGATCTGGTCCATGTCCTTCCAGCGCGAAATGCCCAGTGAGCTGCTGATGACCGGGAAGCCGTGCTCGTGTGCGTACAGCGCGGTGCGCTCGAAACGCATGTCGAAGCACATCGTGCAGCGCACGCCGCGCTCGGGTTCGTGCTCCATGCCGCGCGCCCGCGCGAACCACTGGTCGGTGTCGTAGTCGCAGTCGACGAAGCCCACGCCATGCTGCTCGGCGAAGCGGATGTTCTCGTCCTTGCGCAGCAGGTACTCGCGCTGGGGATGGATGTTGGGGTTGTAGAAGAAGATCGTGTAGTCGATACCCGACGCCAGCAGCGCCTCCATGACTTCGCCCGAGCACGGCGCGCAGCACGAATGCAGCAACAGCGGCCCGGCGCTGTCGCCGGGCAGGGTCAGGACAGGGCGCTCGATCGCGGTGACGGCCGTCGTCGCCGCAGTGTCTTCGATCGCGTCGTTACTGTGATGGGTGTTCCCGATGGATCTGTTCATCGCAGGTCTCCCGTCTGCGGACTACGGCCCCGGCGCGCGTATCGCACGCCGGGGCCGACCAGGGGTGCGATCAGGCCGCGGCGACGTCGGTATCGGCACCGCGCAGGATGCGCGCGGCCTTGACCATCGCTTCCAGCGCCGCACGCGTTTCCGGCCATCCGCGCGTCTTCAGGCCGCAATCGGGATTGACCCAGATCTGCTCGGGCTTGAGCACGTCACGGGCCTTGTGCAACAGGCCGGTCATCTCGCCGGTGTCGGGCACGCGCGGCGAATGGATGTCGTAGACGCCCGGACCGATCTCGTTGGGATACTGGAACTTCACGAACGCATCCAGCAGCTCCATCCGCGACCGCGAGGTCTCGATCGAGATCACGTCGGCATCCATCGCAGCGACCGCGGCGATGATGTCGTTGAACTCCGAGTAGCACATGTGGGTATGGATCTGGGTCGCATCGGCAACGCCCGCGGCACTGATGCGGAAACTCTCGACCGCCCAGTCCAGGTACGCCGCCCAGTCGGCACGACGCAGCGGCAGGCCTTCGCGCAGCGCAGGCTCGTCGATCTGGATGATGCCGATGCCGGCCGCTTCCAGGTCCAGTACTTCGTCGCGCAGCGCAAGCGCGATCTGTTGGCAGGTCTGCGCCCGCGACTGGTCGTCGCGCACGAACGACCACTGCAGCACCGTCACCGGGCCGGTCAGCATGCCCTTCATCGGCCGCTGGGTCAGCGACTGCGCGTACTGCGACCAGCGTACCGTCATCGGCGCGGGACGGGTCACGTCGCCAAAGATCACCGGCGGCTTGACGCAACGCGAGCCGTAGCTCTGTACCCAGCCATTCCTGGTGAACGCGAAGCCATCGAGCTGCTCGCCGAAGTACTCGACCATGTCGTTGCGCTCGAACTCGCCATGCACCAGCACGTCGATGTCGATCTCCTCCTGGAAGCGCACGCAGCGTGCGGTCTCCTCGGCCAGGAACGCATCGTAATCGGCATCCGACAACTTGCCCGACTTGTTGCGCGCACGTGCCTCGCGCACTTCCAGCGTCTGCGGGAAGGAACCGATCGTCGTCGTCGGATATTGCGGCAGCCCGAAGCGCGCGACCTGCGCCTGGCGACGCTGCGGATAGGCCGACACACGGCGCCCCGCGGCATCATCCAGCCTGGCGACGCGCGCGGCGACCTCCGGCTTGTGCACGCGCGGCGACTGGCGCCGCGACTCGACGCGCGCACGCGCCTGGGCCAGCCCGTCCTCGGCACCCGGCGCGCCCGACACGGCATCGGCCAGCACGCGCAACTCCTCGATCTTCTGGCGCGCGAACGACAGCCAGGACAGCAACTGCGGATCCAGCGACTTCTCATGCGCGAGATCGACCGGCACGTGCAGCAGCGAGCACGACGGCGCCAGCCAGACGCGGCCCGCGCCGAGCCGCGTCACCGCATAGCGCGCCAGGATCAGCGCGTTGTCGAGCTGGGTGCGCCAGATGTTGCGGCCATCGATCAGGCCCAGCGACAGCACGCGACCGCTGGGCAGCGCGTCGACCACCTCGCTGAGCTGCTCCTTGCCCCGCACCAGGTCCACATGCAGGCCATCGACCGGCAGCGATGTCGCCAGGCCGAGGTTGTCGCCGAGCGGACCGAAGTAGGTCGCCAGCAACAGCTTGGGCCGCGTGGCCTTGCCCAGCACATCGTAGGCATGGCGGTATGCAGACTGGCTCGCCTCATCGAGATCGAGCACCAGGCAGGGCTCGTCGATCTGCACCCACTGCGCGCCGGCGGCATGCAAACTGCCAAGCAATGCGACATAGGCCGGCAGCAGCGCGTCCAGCAAGGTCAGCGCATTGCTGCCGTCCGTGGTCTTGGCCAACCGCAGGAAGCTGACCGGCCCCAGCAGCACCGGGCGCGTCTGCAAGCCGAGCGCCTTGGCTTCCAGGAACTCTGCGACCGGCTTGTCGCCGCGCAGCGAGAACGCCTGGCCGGCCTCCAGTTCAGGCACCAGGTAGTGGTAGTTGGTGTCGAACCACTTGGTCATTTCCAATGCATGCAGGTCGATGCCATCGCGCTGATGGCCGCGCGCCAATGCGAAGTACCCGGCCAGCGCATCGGCATCGGCAAGCGCGCGGTAACGCGCCGGGATCGCGTCGAACAACCAGGCCGTGTCGAGCACCTGGTCGTAGAACGAGAAATCGTTGCTCGGCAGCACATCGGCACCAGCATCACGCTGCAGCGTCCAGTGGCGCTGACGCAGCTCGCGCGCGGTGGCGTGCAGCGCATCGGCATCGCTGTCGCCGCGCCAGTACGCCTCCAGCGCACGCTTGAGTTCGCGCTTCGCGCCGATGCGCGGGAAGCCCAGGTTGGTGACGGCTGTCGTGGCAGCGGTGGATGGTGCGTGGGTCGCGGTGCTCATGGTTGTCCTCGGATCGAACGGATCGATGGAGGAGCGAAAGCCGCCGCACGCGCCGCCGTCCGCGATCGCTCGCAGAAAGCACAGCCGCCAGCGACCGCCGCCCCCTCGGGCAGGCCGGGATCGCTTGGTTCGGTCGCAGGGATACGGCGCGGCGCCGTGGGCGTCGCGCGACATCCCGGCGACCTCCCCTCGGAGACCCCAGGTCGAACGACGGCCACGACCTTGTGATCGGGTGGACGCCGGCCATGGCAGGTCTTCGGGCTCGTGGACAGGGCACGCGATGCGTACCGCCTACTGTCCGTCGCTTCCCGGCTCGGCGTGTTGCCTTGCCAGTGCTGATGACGGGGGTCGTTTCCACCTACCGCTGCGGGGCAGCGCCGGCATGGGACTGACAGGCAGTCCGCACCGGCTTCCCTTTTAATTCCATCTCTTCATCTGCATGAAAGGATAGAAACCGTTGGCGATGCGCAAGCTACGCCGGTTTGGCGATCCGGTCAAGGAGGAGGTGGTGGACGTGACGGGCCGGCTTGCCGATGCCATCGGTCCGCTCGGCCTGGACGCGATGGGCGTGGTGGCCAGCCCAGCGGCACCAAGCGTCGGCGGGACGATCAACCGCCACACCGTTCGCGCCTGATGGCGTCGCACTGCACGCATCCCGATATCGCGGCAAAGCAAGTGACGCCACCGGGTTTGGATGGGCAACCCGCTTGACGCCACGCGCATCCGCGGGCGCACCCGCATCCAACCACCAGACTTCGCGCGTATGCAGCGTGCCGGGAGATATCGGGGTCTGCTCGCCGTCATAAGACTTATCGCGGTGCGCTTGCCGTCTATATAGGCATGTGGTTGGCCACAGGCCGTGACCCTCGTAAGACAAACCCATGATGTGCTTAGGATTTTCCTGCGTTGACGGGCCGTTCCCCCAACATGCAAACTCCGATAAAGCCCCCACACGGGGTCTACTAGTA
>NZ_JBUBPF010000020.1:0-43821 GCF_054902115.1 Luteimonas sp. RIT-PG2_3 | reverse complement strand
GGCGCTCCCACAGAAGTGATCCGCACCTCTCCATCCGGACCAACGCGGCAACAAAAAGGCCGCCCGGGGGCGGCCTTCCTGCAACGCGCGACGGGCTGGACTCAGCCGGCCATGCGCTTGGCGATCGCGGCACCCAGATCGCCCGGGGACTTGACCGTGGTGACGCCCGCCGCTTCCATCGCGGCGAACTTGCCGGCTGCCGTGCCCGAGCCGCCCGAGGCGATCGCACCGGCGTGGCCCATGCGCTTGCCCGGAGGGGCCGACGCACCGGCGATGAAACCGACGACCGGCTTCTTGACGTGCTGCTTGATGTATTCGGCACCGGCTTCCTCGGCGTCGCCGCCGATCTCGCCGACCATGATGATGCCTTCGGTCTGCGGGTCTTCGTTGAACAGCTTCAGGCAGTCGACGAAGTTCAGGCCGTTGATCGGGTCGCCGCCGATACCGATGACGGTCGACTGGCCCAGGCCGGCAGCGGTGGTCTGCTTGACGGCTTCATAGGTCAGCGTGCCCGAGCGCGACACGATGCCGATCTTGCCCGGCATGTGGATGTGGCCCGGCATGATGCCGATCTTGCATTCGCCGGGCGTGATCACGCCGGGGCAGTTCGGACCGACCAGGGTCACGTCCGGATGGCCCTTGAGCACGTTCTTCACGCGCAGCATGTCCAGCACCGGGATGCCTTCGGTGATGCAGACGATGACCTTGATGCCGGCCGCGGCCGCTTCCAGGATCGCGTCGGCCGCGAACGGCGGCGGCACGTAGATCACCGATGCATCGGCACCGGTGGCTTCGACCGCTTCACGCACGGTGTTGAAGACCGGCAGTTCGATATGCGTGGTGCCGCCCTTGCCGGGGGTCACGCCACCGACGACCTTGGTGCCGTACTCGACCATCTGGGTCGCGTGGAAGGTGCCCTGCTGGCCGGTGAAGCCCTGCACGATGACCTTGGTGTTCTTGTTGATCAAAACAGACATTGATGGATTCCTGGTCTCGTGGGGTCAGGCAGCAACGGCAGCGACGGCCTTGCGGGCACCGTCGTTGATGTCGTCGGCCGGGGTGATCGCCAGGCCGGATTCGGCCAGCAGCTTCTTGCCCTCTTCGACGTTGGTGCCTTCCAGGCGCACGATCACCGGGATCTTGACGCCGACTTCCTTGACCGCGCCGATGATGCCCTCGGCGATCATGTCGCAGCGGACGATACCGCCGAAGATGTTGACGAAGATCGCCTCGACCTTGTCGCTGGACAGGATCAGCTTGAACGCCTCGGTCACGCGCTCCTTGGTGGCGCCGCCGCCGACGTCGAGGAAGTTGGCCGGCGAACCGCCGTTCAACGCAATGACGTCCATCGTGGCCATGGCCAGGCCTGCGCCGTTGACCATGCAACCGATGTTGCCGTCCATCGTCACGTAGTTCAGGTCGTACTCGCTGGCGCGCACTTCGGCCTCGTCTTCCTGCGAGGTGTCGCGCATCGCAGCCAGGTCCTTGTGACGGAACGTGGCGTTGTCGTCGGAGTTGACCTTGCCGTCGAGGGCATACAGGTCACCGTTGTCCAGGATGGCCAGCGGGTTCAGTTCGACCAACGCCAGGTCCTTCTCGTTGAACAGGGTGTACAGGCCGCCCATGATCTTGGCGAGCTGGTTGGCCTGCTTGGCGGTCAGGCCGATCTTGAAGCCGATGTCGCGGCCCTGGTAGGCCTGGAAGCCTTCGACGAAGCTGACGTTGAGCGTCTCGATCTTCTCGGGGGTCTCGGCAGCGACCTGCTCGATGTCCACGCCACCCTCGCTCGAGACGATATAGGTGATGGACTGGGTGCCGCGGTCGACCAGCACCGACAGGTACAGTTCCTTGGCGATTTCGCCGGCTTCGGTGACCAGCACCAGGTTGACCGGCAGGGCGACGCCCGCGGACTGGTAGGTGGCCATCTTGGTGCCGAGCATCTTCTCGGCCGCCGCCTTGACGTCATCGGTGGTCTTGCAGAACTTCACGCCACCGGCCTTGCCGCGACCGCCCGCGTGGATCTGCGCCTTGACCATCCAGGGGCCATTGCCCAAGGATTTGGCCGCTTCGACCGCTTCATCGGCCGTGGACGCGACGCGTCCGGCCGGCACTGGGATGCCGTAGTCGGCAAACAACTGCTTCGCCTGGTATTCGTGGAAGTTCATGTGGGGTCCGTCAACAGGGAGAGTGCCGCCGACGATGCCGGCCGCCAGGAGGCGGGGGGTCGTTGCGGGCCCGCTATTGTCCCCCATGTGCCTGCCCCGAGCAAAATCGGCAGGTCCCGGCCCGCACGGGCCGCAATCGGGCCCCTATACTCGCGGCGACCTCCCTGACTGCGCCGTACCGTGGCCCAACCTCCTGCGGAAGACATCTCGGACCACCAGTCGCTGCAGCGCGAGCTCTATCTGTTCGCGCTGTACCGGGTCCTCGCCGCGGCCCTGCTGGCGCTCCTCGTCTTCAGCCCGTTCGGCGACATGGTCGGCGGCATGGCCGACCCCTGGCTGGCAAGGACGCTGAGCCCAGCCTACCTGGTGATGTCGGTGGTGCTGCTGCTGTTCGCCCGCCGGGCGCGCATCGGCCTGTGGCTGCACGCCCTAGCCGGCGCCGCGGTCGATATCTCGGTGGCGATGCTGGCCACCCACGCGATCCCGCACGCCGCCTCGGGCATCGCCCTGCTGCTGCTGTTCAATGTCGCGGCGGCCTCGCTGTTCCTGCGCCTGCGGCTCGGCCTGGGGCTGGCCGCGGCCGCGTCGCTGGGCCTGCTGGCGGTGCAGCTGTGGAACCAGTTCTACGGCCTGGACACCGGCCGGCCGCTGGCGGTGATCCTGATGTTCGCGATCAGCTACTTCGCCGTCGCGACCCTGACCCACCAGCTCGGCAAGCAGATGCGGGCGACGCTGCGGCTGGCCAACCAGCGCGGTGCCGAGGCCGCCAACCTTGCCGAGATCAACGAGCTGATCATCCGCCGCCTGCGCACCGGCGTGCTGCTGGTCGACCGCACCGGGCATATCCGACTGGCCAACGAGGCCGCGCTCGGCCTGCTGCGCGACGACGACGACGCCAGCAGCCACAGCAGCTGCGATACCCAGGGCCGCACGCTGTCGCAGCTGGCCCCGGAACTGGCACTACGGCTGGCCGAGTGGCTCGGCAGCGGCAAGTCCGACGACACCCCGCTGGTCTATGGGCCGGACGATGCCGAAGTACTGCCGCGCTTCGCCCGCCTGCTAGCCAACAGCGACAACACCCTGATCTTCCTCGACGACACCTCGATGCTGTCGCGGCGCGCCGAGTCGCTGACCCTGGCCGCGATGGGCCGGTTCTCGGCCAGCCTGGCCCACGAGATCCGCAATCCGCTGGCGGCCATCAACTACGCCACCCAGTTGCTCGAGGAATCGCACGACCTCAGCACCTCGGACCGGCGCCTCCTGCAGATCATCCACCAGCAGTGCATGCGCACCAACGGCATCATCGAGAGCGTGCTCGGCCTGGCCCGGCGCGAGCGCGCCAAGCCCGAGCACATCGAACTGGTCGGCTTCGTGCGCAACTTCATGGACGATTACCGCATGGTGACGCCGGAAGAAAACGCACAGGTCCGCCAGGGCGGCGAGATGAGCCAGCTGCCGGTGATGTTCGACCCGCGCCACCTGCAGCAGATCGTCACCGCCCTGGTCAACAACGCCGTCAAGTACGGCCGCATGCCGGGCGAGATCGCCAAGATCATCGTGCACCTGGCGATCGAGGACGGCCGCCCGGTCATCAGCGTGCTCGACCGCGGCCCCGGCATCCCCGATGGCGTCGTCGCGCAGTTGTTCCGGCCGTTCTTCACCACCTCCGAGAACGGCACCGGCCTTGGCCTCTACATCGCCAACGAACTGTGCCGCGCCAACGAGTCGCATCTGGAGTACGTCTCCGTACCCGGCGGCGGCGCCTGCTTCCGCATCACCCTGCCGACCCAGCAGGCGCTGATGGCACGCTGAGCCGAAATTGCTACAGAGCCACGCTCGCGCCCATCGGCGCTGCTACCGGCCATCGAGCCCAGCCGCCCCCGGGACCGGCCGGCTTGACACCTGCCTATTCATCCCTCGCAAGCCGGGTCAGGAACTGTCAGTATTGGTCACATTCCGACCACCCGCCCCGAGCCGCCCATGAGTGACCAGCGCAGCGCCCTCATCGTTGATGACGAACACGACATCCGTGAACTGCTGGTGCTGACCTTGGGAAGAATGGGATTGCGCACCGACACCGCGCCAAACCTCAGTGCCGCGCGGCAGATGCTCAACACCGTGTCCTACGACCTGTGCCTGACCGACATGCGCCTGCCCGACGGCTCCGGGCTGGAACTGGTCAGCGAGATCGCCACGCGTTTCCCGGCCACGCCGGTCGCGATGATCACCGCCTATGGCAACGTCGAGGCCGCGGTCGAGGCCCTGAAGGCCGGAGCCTTCGATTTCGTCAGCAAACCGGTCGACATCAACGTGCTGCGCGGCCTGGTCCGGCAGGCGCTGGACCTCAACGAACAACGCCTGGCCCAGCCCGAAGAGGCCGGCCGCCTGATCGGCACCTCGGCCCCGATGGTCGAGCTGCGCCAGACCATCGGCAAGGTCGCCCGCAGCCAGGCGCCGGTGCATATCAGCGGCGAATCGGGCACGGGCAAGGAACTGGTCGCACGGACGATCCACGCCCAAGGCCCGCGCGCCGGCGGACCGTTCATCCCGGTCAACTGCGGCGCGATCCCCAGCGAACTGATGGAAAGCGAGTTCTTCGGCCACAAGAAGGGCAGCTTCACCGGCGCCAACAGCGACAAGCCCGGCCTGTTCCAGGCCGCCGACGGCGGCACCCTGTTCCTCGACGAAGTTGCCGAACTGCCGCTGCCGATGCAGGTCAAGCTGCTGCGTGCGATCCAGGAAAAAAGCGTGCGCCCGATCGGTGCCGCCAGCGAAGTCCAGGTCGACGTGCGCATCCTGTCGGCCACCCACAAGGACCTGTCCGCCCTGGTCAACGACGGCAAGTTCCGCCACGACCTGTTCTATCGCATCAACGTCATCGGCCTGGCCGTGCCGCCGCTGCGCGAACGCGACGGCGACCTGCCGCTGCTGTCGGCAGCCATCCTGCAGCGACTGGCCCAGGCGATGCGCATGCAGCCGCCGGAACTTGCGCCCGATGCGCTGGACGCCCTCGCCCGCTATGGCTTTCCCGGCAACGTGCGCGAACTCGAGAACATCCTCGAGCGTGCGCTGGCGATGGCGGACGGCTCGCGCATCCACGCCGCCGACCTGCACCTGCCGGCCAGCGGCGCCAACGCCCCCGGCCGTACGCCCGCGACCGGCGTGGTCGATTACGTCTCGCAGCCGGCTCCCGGCAGCGCCCCGCCCGCGCCACCGGCGGGCGCCGACCCGCGCAACCTGAGCCCCTACGACACCGCCAGCTCGGCACTGCCCTCGTACATCGAGGACATCGAGCGCGCCGCGATCCAGCAGGCCCTGCAGGAAAACCGCTACAACAAGACCCGCACCGCCGCCGCGCTGGGCATCACCTTCCGCGCGCTGCGTTACAAGCTGAAGAAGCTGGGTATCGATTGAGCGAGGCGGGGCCTGACGGCTGATCCTGACGACGATCAGATCGCTCGCGTCAGGACGCCCCGGCCGGCATCCGACGAACGGCAGGTCCCCAGCGGCTGCTTAGCGACATCAAACACCCGAAAGGACATGGCTCCCGCACTGGATTGGCCCCGTTGCGTCACTTTCTGACACGGCCACGTCAGATTTTCACCGTCACGATGTCCAGGAAGCGTGGGCAAGTCCTTGAATATCGTCCCTGCCGGCAAACGACCAGAGTTGGCACGCCTCCTGCGTATACCTCTCCTGCACGTGCACCGTCGCACGGCTGCCCACGGATCGGCAACAGCCAACCGACGGGGGCACGTGAACTTGCTTACCACTCCTAGGGGTTTCACCATGAAGAAGAACATGCAGGGCTTCACCCTGATCGAATTGATGATCGTCGTCGCGATCATCGCGATTCTGGCCGCCATCGCGCTGCCGGCTTACCAGAACTACGTCTCGCGTTCGCAGGTCACCGCCGGCCTGGCCGACATCCGCGGTGGCGTCACCGCGTTCGAAGAGATGGTCCAGCGTGGTAGTGGCGCGGCAATCACGACTCCTGACCGCATCGGCCTGCAGACGACCACGACGCGCTGCGGACCCATCGGCGTCACCGCCGGCTCGAACGGCACCATCAGCTGCACCCTCGTGGGCAACCCAACTGTCAACGGTCTGGCCATCACACTGACCCGCGTCAGTGCGACCGGCGCGTTCAATTGCACCTCCACCGTACCTGCGGACTTCCGCCCCCAAGGCTGCAACTAAACTAGGCATACGCCGTCCCCGGTCTGACCGGCTATCGGTAGGAAGTAAAAAGCAAGGGCGCGCAAGCGCCCTTGCTTTTTGTGGAGCCATCATCCGTCGGAAGCTAGGGGAGCCGTGGACAAGCCACACGGATTACCTTGATCGAACTGATGATCGTGGTCGCGATGATCGCTATCCTCGCGGCCATCGCATTGCCGGCTTACCAGAACCATGCCGGACGTAGTCAGATGACGGCCGCACTGGCGGATATCACCGGCGGCGAGAGCAACTTCGAATCCGAATTGCTGGCAGAAAGTGCAGTCACCAACGATCCGGCTCGCGTCGGCATGCGCAGCGCGACCGCACGCTGCAGCAGCATCACCCTGGACTCCTCATCCAGCGGCCTCATCCGCTGCATCGTCAGCGGCAACCCTGCCGCCAATGGCCGCACCATTACGCTGCAACGCAGCTCGGCCACACAGCGTTGGACCTGCACGACCAGCCTCACCGAGCCCAGCCTGGCACCCGCCGGATGCCAATAGGCGAGGCCGGAACGCCAGCGTTCGCCAATACGCGCCTGGACTCCGGAGGCGGTATCAGCCGAGGTTCCGGCTTGACCGCACCGGCACACCGACCACCAGTGAATCCAGCATGCTCACCGACTCGCGCAACTGCCGCGTCGAGATTGTGATACACAGAGCGAGCACCACGGTGGGTCTGCGAGCGCGCGCGCCGCTGCATATCAAAGTCCCGCGCCGTTCCGAGGCCGAACATTTGCCATGACAAATCTCCCCACCCCTCCTCCTCGCTTGCGCATGCAACCTGCTCTCCTCGCGCTCGCGGGCCTCTCGCTGATCGTCGCCGCCTATTGGCTTGGCCTCAGCGGCGGCTTCGTCTTTGACGATTATCCCAACATCGTCTCGCAGGGCAAAGTGCATCTGGCCGGCTTTTCCTGGCGGGGGCTCTGGGACGCAGCATTTGCCTACCATCCTGGCGGCGGCCTTCCGCGACCGATCTCCAATGCCACCTTCGCTTTGAATTATTGGGCCGATGGCCTAAATCCGATCGGATACAAGTGGACCAACCTGCTGATCCATCTTGTCAACTACGTTTTGCTCGGAGCTTGGCTACGGCAGGTATTGTTGGTGACCGGTATCACACCCCGGCATGCAGAGATAACGGCCGGCGCCATCGCACTGCTATGGGCGATCCATCCTCTGCAGGTCTCGTCGGTCCTATACGTCGTGCAACGCATGGAACTGCTGTGCCTGACCTTCATGCTTGCATCGTTGCTGGCCTACACCTCAGCGCGCACCGCCCAGATCAAGGAGGCGCACTACGGTTTGGGCGCACTATTGGCTGCGCTGCTATTTGCGGGACTAGCCTTCGCTACCAAGGAGACCGGTGCGCTGACAGCCCTGTACGGCCTTGCACTGGAATGGCTGGTGTTCCGGGGACGAGCCGCGTCACCCGCCTGGTCGCGATTCTGGAAGCTGGCCATGATCGTCGGCGCACTGGCCTTTGCTGCCGCATTTGCGTGGCTGACCATCCGCACCTACTCGTCACCCACGACATACTCGATGCGAGACTACGGACCCAATGAGCGGCTGTTGTCTCAACTGCAGATCGTGCCGCTCTACTTGGGCCAGATCCTGCTGCCGCGACCGGATAGCATGCTGTTCTTCTATGACCACCTAGTCGCACCTGCCAAGCCGACGCCGGCAATCATCGCGGGAGGAGCCCTTCTGTTGGCCCTAATCGCCGCAGCGATTTTGTTTGCCAGACGCATTCCACTCCTGAGCCTCGGCATCGCGATCTTCCTGGCCAGCCATGTCATCACCAGTTCTCCGATTCCGCTGGAACTGGCATTCGAGCATCGCAACTACTTCGCCATTGCTGGCACTCTGCTCGCGGTGGTTGCGGTGATGCTTCGCCTTCCCGCACTCAACCCCCGCGTACTGCTGCTGGTCTTCGTCGTGCTGGCACTCGGTTTCGCCACGCTCACCGCATTGCGTTCGGCCAGTTGGGGCACGCCTTACGGACTGGCCGCGTACAGCGTCGAGATCAACCCACGATCCACCCGTGCCGCAATGGACCTAGCCGAGCAGTACATGCTCGCGGCCAAAAAAGACACGCGCTCGCCCTACTATTCCATGGCCCTGCATGAATTCGAGCGCGCGGCCGCCCTCCCGCAGGGATCCATAATGGGGGAGCATGGCCTGGTCATGATGACCGCCGATTTCGGCGTGCCCGCACGCCCGGAATGGTGGCAGTCGATGCGGAGGAAGCTCTCGACCCCGCCCATACGCCCGCAGGAAGTAGACGCGGTGGTGAGCATGATCGAACACAGGAATCGGGGACTCCCCTTGGATGACACGGAACTGGCCAGCATCAGCCTGACCGTGGCACGTACACAGTCGCTGTCCCCGGAACTGCTCTTCCTGTTTGCGCAGCAAGCACTGCTGGCCAACGACAACGCCCAAACGGCCCGAGAGCTCTACGCCCGAGGCCTGGTCGCCATCGGCAACGATGAGGAGTACCGGGACAGGGTGCGGCAGGCGATCTCAAGGCAGGTCAATAAGTCATTCCTGACACGGGTAGACGAGACCGCGCAGCAACTTGGCCAAATACCATGAGCGCCTAACACCTCAGATGCCTCCTCGCAAAGACGAGCGCTCTGCAGTGAAGCAAGCCATCCCAAGCTGCGCAACGCTCGTCCCGCACCGAAAGCACCAAAGACGAAGTACAGTCACCCTAAAATACTTTCATCGGCTCGAAAACCAAGACTCCCCATGCCCACCGACGACTTCATCGTGTTTGGCGCCCCTCGGATCGAAGAGGCGGAAATCGACGAACTGCTGCAGTGCCTGCGCTCCGGCTGGCTGGGCACCGGGCCGCGCGTGGCGCGGTTCGAAGCGGAGTTCGCCGCCTACAAGGACCAAGCCCCTGGCAATGTCGCAGCGGTGAATTCCTGCACAGCGGCTCTGCACGTCAGCATGGTGGCCGCCGGTCTGGAGCCCGGCGCAGAAGTCATCACCACGCCCCTGACGTTCTGCGCCACGGTCAACGCCATCGTGCACGCGGGACTGACGCCCGTGCTGGCAGACGTGGACCCCGTGACCCAGTGCATCGATCCCGACGCCATCGAAGCCGCGATCACGCCTCGCACCCAAGCGATCCTGGCCGTGCATTTCGCCGGCCGCCCCTGCGACATGGATCGCATCATGGCCATCGCCCGCAAGCACGGGCTGCTGGTCATCGAGGACTGCGCCCACGCCATCGAAACCGAGTACAAGGGTCGCAAGGCCGGCACCTTCGGCGATTACGGATGTTTCAGCTTCTACGTCACCAAGAATGTCGTGACCGGCGAGGGCGGGATGATCCTGGCACGTGATCCCGCCAAGGCCGCACGCGCCCGGGTGCTGGCGCTGCATGGCATGAGCAAGGATGCCTGGCACCGTTTCGGTGACAGCGGCTACAAGCACTACCAGGTCACCGAATGCGGCTTCAAGTACAACATGACCGACATGCAGGCGGCGCTGGGTATCCACCAGTTGGCGCGTGTAGAAGAAAACTGGCTGCGACGTCGCGAGATCTGGAATCGTTACCAGGATGCATTCGCGCAACTGCCTATCGGCCTTCCGGCACCACCGGAAGCGGGCACGCGCCATGCGCACCATCTCTACACGGTGATGATCGACGAAAGCCGCTGCGGGTTGGAACGCGATGCATTTCTCTCCGCCATGACCGCACATCGCATCGGCGTCGGCGTTCACTATCTTTCGATCCCCGAACACCCCTACTACCAGGACCGCTTCGGCTGGCGGCCGGAAGCTTGGCCGCATGCCAAGCGACTGGGACAACAGACGGTCAGTTTGCCGCTTTCATCGAAATTGAACGAAGGAGACATCCAAAGGATCATAGACGCGGTGCGACGCACGCTGGAGAGACACTAGCATTAGTACCACCATCGCCACTGCAGATGAGCTCCGGATCAATACTCAGCCCCGCATGCGCATCGAGTGGAACAAGCTTTCCTGCATCCATCAACTTCTGATCGGCCGCGCAGGAACCCCGACATAGGTTCCGTCTGAGCGCAGTGAACCGCGAACAAGTGCAGAGGCTCCGACCACAACCCGATCGCCGACGACGGCTCCGGATAGCAAAGTGGCGCAAGCTCCGATCCAGCAGCCCTCACCTATGGAAATTCCCAATGCATCCGGCTTCCAACGCTCACACATGGGTGACCCGTGGGCAGAGCCTGGATCAGTGTGACTCAACAAGGTGACTCTCGGGGAAAGCACGCTTCCACTGCCAATCGAAACCGGCCCCTCCAAATCGATCATGCAGCCAGCCCCTATATGGACGTCATCGCCAATACGCAAATTTTCGAACCCGCTCCGAAGATTGACGAAGTGACACTCATATACACGCACATTGCGTCCAACGCGCGCTCCAAGCGCCGCCAGGAATTTTGCACGAAGCCTGGGATGAACCAGGAACCTGAGAATAATCTCAAGCGCCATATACAGTCCGACCTTGATGTCTGACACAAAGATTTCCTCAGAACAGTTCACGCCTGAGTAACCAGGCGCCGAAAGCGGCCGTAACCGCATCGACCAGAAGCAATGCAGCACGGGACACAAGAGCTAGGGCGGCCATGTCTTCGTGGCTCCAACCAACGGAAGGAGCCAGCAAGAGCATCATGCCTTCGCGAGCGCCCAACCCACCGGGCAACATGCTCATTACACCGACAATGTAGGACAGCGACATAGCGGCAACGACGGCTAATGCGTCATGCGCATCGAATCTGGAAATGCTAGCGACCATCAGCCACCACCCCAGCAGATACAGGGCGATATAAGCTGCCAAACTGGCAAGGAAGATGGGATTGAACGACCAATCAGCATCTTGGCGCGCGCCGTCCAGTCGGTACTGCGCCGAAACAGAACGTCCAACCCAAGGCAAGAACCGGGATGCAACAAGCAAGAATTTGGCACCCGCCCCCAACTTCAGCACAACTGCACTGCCACCGAACGTGCAAAGCAACACGAGCGCGGCGTAAAGCCATCCCCATTCCCACGCCACCAGGCATGCCAAGCCGACCCCCGAGACAACGGCAAGCACGACGACTGAAAGCTCGACATTGGCTGCGACCAAAGCTGGCGTAGAACCAGCTGATCGCAACATTGCGGCCTGCATGACAACCCCCCAGATACGGCCGGGGACGTACTTTGCAACCTGGGATACGAGAAAAACACCAACCACAGGCCGCGCCTGAAGCCGATTGGCAGAGGAGCGCGCAGCGATTTCTGCAAACACAATGCCGACCTGAACATTTCCTAGCGATAGCAAAACAATGGACGCCGCCGCCAAATACCATCTGGCCCCATTGAAAATCCCTGCAATCTCTGGCCAGCTTTCACGAAGCAACCATGCAAGCATCACGACGACTGCTGCGGTCGTAACCCATGCAATTGTGTGCTTGCCTGTCATCGCACTTTCGGCCAATTCTCGGGCATCAAGTCGAGTCGCGCTTCGAAGCATGCGGTGTCGATATCAATCATGACCAGAAACATGATCAACGCTTCCGAAGCAGGAAAATGAAGGAAGGCATGAATGGCAGAAGCCATCCATGCAAGAAGTCAGGAAGAGATCCAAATCTCCTGACCACTCGGGCCATGATGCCACTGCCCTCAACGACCATCATGCGATCTGGAATCCCATTGCGCACAATGAACCCAAGCCCATCGAACCAGGATGATAGTTTCCAGAAGGTTGCCGAGTAGGCATCGAGCTCGTGGGCACGGCGAGACCCCATCGCTGTCATTGCACGATGAGCAAATTCACGTGGAATCCAGTGCACGAAAGGCCAAAAAACATGCGGCTCAACTGGCCATAGCAGGTTTGGACCAGCGAAATAGCAAACGCCCCCGGGCTTGAGGACACGATGGATATTGGCAATCAAAGCTACCGGATCGCGCACATGCTCATAGACCTGATTGCAGACGACCACATCGAACGATGCATCAGGGAATGGGGGCAGAAGCGCATCAAACTCGCCTGCAATGAGACGAAGATTGGCATGAGCATCCATGAAGCCCTGCCAAGCCCCCCATGGCTCGGGATCTACCCCAGTGATCAGATCAACCTTGTGAGCAAGGGTCGAAGCGACTGCTCCACTGCCACAGCCGACATCCAGCCATGCCCCTCGCGATACCTGCTGCCCACACAGATTTTCCAGCGTCCGCCAGATTGCCAAAGCTTTCTGATCACGAGCCACGTTGCTCCAGCGTGGCGTAGGTACTGAATCGGACTCAGGCATTGAAAGAGGCCTTGCAGGCGGCTAGCACGATACGATTTGCGACAGTTGCCAAATCGAATCCTTCCTTCCGACCCGCGACCCCAGCACTGAAATTCTGCGTTGGATTCTTAAGCGCATGGGATATCGAGCAAGAAAAATGAGCGGCAGAAACCGATTCAGCCAGCAGACCACTTACTGGCTCTTTCGCAACCAATCGAGGCAGATCGCCAACAGGCATTGCAATAACGGGGCATCCCAATTTCATTGCGTCTGAGAACACGACTGGAATACTCTCGATACGCGACGGAATCAATAGCCAATCGGACTGGAGGAAGGCTTTCTCAGCTGCCGTCCTGTCCAGATACCCCGTGACCGTCACTGGCCGCCCCAATGCCTGCAGCGCCTCTACGCCGCTCAGTACCTCGTCATTCAACGGCCCTCCCCCCGCGATCAGCACGGTCTCGATCAGGGCCCAGTCTTCATCCCCAAGCAGGTGCAGGGCCTGCAGCAGCAGGTCGACGCCCTTGTTGGGATGCCAGCGGCCGAGAAACAACAATCTGAAGGGAGCGACGGAACGCCTTGGTGAAGTGCGCACGCGATCGATGCGGCGCGTGCTCGGCAGGAAACCCACCTCGCGGCCCGCGATCGCGCGGGTGTCGTCGGCCAGCTTCAGTCCGTCGGACCAGCAGTGGCTGGCGTCACGGAGAATCGTCCGCAAGCGCGCGCGGACGAGAGGAATCCTGCCCAGGCTCCAGATGTCGCTGCCAAGCGTCCAGACGGAGTACTCGACATGATGGCGAGACGCCGTCCGCCGCGCCCATTCGCCGCAAGGCAGCGCCCATAGCGCCAGGACATGTGCGGTCGGACCTGATGAGGCTGCCGCTTCGGTGGCACGCGCGCCCGAACGCAGCACCTGCAGGATCGTCATCGCTTCTCCCGGATGCCAGGGCCTCAACGTCGACAGGGGCTGTTCCGGCGTGGCGTAACGGAATACCTCGACGTGTTCCGACCAGCGCTCCCGTGCGCTGTCGCGACCAGGCGCCACGACGCGTACCGGCATGTGCCCGGACAGTTCCTCGACCAGATCGGCCACGAACGCGCCCGCCGCTTCACTGCCATCGGCCGTCGTTGGAAACGAAGAGGTCACCAGCACCAGCGCAGGACGCGTCGTCATGGCTTCACCGCCCGGATCCGATACCCGGACGTCAACGCCGGCCATCGCGGCAACAGCAGTGCCAACAGCCAACTGCCCAGGTTCACGACCGGGATGAGGATCGCCAGCAGCGGCGCAAGCAAGATCGACGGGCGTCGCTGGCTGATGGCCTCGTTCAACATGCCGGCAATGGCGAGGTTGAACAGCAGGCCAGCCGATTGCGCGCTGCCGAGCGTAGTGACCGGCGCGTCCGGAAACAACCCCGCGCACTCGACCTCGCGCACAAGCCCGAACGCGGTGTAGCGCTGGTAGTCGTGCGGCGCGTCATGTACCGGATAGAGGAACGGAAGCGTCAGCAACAGCGTGCCGCCCGGACGAAGCACGCGTGAGATTTCAGACAGCGCCTCGGCGGGATGGCGCAAGTGTTCCAGCACCTCCAGCAGCAGAACGGTGTCGATACTGGCGTCCCGAAACGGCAGCCTGCCCGCATCGCCGAAGACATCGGGATGGGCGCGGTACAACGCACCCCCTGTGGGTGGGTAGTCCAGTGCGATGTACTCGCAGTCACGCGGCAGCGCTTCCTGCACCCATCGGTCGGCGCAGCCGATGTCGAGCACACGACCCGATGCCTGCTTGCGAATCCAGCACGCCGTGCCGGCATTGCTCCCGAGCAGCCACTGCGGATGCAGCGGGGTCCGCCGCAGCGGTCGCAGCCACCTGCGCAGATGCGCTGCCACCAGCACTAGACGTCGCGCCGGTAGGTCATGGCCGTGATCTGCTCGGACACCAGCCCGATCAGGAACACGATCACAGACGCGCTGAAAAACAGCGTGCTCATGTTCGTCAGCCGTCCGTAGTTGAAGAACGTGTAGGCGTAGTAGCCCAGGCCGGTCAGGAAGAACAGGGCGGCGGTCGGCACGAACAACTTCAGCGGCGAATACAGCGTGGCGATCTTGAAGATGATCAGCAGGAAGCGGACGCCGTCGCGGATCGGCTTGATGTGGCTCTTGCCGAGCCTCCTGGCGACCGGGATCGGTTCGTAGGCGACCGGATAGGCGCTGCGGAAGAACGCCATCGTGCTGGTGGTCGGATAGCTGAAGCCATTGGGCAGCAGGTGCAGGAACTCGCGGAACCTGCTTGCGCGGACGACGCGGAAGCCAGACGTCAGGTCCATGACCCGGAACCCGGTGATGCGGCTGGCCAGCCAGTTGTAGAAGGCATTGGCGGCGCCGCGATGCACGCCGGCCTGGCCGGCCCAGTTGCGTGCGCCGACAACCATGTCGAAGCCTTCCTCCAATCGTTCGAGCAGGCGCGGGATGCAGGCCGGATCGTGTTGCCCGTCGGCATCCATGAACACCAGGATGTCGCCACGGGCCGCGCGGGTACCGCGCTTGATCGCGGCACCATTGCCCATTGCGTACGGGGACGAGAGCACCTGCACCCCCTCGGCGGCCGCGACGGCAGCGGTCTCGTCGCTGGAACCGTCGTCGACGACGATGATCTCCGCGTCGGGCATCTGCCTACGCAGTGCAGGCAAGGTGCGGCGAAGGCCTTCGGCTTCGTTCTTGGCCGGCAGGATGATGGATATGGACATGCTGCTCCCCTGGATCATCACAGGGTATCCCGGAGCCCGACGACGTGAAAGCGCGAAGGTCTGCCGCAGGCCGACGGAGGCACCGGCCGCCCTCGATGCCGGGTACACCCTGACCTGGCACGTCAGGCATGGATATGGCGTCGACCAGGCGCCGCCCTCTCCCGCCCGGACATCCACCGTGACGGCCCACCTCCCTGGCGGTTCCGTCGCGCAGCCGGAATGGTTACAGTCTGCGAGGCTCGATCCCATGGAGGGAACGCGGCTCCGGATCCTTGGGCACGGCTGCCTGCCCGATTGGATCTGGTGGCGTTGCTGGAGGCCACCTGGCCCACACACGCCGCCCATGCATGGGTGGCGGGATCATTCTGGTTGAACCCGTTGACAGAGGTGCTGCATGAACGCCATTACCACCGCCAATCTGGTCGGCATCACCGGCATCGCACGACGGCTGGTGCTGGACGGTGCGCTGGAGGAAGCCACCGCGCGCGAGGCGCTGGAAAAGGCGACCGCCGCACGCAAGCCGGTTGCAGTGTGGCTGCGCGAGCACAAGATCGTGACTTCGGCGCAGATGGCCGCGGCCAACTCGATCGAGTTCGGGATGCCGGTGTTCGATCCATCGGTGATGGATCCTTCGCAGAGTGCGGTGAAGCTGGTCAGCGAGGAGCTGCTGGGCAAGCACACGGTGCTGCCGCTGTACAAGCGCGGTCCAAAGCTGTTCGTCGGCATCGCCGACCCGACCAACACCCATGCGCTGGACGAGCTGAAGTTCCATACCAACCTGACCGTCGAACCGATCCTGGTCGACGAGGACAGCATCCGCAGGACGCTCGACCAGTGGATGCAGGCACAGGACAGCTTTGGCGACGCGCTGGACGACAGCGACGGCCTGGAAAGCCTGGAAGTGGGCGCCGATGAGGAAGTCCGCGGCGATACCGGCGTCGACGGCAAGGGCGACGACACCCCGGTGGTCAAGTTCGTCAACAAGGTGCTGGTTGACGCCATCAAGCGCGGCGCCTCGGACATCCATTTCGAACCCTACGAGAACGATTACCGCGTACGCCTGCGCATCGACGGCCTGCTGAAGCAGTCGGCGAGGATGCCGGTCAAGCTCAACCAGCGCATCACCGCGCGCCTGAAGGTCATGGCGCAGCTCGACATCGCCGAGAAGCGGATCCCGCAGGACGGCCGCATCAAGTTGAACCTCAGCAAGACCAAGCAGATCGATTTCCGCGTCAGCACGCTGCCGACGCTGTTCGGCGAGAAAGTGGTGCTGCGTATCCTCGACGGCAGCGCGGCCAAGCTGGGCATCGACAAGCTGGGCTACGAGCCCGACCAGCAAAAGCTCTTTCTGGATGCGATCCACAAGCCGTACGGCATGGTGCTTGTCACGGGGCCGACCGGCTCGGGCAAGACGGTGTCGCTGTATACCGCGCTGGGCATCCTGAACGACGAAACGCGCAATATCTCCACCGCCGAGGACCCGGTCGAAATCCGGCTGCCCGGCGTCAACCAGGTGCAGCAGAACAACAAGCGCGGCATGACCTTCGCGGCGGCGTTGCGCAGCTTCCTGCGCCAGGATCCGGATATCATCATGGTCGGCGAAATCCGCGACCTGGAGACCGCCGAGATCGCGGTCAAGGCCGCGCAGACCGGCCACATGGTGCTGTCGACGCTGCACACCAACGACGCCCCGCAGACCATCGCCCGTCTGATGAACATGGGCATCGCACCGTTCAACATCACCAGTTCGGTGACCCTGGTCATCGCCCAGCGCCTCGCGCGCCGGCTGTGCGACCGCTGCAAGCGCCTGGCCGACCTTCCCGACCACGCCCTGCTGGCCGAGGGCTTCAGCGAGGACGAGGTCCGCGCCGGCATCAAGCTCTATGAGGCCGTCGGCTGCGAGGACTGCACGTCCGGCTACAAGGGCCGCACCGGCCTGTACCAGGTCATGCCGATGAGCGACGAGATCGCGACGATCGTGCTGGAGGGCGGCAATGCGCTGCAGATCGCCGAGGCCGCCCAGCGTGCCGGCGTGCGCGACCTGCGCCAGTCGGCGCTGCTGAAGGTCCGCAAGGGCGTGACCAGCCTGGCCGAGATCAACCGGGTCACCAAGGACTAGGCCCGCGGGCTCCCGCCCTGGCTCGGGGCTGGCGACGGCCAGCCCGGACGGACGCCAGCGCCGCTGCATGGCATCGGGCATGGCCGCAGCGTGGCCGCCGTCACAGACCGCCGTGCCACTTCGCGCTGCAACCCGCTAACATGCAAGGGAATTCGCCCGGCATGATGGTGCCTGGCCCAGGGGAGCACATCGCATGGCCTTATCACGTAGCGCCGCCAAGACTGCCGCCAAGCCCGTCCGCGAAGGAGTCGCCATGGGCACCTTCGTCTGGGAAGGGACCGACAAGCGCGGCGTCAAGATGAAGGGCGAGCAGCAGGCGAAGAACGTCAACATGCTGCGCGCAGAACTGCGCCGGCAGGGTATCTCGCCCGGTGTCGTCAAGGTCAAGCCCAAGCCGCTGTTCGGTGCCGCCGGCAAGACCATCGGCGCCAAGGACATCGCGGTGTTCAGCCGCCAGCTGGCGACGATGATCAAGTCGGGCGTGCCGATCGTGCAGTCGCTGGAGATCATCGGCAACGGCAACAAGAACCCGCGCATGAGCAAGATGATCAACGAGCTGCGCCTGGACATCGAGGGCGGCTCGTCGATCTACGAGGCGATGAGCAAGCACCCTGTGCAGTTCGACGAGCTGTACCGCAACCTGGTGCGCGCAGGCGAATCAGCCGGTGTGCTGGAGACCGTGCTCGACACCATCGCCACGTACAAGGAAAACACCGAGAGCCTGAAGGGCAAGATCAAGAAGGCGCTGTTCTATCCGGCGATGGTGATCCTGGTCGCGTTCCTGGTCAGCGGCATCCTGCTGGTGTTCGTGGTCCCGCAGTTCGAGGCGACGTTCAAGGGCTTCGGCGCGGAACTCCCTGCGTTCACGCAGATCATCGTGGCGGCCAGCCGGTTCATGACGCAATGGTGGTTGCCGATCCTGATCGGTCTGGTGGCCAGCGTGTTCGCCTTCCTGTTCGCGTTCAAGCGCTCGCCAGCCCTGCAACACTTCATCGACCGTGTCGTGCTGAAGATCCCGGTCATCGGCGAGATCATGAACAACGCCGCGATCGCGCGCTTCGCGCGCACGCTGGGCACGACGTTCAAGGCCGGCGTGCCACTGGTCGAAGCGCTGGGCATCGTCGCCGGCGCCACCGGCAACACGGTCTACGAGAAGGCGGTCAACCGGATCCAGGAAGACGTCTCGGTGGGCTACCAGGTCAACATGGCGATGAAGCAGGTCAACCTGTTCCCGCATATGGTCGTGCAGATGACGTCGATCGGCGAAGAGGCCGGCGCTTTGGACACCATGCTGTTCAAGGTCGCCGAATTCTACGAAGAAGAAGTCAACAACGCGGTCGACGCGCTGAGCAGCCTGATCGAGCCTATGGTCATGGTCGTCATCGGCATCCTGGTCGGTGGCATGGTCATCGGCATGTACCTGCCGATCTTCAAGCTCGCCGCCGTCGTCTGATCGCAGGAACCCAAACGCTACATGGCTTATCTCGATACCAATCCCGAACTCGGCTATCCGCTTGCAGCCGGGCTCGGCCTGCTGGTCGGCAGCTTCATCAATGTCGTGATCCTGCGCCTGCCGAGGCGCATGGAATGGGAGTGGAAGCGCGACGCCCGCGAGACGCTGGAGCAGCCGGGGCTGTACGACCCGCCGCCACCGGGGATCGTCGTCGAGCGCTCGCATTGCCCGCATTGCGGCCACCAGCTGTCGTGGTTCGAGAACATCCCGGTCTTCAGCTGGCTGGCGCTGCGTGGTCGCTGCCGCAGCTGCAAGGCACCGATCTCGATCCAGTACCCGCTGGTGGAACTGCTGACCGCAGTGCTGTTCTCGCTGTGCGTCTGGAAGTTCGGCTTCGGCTGGCAGGGCTTCGGCGCACTGGTGCTGACCGGCTTCCTGATCGCGCTGGCGGGCATCGACCTGCGCACCCAGCTGTTGCCGGATTCATTGACGCTACCGCTGATGTGGATGGGCCTGATCGCGAGCCTCGACAACCTGTACATGCCGGCCAAACCCGCCCTGCTGGGCGCGGTCATCGGCTATGCGAGCCTGTGGTCGGTCTGGTGGCTGTTCAAGCAGCTGACGGGCAAGGAAGGCATGGGCCGCGGCGACTTCAAACTGTTGGCGGCGCTGGGGGCCTGGTGTGGCCTGATGGGCGTGTTGCCGACGATCCTGCTGTCGTCGCTGGTCGGCGCGGTGATCGGCTCGATCTGGCTGGGCGTCAAGGGCCGCGACCGCGCGACGCCGATCCCGTTCGGGCCTTACCTCGCCATCGCGGGCTGGATCGTGTTCATGTGGGGCCGCGAGCTGATCGCGATGTACCGGCAATACACCGGACTCTGACATGTCGACCACATCCGTTGCAGGCGCCCGCTTCGCCTCCGTAGCAGCGCTACGTGCCGTTGCAGGCGCGCAGACAGGCGCGAACAGGCAACGCGTTATCGCGCCCATGGGCGCGCCTGCAAGAGCCTGCCCATGAGCGACTACCTGATCGGACTGACCGGCGGCGTGGCGTCGGGCAAGAGCGTGGTCGCCGACCGTTTCGCCGCGCTCGGCGTCGCGATCATCGATGCTGATATCGCCGCGCGCGAGGCCGTGGCCGTCGGCAGTGGCGGACTGGCGGAAGTGGTCGCCACCTTCGGTACCGGCGTGCTCGACGCCGAGGGCCGCCTCGACCGCGCCGCGATGCGTCGCCGCATCTTCGGCGACGACGATGCCAAGCTGCGCCTGGAAGCGATCATCCATCCGCGCGTGCGGGTCGCGATGCAGGGCGCCTGCCGTGCCGCGCCGGGACCGTACGCGATCGCCGCGATCCCGTTGCTGGCCGAGGGCGGCAAGACCGCCTATCCCTGGCTGCACCGGATCCTGGTCGTGGACGTGCCCAATGAAGTCCAGTTGCAGCGCCTGCTGCCCCGCGACGGCATCGACGAGGCCCTGGCCCTGAGCATGATCGCCGCCCAGGCCTCACGCGCCGAACGGCTGGCGGTCGCCGACGACATCCTCGTCAACGATGGTCCGATCTCCGCGCTCGACGCACCGATCGCCGCGCTCGACGCGCGCTACAGGATCCTCGCCGCCTCGGCCTGAGCGGGGAAGCACGACAGCGGGGCGGCACATCGTGCCGCTCGTTTCCATCGCTCTGTCGGATCCAGCGCCCCGCCTGATCCGTCGCCCTGTCGGATCACCCGAGGCGAGCTGACTCAGTCGGGTCGCCACAGGCTGCGGATCGCGGCAATGCCTTGGGCGCCATGCCTGCGTGCTTCCGGCAGGTCGGCCATCGTCATGCCGCCGATCGCGTAGATCGGCAGGTCGACCTGCTCGCGCAGGCGCGAAAATCCCTGCCAGCCGATGCCGGCGGCGCCTGGATGGGTGGCGGTGCGCTGCACCGCGCCCAGTACCACGAAGTGGCAGCCCAGCGCGCGGGCAAGCCGCAGGTCATCGTCATTGTGGCAGGAGGCCGCCAGCGAGACCTCGCCTTCAAGGGCCAGCTCGCTCGCGCTGAACTCGCGCAGTTGCCGGGACTGCAGGTGCAGGCCCAGCCCGAACTCGCGCGCCAGCGTGACGTCGCCATTGACCAGGATGTCCACGCCACGCAACGCGCTACGCGCCGTCAGGCCGCGCAGCAGGCGGCACCGGTGCTCGATGTCCAGGGCCGGCGCGCGGAACTGCAGCCGTCGGATGCGTTGCTGCTCGACGGCTGTCTCCAGCGCCGCCAGCCAGGCTCCGTCGTCCTCGCCGGGCTCGGGAGTCACCAGGTAACGCGCGGGCTGCGTCAACGCGGCGACCACCGGTCGATCGGCCGGCGGCATGTCGTAGCGGGCCAGCTTGTGCGGCTGGACCCAGGTCAGCGCCTGCCCTTCCCTGCCCTTGGGCGTACCGGTCCAGGAGGCGATCCGGCGGACATCCAGCTGCAGCCGTTTGCCGGGATAGGCCTGCGGCACGCAGATCACCGCGTCGCCGACATCGGCCTCGATGCCCAGTTCCTCGTGCAGCTCACGCGCCAGCGCCGCTTCGGGCGATTCGCCGGGCTCGACCTTGCCGCCGGGGAATTCCCAAAGGCCGGCCAGGTCGCGCCCTTCAGTACGTCGCGCCAGCAGCACGCGCCCGCGCTTGTCGATGATGACGCCGGCAACCACATGGATCTGCCGGAGGGGTGTTTCGGGAGCGCCGGGGGCGTCCACGGGGAAGGACGGATTCAAGCGGTGGGCCAACACGTCGACGGGTGCCAACGCAGTATGCCGCAGGCGCACGCCGCTGCGTGCAGGCGGGGACATGGCACCAGGAGTGGCAGGCGCTACAACGCCTGCGGCGGGCCCTGTGGCGACGAGTGTTCCGTGGAATCTCCCGTCACGATGCGATGGCGCGCCCAGCCGGACGCGCCCGTCGCCTATGACGCTGGACTCAGGTCAACTGCCCGTGGCACTGCTTGTACTTCTTGCCGCTGCCACAGGGGCAGGGATCGTTGCGACCGACCTTGGCACCGTCGCGGACGATCGGCACCTGCGGCGTTGGGCCGTCGTGCTGGTAGTCGGGCTGCGCGGCTTCCTCGTCGGCGCCATAGCCGCCGGAATCGGCATGCTGGAACTGCGCCTGACGCAGCTTGGCCTCGGCCTGCGCGCGCTCCTGCGCTTCCATCGCGTCGATCTCTTCCTGGCTGCGGATGCGCACGCGCGCCAGCATCGTCACCACTTCCTGCTTGACCTTCGACAGCATGTCGCTGAAGAGCTCGAAGGCTTCCTTCTTGTATTCCTGCTTGGGCTGCTTCTGCGCATAACCGCGCAGGTGGATGCCCTGGCGCAGGTAATCCATGCGGCCCAGGTGCTCCTTCCAGTTCTGGTCCAGCACGTTGAGCATGATGTGCTTCTCGAGCATGCGCATCGTGTCGCCGCCGACCGTGGCCTCCTTGTCGGCGAAGGCCTTGTCGACGGCCTCCTGCACGCGCTCGGCGATGGTCTCGGCATCGAGTTCCTTTTCCTGCTGCGCGGTCTGCACCAGCGGCAGGCGGACGCCGAACTCCTGTTCCAGGTTCGATTCAAGGCCCGGCAGGTCCCACTGGTCGTCGATCGATGCCGGCGGCACGTAGCGCTGCACGATCTCGGCGACGACGTCGGCACGGATGCCGTCGACGTTGGCCTGGATGCTGTCGGCTTCCAGCAGTTCGTCGCGCTGCGAATAGATGACCTTGCGCTGGTCGTTGTTGACGTCGTCGAAGTCCAGCAGGTTCTTGCGGATGTCGAAGTTGTGCGCCTCGACCTTGCGCTGCGCGTTGGCGATCTGCTTGGACACCAGCGGGCTTTCGATGATATCGTCTTCCTTCAGGCCCATCCGCGCCATCACGCGCTGCACCCAGTCGGCAGCGAAGATGCGCATCAGATTGTCTTCCAGCGACAGGTAGAAGCGCGACGAACCCGGATCGCCCTGGCGGCCGGAACGGCCACGCAACTGGTTGTCGATGCGGCGCGATTCATGGCGTTCGGTGCCGACGATATGCAGGCCGCCGGCGTCCTTGACCAGGTCGTGGCGCTGCTGCCAGTCGGATTTGATCGTCGCCTTGCGCGCGGCGTCTGCGTCTTCGCCCAGCTCGGCGAGCTCGGCTTCCAGCGAACCGCCGAGCACGATGTCGGTGCCGCGGCCGGCCATGTTGGTCGCGATCGTCACCGCCTTCGGACGGCCGGCGTGGGCGACGATCTGCGCCTCGCGCTCGTGCTGCTTGGCGTTGAGGACTTCGTGCGGGATGCCGGCATCGCGCAGTTGCTGCGACAGCAGCTCGGAGACTTCGATCGAGGTCGTGCCGACCAACACCGGCTGGCCACGGTCATAGCAGTCGCGGATCTCGGTCGCGACCGCACGGTACTTGCCGGCGCGGTTGAGGAACACCGCATCCGGATGGTCCTTGCGGATCATCGGGCGATGGGTCGGGATCACCACCACTTCCAAGCCGTAGATGCTCTGGAACTCGAAGGCTTCGGTATCGGCCGTACCGGTCATGCCGGACAGCTTGTTGTACATGCGGAACAGGTTCTGGAACGTGATGCTGGCAAGCGTCTGGTTCTCGCGCTGGACCGGCACGCCTTCCTTCGCCTCGACCGCCTGGTGCAGGCCATCGGACCAGCGGCGACCGCTGAGCGTACGACCGGTGAACTCGTCGACGATGATGACCTCGCCATCGCGGACGATGTAGTGGTCGTCGCGCTGGTACAGCGCGTGCGCGCGCATCGCCGCGTTGAGGTGGTGCACGACGTGGATGTTCTGCGGCGCGTACAGGCCGTCGTCCTCGCCGAGGATGCCGGCCTGGCGCAGCAGCTCTTCGGCATGTTCCTGCCCGGCCTCGGACAGATGGACCTGCTTGCCCTTCTCATCGACCCAGAAATCGCCTTCGCCGTCTTCGCTGGCCTGGCGCTGCAGCGTCGGCACGATGCGGTTGACCTTGATGTACAGCTCCGGGGAATCGTCGGCCGGGCCGGAAATGATCAGCGGCGTGCGCGCTTCGTCGATCAGGATCGAGTCGACTTCGTCGACGATCGCGTAATGCAGCTTGCGCTGGTAGCGATCGGCCTTGGCCATCGCCATGTTGTCGCGCAGGTAATCGAAGCCGAATTCGTTGTTGGTGCCGTAGGTGATGTCGGCGGCGTAGGCCTCGTGCTTGTCGCCATGCGGCATGCCCGGATAGACCACGCCAACGCTGAGGCCCAGCCAGTTGTAGAGCTTGCCCATCTGCGCGGCATCGCGGCGCGCCAGGTAGTCGTTGACGGTGACCACGTGCACGCCCTTGCCCTCGAGCGCGTTGAGGTAACACGGCAGCGTCGCGACCAGGGTCTTGCCTTCACCGGTGCGCATTTCGGCGATCTTGCCCATGTGCAGCACCATGCCGCCGACCAGCTGGACGTCGTAGGGACGCAGGCCCAGCACGCGATGGCTGGCTTCGCGACAGACCGCGAACGCCTCGGGCAGCACCTTGTCGAGCGCCTCGCCGTTGGCGATGCGTTCCTTGAACTCGGGCGTCTTGGCCTGCAGCTCGGCATCCGACAGCGCCTGCATCTGCGCTTCCAGTGCGTTGATCTTGGTGACGACCTTGCCGAGTTGCTTGACGAGGCGGTCGTTGCGGCTACCGAAGACGCTGGTGAGCAGGCGATTGAGCATGGGATTACCGGAAGGCGGAAGACAGGAACGCCGGTCCGGCCGCATTCACAGCGGCCCGCCGGCAACGAAAAAAGGGCGCTGGGCGCCCTTTTGGCAACGCGTATTGTAGCTGGGGATGGCCGGAGGCGTTTACAAGCCACCGGCCGGATGCCGCCTGAAACTGTCAAAGCCGGGCCGGAAAACCGGGTGTTGACCCGGCGCCGCTGCTTACAGGCGCTTGATGCCGTTCTCGCCGAGGAACTGGCGGGGGTTGCGCACCTGCCCGTTCTCCCAGACTTCCAGATGGACATGGGCGCCGGTCGAACGGCCGGTCGATCCGGCCTTGGCGACCTGCTGCCCCGCGCGGACCAGGTCGCCGACCTGGACCGAATTGCGCGAATTGTGCGCGTAACGGGTCACGAAGCCATTGCCATGGTCGACCTCGACCACGTTGCCATAGCCCGAACGCACGCCGGAGAAACTGACCACGCCGTCGCCGACCGCCATGACCGGGTCACCGGTGTTGGCGTCGAAATCGATGCCCTTGTGGAACTGGCCGCCGCCGCCGAACGGATCGGCGCGATAGCCATACCCCGACGTGATGTAGCTGCTGACGACCGGCGCGCGCGACGGCATCGCATCGCGTTCCAGCTTCTGGTCGAACAGCAGCGATTCGAGTACCGACAGCTGGCCACCGGAGCGCTTGAACTGACCATCGACGCCATCCAGGCCGTCGAGCAGCTCGCGTGCCGGCATGTCCTGCGCGCTTTCGGCGCCGCCCACGCCGACCGGCGCCTCGAAGTCGAACTCGCCGTCGCCGAGTTTTGCGATCCGGGTCAGGCGGTCACCGAGGGCATTCAGGCGATTGGCCTGCGCCTGCAGCTCGCCCAGGCGGGCCGCGAGTGCATTGACCTCGCGCTGGGCTTCACGCCGCGTATCCTCGATCTTGGCATCCTGCGCCGACACCTGCGAATGCAGGTTCAGGACAGTGCCTGCATTGAGCGCCGCACCGGCCATCAGGCCACCGGCAAGCAGTACGATGGCAGCTGGCATGGGCCGGGCGACGATCTGCGCCCTGGCGTGCTGGCCCAGCTTCATCAGCTGCTGGTGGGCCTGTTCGATCACATTGTTCAAAGTCATATGGTCCGAATGTCTGATATTCCGTCCAAGCGGCGTTCCAAGCGGCCTTCCTCCGGCACCGGTCAATCGGTGCCCACTGCTGCCCTCGACACGCTCCTGTCCAGCGATGGTTCGGGAAATCCCATCCGTCGGGCGCTATGGCTCGACACACTGGATCGCCGTCTTCATCCCCTCCTGCCGCCTGCGCTGGCCGCGCATGCACGGCTGGCGAATGTCGATGGCGGCAAGCTGATCTACCTCGTTGATTCGCCCATCTGGCACGCCAGGTTGCGCCTGGCCGCCCATGACCTCATCGACGCAGCCCGTTCCATCGGGCTGGATGTCTCCACCGTCGCCATCCGGGTGGCGACCCAGCCGTGGGACCCTTCGACACGGGCCATGGCGGCTGCGAAGCCCGACCGCAATGCGGCGGGCCTGTCGGCGGTCGCAGGACAAGCCCTGCGCGACGCCCTCGAACTGCTGCGCCCCAAGGAAACCGATGGGCGCGACACCTGAAGCATCATGGTCTGGCAGGGCCTTGCCCTGCCGGTGATCCGACCCCGCGGACCGGGACTCCCCGGGACCGCGAACGGGCCATCCTAACGGCCCCGCACCCGCCGGGGGTTAACGAAGTGCTAGGCGGAGCCTGAATCGGGCCGCATTCAGCGTCAAAAATGTGATTAAAATCACATTTTTAGACTCTTGTGGGCAGATGGCCCCCTGCCAAGGGTCCGTCACGGGGCCCGCAGGAACGCTGCTCGGACGCCTGGATGGCGGCCCGGCGCGGATGGCTCGAGATGACGCGCGATCGCATCGACAGATGCCGGATGCGCGTGATGGCATTGGCCTGGATCTGCAGCGGATGTCGCTGTTGTTCGCGTCACGACGTGGCGCGACGGTGTGCGCCGGGCTGGCGCCAGCCCGCGTCAGGCCGGTACTGGCTCGCCGTAGATCACCGGGGCGTTCGCCGCATCGGCAAAACTGACTTCGTCCCATGCCGAATGCTCGGCCAGCAAGGCGCGCACCAGCTTGTTGTTCAAGGCATGGCCGGACTTGTAGCCATGGAACGCGCCGAGGATCGGCCGCCCTGCCAGGTACAGGTCGCCGACCGCGTCGAGGATCTTGTGGCGGACGAACTCGTCGGCATAGCGCAGGCCGTCGTCGTTGAGCACCCGGAACTCGTCGAGCACGATCGCGTTGTCCATCGAACCGCCCAGGCCCAGGTTGCGTTCGCGCATGTATTCCAGGTCGCGCATGAAGCCGAACGTGCGGGCCCGGCTGACTTCGCGGATGTAGTTCTCGGTCGAGAACTCCACTTCGGCGCGCGACTGCGAGGCCGGGATCGACGGGTGGTTGAAATCGATCGTGAAAGCGAGCTTGAAACCGTCGTAGGGCTCGAAGCGCGCGATCTTGTCGCCTTCGCGTACTTCGACGGTGTGCTTGATGCGGATGAAGCGCTTGGGCACGGCCTGTTCGACGATGCCGGCCGATTGCAGCAGGAACACGAACGGACCCGAGGAGCCATCCATGATCGGCACTTCGGGCGCGGACAGCTCGACGTACAGGTTGTCGACGCCCAGCCCGGCCAGCGCCGACATCAGGTGTTCGACGGTCTGGACCTTGGCGCCTTCGCGGCTCAGGCCCGTGCACAGCGTGGTCTCGGTGACCAGCTCGCCGGATGCGGGGATCTCGACGACCGGATCCAGATCGACGCGACGGAACATGATGCCGGTATCGGGTGCGGCCGGACGCAGGGTCAGGAAGACCTTCTCGCCACTATGCAGACCCACGCCGGTGGCTCGGATCACATTCTTGATGGTGCGTTGCTGCGGCATCGGCGGTTCGCTGGATCTCCGGGACGGCGCGGCCCCGTGGGAGGTGGTTCTGCAGGTCTCGGCCCAGGACACGATGAGGGCCTGGCCGGTTGGGAATCGTTCCCGTTGTCGTGGCGCACATTATCATGCGCCCGGCTGAATCTGAACAAAGTCGGCGCAGCGACGCCAGGCCTGGAGCGGGCCGACGTTCACGCTGACTTTCGCCCTGAAAACACCACCGGGCCGGCGCAGGCCCGGTGGCGAAAGAGGACATGGAGCGGTACTGCGGGTGTTTCAATCTCGTTTGGCAACGCTGCAGGCACGGATGCCCGCAAGCGCTGCCGGCGACAGGCCCGCGCAGCGACGCCAGCCCGACAGCAGGTGGTCGTCGCCGGACGGGGCCTGCGGCCCCGGGCCGGTCAGTCGGCCTGGCGGCGCAGGAACGCCGGGATGTCCAGGTAGCTGTCCCCACCGAAGTCGGCAACGGCCGGCGCCGCCGATGAGGCCGGTGCGGGTTCGGCGTGGCTGCGGCCCCGCAGGCTCGACGCGATGCTCGGCGCCGGGCTGTAGGCGTCCGCGACATCGTCGATCAGCATGCCGGTGGTGCCGTCGCGCTTGCCCTGGGTGCTGATCAGCTGCACCTGCGGACGCGCGCGCATCGCATCGTGGCCGCCGCCGAAATCGCTGCCGCGCACCGACTGGCGGGCAGCGGCGCGGTTGAGGCCAGTGGCGACGACCGTGACGCGGACTTCGTCCTGCATGTCCGGGTCGAGCACGGTGCCGATGACGATCGTCGCATCCTCGCTCGCGAAGTTCTCGACCGTACGGCCGACTTCGTCGAACTCGGACATCGTGAAATCGGAGCCGGCGGTGATGTTGACCAGGATGCCGTTGGCGCCGGCCAGGTTGACGTCGTCGAGCAGCGGGTTCTGGATCGCCGACTCGGCCGCGGCCTGGGCACGGTCGTCGCCGCGCGCAGTGCCGGTGCCCATCATCGCCAGGCCCATCTCGGACATCACGGTGCGGACGTCGGCGAAGTCGACGTTGATCAGGCCCGGACGGACGATCAGGTCGGCGATGCCCTGCACGGCGCCAAGCAGCACGTCGTTGGCGGCGCGGAAGGCCTGGATCATCGTCGCGTTGCGGCCGAGCACGGTGATCAGCTTCTCGTTGGGGATCGTGATCAGCGAGTCGCAATGCTGCGACAGGTCCTCGATGCCCTTGAGCGCGACCTGCATGCGGCGGCGACCTTCGAACGGGAACGGCTTGGTGACCACGGCAACGGTCAGGATGCCCATCTCTTTGGCCAGCTGCGCGACCACGGGTGCCGCACCGGTGCCGGTGCCGCCGCCCATGCCGGCGGTGATGAAGACCATGTCGGCGCCCTGCAGCGCGTCCATGATGACTTCGCGATCCTCGAGTGCGGCCTGGCGGCCGACTTCGGGGTTGGCACCTGCGCCCAGGCCCTTGGTGACGTTGCCACCGAGCTGCAGCTGCAGCTTGGCACCGCAGTTCTTGATCGCCTGCGAGTCGGTGTTGGCGGTGATGAATTCCACGCCGTCCACGCTGCTGTTGACCATGTGTGCAACCGCGTTTCCGCCGCCGCCGCCCACGCCGATGACCTTGATCACCGCGTTGGGAGCCATCTTTTCAACCAGTTCGAAGTGCGCCATGTCCTGAGTCCTCTATTGAGCCGGCGATCGGGAGTGGGAACCGGGATCGAAGCGGCCTTGCCCTCCGAGTCCCGTCCCGCCCAAGCCGGCGAGTTGTTGTTTTCTAGTTGGATGTTGCCTGTCGCCAATGCCACGCTTTACCGCCACCACCACTTGCCGCTACCGCACGAAACTTCTGTTGCTGTTGCTGTTGCTGTTGCTTGAATCTATTCCCGACGGGTCTTACCAGTTCTTCAGAACTCGCCGTTGAACCAGGTCTTGACCTTCTTGAACCAGCTGCCCGCGCGGCCGGCCGAGATCGCCGGGCGTCGCGGATGTTCGATCTGGCTGCCCATCAGCAGCAGGCCGACGCCGGTGGCGTGCACCGGGTTGCCGACCACTTCGCCAAGCCCGGTCACGTGCTGAGGAATGCCGACGCGAACCGGCATCTGCAGCATTTCCTCGGCCAGTTCGACGACGCCTTCCATCTTTGCCGCGCCACCGGTCAGGACCATGCCCGCACGCACGTGCTGCTCGAAACCCGAGCGACGCAGTTCGGCCTGGACCATCTCGAAGATTTCCTCGTAGCGCGCCTGCACCGCCTGCGCCAGCGACTGTCGTGGCAGCCGACGCGGCGGACGATCGCCGACGCTGGGAACCTGGATCGACTCTTCGCTGGTCGCCAGCTGCGCCAGCGCGCAGGCGTAGCGGACCTTGATCTGCTCGGCTTCCGGCGTCGGCGTACGCAGCATGTGCGCGATGTCCTCAGTGACCTTGTCGCCGGCAATCGGCAGCGACGCGGTGTGGCAGATCGCGCCGTGCACGAACACCGCAAGATCGGTGGTGCCCGCGCCGATGTCGACCATGACCACGCCGAGCTCGCGCTCGTCGCTGGTCAGCACCGCGGTGCTCGATGCCATCGGCGACAGGATCAGGTCGTCAATCTGAAGGCCGCAACGCTGCACGCACTTGCTGATGTTGGCGGCCGCCGCCTGCGCGCAGACGACCAGGTGCGCATGCACCTCCAGGCGCACGCCTATCATGCCGACCGGGTTGCGGATGCCTTCCTGCGAATCGTCGAGCACGTACTCGCGCGGGATCGCATGCAGGATCTTCTGGTCGGCCGGGATCGCGACCGCCTTGGCCGCTTCGAGCACACGGTCGAGGTCGGCCCAGGTCACCTCGCCATCGCGGATCGGCACGATGCCCGGGGAATTGCGGCATTGCACATGGTTGCCGGAGATCGACGCGTAGACGGAGCGGATCTCGCAGCCGGCCATCAGCTCGGCTTCCTCGATCGCACGCTGGATCGACTGCACGGTCGACTCGATGTCGACAACGACGCCGCGTTTGAGCCCGCGCGACTCATGCGAACCGATGCCGATGACCTCGATCGGATTGCCGGGCGAGTATTCGCCGACCAGCGCCACCACTTTCGAGGTGCCGATGTCGAGTCCGACGATGAGGGTCTTGTCGCCTTTGCGGTTCATGTGTGGGAGCCGGGAATGGGGAATCGGGAGGGGTGGAGACCAGCCTTCCGGCTGTTGAAAGCCGGAGCATCAAAGGGGCCATGAGGCCCGCGTCGGGGGCTGGCCCCCAGCGCCAGCGAATCGCGATCGACAGCCGGATCGGCGGTCTTACCGGCGTTTGCGATGCCCGGTTCCGCCCAGACCAGCGCGAACCCGTTGGTATAGCGAAGATCCGCCTTCTGCAGCGGCAGCAGGTTCTGCGCCAGCAGCTTGGGCAGCATCCGCGCGAAGCGCTTCAGGCGCAGCCGCGCTTCCTGGTTGCCGATGACGACATCAGTACCGTTGGACAGGCGCAGCAGCCAGCTGCCGCGATTGTCGAGCGCCAGGCGCTGCACGCCGAAGCCACCGGGCGCGAACAGTTCGCGCGATTCGTTGTACAGCGCCACCACATCGGCAACGCGCGTATCGGGACCGGCCAGCATCGGCAGGTCCTTGGGCACGTCGACGCCATCGGCCGGGAACAGGCGGCCCTGTTCGGACAGCAGGCGGCCATCACCCCAACGCGCGAACGGACGGTGTTCGATGACGCGGACTTCCAGCACGTCGGGCCAATGCTTGCGCACCTCGACATGTTCCACCCACGGCAGGCGCGACACGGCGGTCTGCGCATCGGCCAGACGCACCGCGAAATAGCCCTTGCCGGCATACGGCAGCAAGGTATCGCGCAGCTTGTCGGTGTCCACGCGCTCCAGTCCATCGGTGACGCGCAGCGTGCGCAGCGGCCAGCGGTCGCTGCCGATCCAGCCGTTGACCACGGCGACGACCGGCAACGCGACCAGAGCCAGGGCGAACACCCAGGTCACGATCCGAAGGCTGGTGCGCAGCGCGGGATTCACCGTGCGGACTCCTTGGCATCGACATCGACCGAAGTTTCCAGGATCCGCCAGCACAGTTCCTCAAAGCCGATACCGACCGCAGCGGCCGACTTGGGCACCAGCGAGTGGCTGGTCATGCCCGGCGCGGTGTTCGCTTCGAGCAGCCAGTTGCGGCCCTGCGCATCGCGCATGAAGTCGACACGCGCCCAGCCATCGAGGCCCAGCGCGGCATAGGCACGCTCGGCCTGGTCGCGGGCTTCGGCTTCGCCGGCGTCGTCCAGGCCGGGGCACACGTAGACGGTGTCCTCGGCGATGTACTTGGCGTGGTAGTCGTAGTACTCGCCCTTGGGAACGATATGGATGCTAGCCAGCGCACGCCCGCCCAGCACCGCGATGGTGTACTCGCCACCGATGGTGGCGCCTTCGGCGTTCTGTCCCTGCTGAACTTGTCCGGATTGGATCAACTGTTCCATCAACAGCTCGCCGGGATAGCGCGCCGCCAGTTCGACCGCGGCATCGAGGCCGGCATCGTCGAACACGCGGCTGACGCCGACGCTGGAACCTTCGAGCGAGGGCTTCAGGATCAACGGGAAACCGATTTCGGCGGCGGCGGCATGCACATCCGCGCCCTTGGCCAGGCGCAGATAGCGCGGCGTCGGCAGGCCGACGCTCAACCAGACCTGCTTGCTGCGCACCTTGTCGAGCGCGAGCGCCGAGCCCAGCACGCCGGAGCCGGTGTACGGAACGCCGAGTGCCTCGAGCATGCCCTGCAGCACGCCGTTCTCGCCGGCACCGCCGTGCAGGATGTTGAAAACGCGATCAAAGCGGCCCTGCTGCAGGCCTTCCAGCAAGGCGGCCACGCCATCGACTGGCGTCGCGTCGACACCGCGCGCGCGCAGCGCCTCGAGCACGTTGGCGCCGGAGTTCAGCGACACCTCGCGTTCGGAGCTGTCGCCCCCCAGCAGCACGGCGACGCGGCCGAACACGGCCGGATCGGTGAAGCGCGGGGCGGGCACGGCGGTGCTCATCGCGCGTCCTCCTTGCCGACGACGGTGAAGCCGTGCTCGGCCAGTTGCTGCGCGGCATGGCCGATATCGCCCGCGCCCATCACCAGCAACAGGTCGCCGTCGAGCAGCACGTCGGGCAGCACGCTGGCCAGTTCCTGCGGATGGCTGACGACGACCGGGTCGATACGGCCACGCGCACGGATCGCGCGCGCCAGAGCCTTGGCATCGGCACCGGCAATCGGTGCCTCGCCGGCCGGATAGACTTCGGTCAGCACCAGCGCGTCGACTTCCGACAGCACCGCGGCAAAGTTGTCGAACTGGTCGCGGGTACGGCTGTAGCGATGTGGCTGGAACGCGACCACGAGGCGTTTGTCCGGCCAGCCGCCGCGTGCGGCGCTGAACACCGCCGACAACTCGCGCGGATGGTGGCCATAATCGTCGACCAGTTGCACGCGCGCACCCTGCGCGGTCGTCAGTTCGCCAAGCAGGTTGAAGCGGCGACCGATGCCCTGGAAGCTTTCCAGTGCGGTCGCGATCGATGCCGGCGACACGCCGAGCTGCCATGCCACGGCTGCAGCCGCCAGTGCGTTCTGCACGTTGTGGCGACCGGGCAGCGCCAGCGTGACCTCGGTCCGCGAGCCTTCCGGCAGGCACAGCGTGAAGCGCATCGTCGCGCCGGCCTGGACCACGTCCTCGGCACGCACGTCGGCCTGTGCCGCGAAGCCATAGGTCATCACGTGACGCGGCATGCCTTCGGCGAGCTTGGCGACCTCGGCATCGTCGATGCACAGCACGGCCAGCCCATAGAACGGCAGGCGATGCAGGAACTCGGAGAACGCCGCCTGCACGCGCGCGAAATCGCCGCCGTAGTTCTCCAGGTGGTCGGCATCGATGTTGGTGACGACCGCGATCAGCGGGTTCAGGCGCAGGAAGCTGCCATCGCTTTCGTCGGCCTCGGCCACCAGCCAGTCGCCCAGGCCCAGGCGCGCATTCGCGCCTGCGGCCAGCAACTGTCCACCGATGACGAACGTCGGGTCGATGCCGCCCTCGGCCAGCACGCTGGCGGTCAGCGACGTGGTCGTGGTCTTGCCGTGCGTGCCGGCGACGGCGACACCGCGACGGAAGCGCATCAGCTCGGCCAGCATCTCGGCGCGCGGCACGATCGGAATGCGCTGCGCGCGCGCTTCCATCAGCTCCGGATTGTCGGGCTTGATCGCGCTGGAGACGACGATGCAATCGGTGCCCAGGACGTTCGCCGCGGCATGGCCGCGATGGACGGTGGCGCCCAGCGTGGTCAGACGGCGCGTCACCGCGTTGTCGGCAGTATCCGAACCCGACACCTGATAGCCGAGCGTGCACAGCACCTCGGCGATGCCGCTCATGCCGGCGCCGCCGATGCCGACAAAATGGACGCGCGAGAACACCTTCGCGAAGTCTTCCTTGCGCAGGTCACGCGTTTCGTGCAGCCGGCGGATCATGCACCACTCCTGGAGCTCAATGTGGGTTCCACCCGCTGACGCAGGCGACTGGTGCCACGCGAGCCGGTCTCGGTCATCGCGGGCGTGGGTTGGGTCGTGGCAGGCGCCGGCGAACCCGGCATCGGGCCCGCAGCGCCACCGTTGACGGGCGCGCCTTCGCCGCGCAGGCGCGCGACCTGGCGCTGCGCGCGATCGAGTTCATACGACACGCGCAGCAGCAGACCGACCGCCACACAGGTCATCATCACACTGGAGCCGCCGGAGGAAATCAACGGCAGCGTCAGGCCCTTGGTCGGCAGCAACCCGAGGTTGACCCCGATGGAGACCAGGCTCTGCAGGCCGATCATCAGCGCGACGCCGAAGGCACAGTAGCCAGCAAAGTGGCGACGCATCTCGACGCACTTCAGGCCGACCCAGAACGCGCGGCCGACCAGCGCCGCGAACAGCCCGACGATCAGGCAGACGCCGACAAAGCCGAGCTCCTCGGCCAGCACCGAAAAGATGAAGTCGGTATGCGCCTCGGGCAGGTAGGACAGCTTCTGCACCGATGCGCCCAGGCCGACGCCGAACAGCTCGCCACGGCCGATCGCCATCAGCGCATTGGTCAGCTGGTAGCCGGCGCCCAACTGGTCTTCCCAGGGATTCCAGAACGAGGTGATGCGGCGCAGGCGGTAGGGCTCGATGATCGCGACCGCAACCAGCGCCGGCAGCAGCACGACCACCGGCAGCATCATCCGCTTCAGGTGCCCGCCGCCGAGCACCAGCATGCCGGCGGTGACGGCCAGCAGCATCGTCGCCGAACCGAAGTCCGGCTGCGCCAGCAGCAGCACGACCAGCACGATCGCCACGCCCAGCGGCTTGAGCATCGCGGTCCAGGTCGCGCTGACGTCGTCGCGGAAACGCACCAGGTAGCTCGACAGCCAGACCAGGTAGATGACCTTGACGGCCTCGACGACCTGGAAGTTGGACACGCCGAGGTTGATCCAGCGCCGGGCGCCGTTGACGGTATGCCCCAGGCCCGGCAGGAACACCATCACCAGCAGCACCACGCAGGCGAGCAGCAGGTGGCGGTCGTAGCGCTCGATGGTCTTGAGCTCGGTGCGCATCACCACCGCGCACATCGCACCGCCCAGCGCCAGGAACATCAGGTGCCGGGTCAGGAAGTAGAACGGGCCGACCTTGAGGTCCTCACCGATCGCGATCGAGCTCGACGCGACCATGATCACGCCGAACGTCGCCAGCGCCACCGCGAGCACGATCAGCCACGGATCGAAGCGACCCTGGATGGCGTCGAGCCGGGTCGCTTGCGCGTTCGTGCCGAGATCGAGTGAGGAGGCGACCATCAGCGCACCTTCAACGTGGCCAGGCCGACCAGCACCAGGATCACCGAGATGATCCAGAAGCGCACGATCACGCGCGGCTCGGGCCAGCCCTTGAGTTCGAAGTGGTGATGGATCGGCGCCATCCGGAATACGCGCTTGCCGGTCAGCTTGAACGACGCCACCTGGATCATCACCGACAGCGTCTCGATGACGAAGATGCCGCCCATGATCACCAGCACCAGCTCCTGGCGCACGATCACCGCGATGGTGCCGAGCACGGCACCGAGCGCCAGCGCGCCGATGTCGCCCATGAAAACCATCGCCGGGTAGGTGTTGAACCACAGGAAGCCGAGCCCGGCGCCGGCGATCGCCGCACAGATGATCACCAGCTCACCGGCACCGGGCACCGATGGGATCTGCAGGTAACGCGAGAACTCCGCGTGGCCCGAGGCGTAGGCGAAGATGCCCAGCGCGCAAGCGACCAGCACCGTCGGCATGATCGCCAGGCCGTCGAGGCCATCGGTCAGGTTGACGGCATTGGAGAAGCCCACGATCCAGAAGTACGCGATGGCGACGAAACCGATGCCGCCCAGCGGCAGCGCGATCGACTTGAACAATGGCAGGTAGAAGGTCGTCGCGGCCGGCACGTCGGCGTACAGGTACAGGTACAGGCCGGCGGCCAGTCCGAAGATCGACTGCAGCAGGTACTTCCAGCGCGACTTCAGGCCGTTGGGATCGCGCTTGACGATCTTGATCCAGTCGTCGTACCAGCCGATCGCACCGAAGGTCAGCATCACCAGCAGCACCACCCAGACGTACTTGTTGCGCAGATCGCCCCACAGCAGCACCGCCGCCATCACCGTGATCAGGATCAGCGCGCCGCCCATCGTCGGCGTGCCCGCCTTCGAGAAATGCGACTGCGGCCCATCCTGCCGGATCGGCTGGCCACCCTTGAACTGCGCGAGGCGCCGGATCACCGCCGGCCCCCACCACAACGACAGGAACAGCGCGGTCAGCGCAGCGAGGATGCCGCGGAAGGTCAAGTAGCCGAACAGGCCGAACAGGCCTTCGAGCTGCTGCAACCAGCGTGTGAGCTCAAGCAGCATTCGCGGCCTCCTGGCGATTGCCAAACCATGATGCGGCACACGGATGTGCCGCCCGTTGCCTCGACAGGGTCGAGGCAACGGAGCCTTGGGCGGGCATGTACCGACCATGGCGATGCGCGGGTCGCACAGGATGTGCGATCCCTCGCGCCGAGGTATGCCCAGGTTCAAGCAGCATCAATATCCCCTGTAGGAAGCAGTGCGTTGACGATCCTGTCCATCGCGCTTCCGCGCGATCCCTTCACCAGCACGCGGATGCCGCTGTGCAGCTCCACGCGCAGGAAGTCGATCAGGTCGTCATGGGTCTCGAAATGCAGCGCGCCCGGGCCGAAGGCATCGGCGGCGGCCGCGCTCAATGGGCCCAGCGTCAGCAGGCGCTCGATGCCGGCAGCGCGGGCATGGCGTCCGGCCTCGACGTGCAGCGCCACCGCGTCGTCACCGAGTTCGCGCATGTCGCCCAGGGCGATCCAGTTGCGACCGGACACCGCGGCCAGCGTGTCGATCGCGGCCGCCAGCGAGCCCGGGTTGGCGTTGTAGCTGTCGTCGATCAGGGTGGCGCCGTTGCCGAGGCGGTGGCGCACCAGGCGGCCCTTGACCGGCGCGCTGGCGTTCAGGCCTGCGCGGATGTCGGCCAGCGGCGCATCGACGGCCAGGGCCAGCGACGCGGCGGCAAGCGCATTGCAGACGTTGTGGCGTCCCTGCAGCGGCAGCGCGACGTCGATCTCACCCTGCGGCGTGACCAGCACGAAATGCATCGCGCCCTCGTCCTGGCGGATGGCGCGCGCGGTCACGTCGGCGGATGCCTCGATGCCGTAGCGGATGATCCGACGGCCGGACACGCGCTGCTCGAAGTACGGCGCGAAGGCATCGTCGGCGTTGATGACCGCGATGCCCTCGAGCGGCAGCGCGTCGTAGATCGCGGCCTTGGTGTCGGCGATGCCGAGCAGGCTCTGCATGCGCTCGAGATGGGCCGCGGCGATGTTGTTGACCAGCGACACCACCGGCCGCACCACGGCGGTCAGGTAGGCAATGTCGCCGAACTTGCCGGCGCCCATTTCATAGACCGCGAAGCGCGCGGCGTCCGGCGCGTCGATGACCGCCAGCGGCAGGCCGATCTCGTTGTTGCGGTTGCCCGGGTTGACATAGGTCGGACCGACCCGCGACAGGATCGACTCCAGCAACTGCTTGACCGTGGTCTTGCCGTTGCTGCCGGTGATGCCGATGACCTTGCCGCTCCGACCGTGCTGCATCGCGGCCGCGAACGAGGCCAGCGCGCGCTCGGTATCGGCCACGACGATCTGCGGCAGGTCGATGTCGATCTCGCGCGCGACCAGCGCGGCGCGTGCACCCTGCTCGGCCGCCGCGGCGACATGGTCGTTGCCGTCGAAGTTCTCGCCCTTCAGCGCGACGAACAATGCGGCGCGACCGTCGCTGGCATCGAGCGTGCGGGTATCGGTCGCGACGGCATCGATCAGCACGTCGCCGGCCAGCCCACAGCGGCACAGGTTGCCATTGGTCCATTGCGCGATGCGCGACAGCGGCAGCGGATTCATGCCTGCACCCCCAGCGCCGCGCGCGCCACCTGGCTGTCGTCGAACGCGTGACGGACGCCGTCGATCTCCTGGTAGGGCTCATGGCCCTTGCCCGCGACCAGCACGATGTCGCCGACGTTGGCCAGGCCGATCGCATCGGCAATCGCCTGCGCGCGGTCGCGCTGCACGCGGACTGCGGCAGGGTCGGCGAAGCCGGCGATGATGTCGGTGACGATCCGGTCGCCCGATTCGGTCCGCGGATTGTCGTCGGTGACGATGACCACGTCGGCGCCGCGTTCGGCGATGGCGGCCATTTGCGGACGCTTGCCGCGATCGCGATCGCCACCGCAGCCGAACACGCACAGCAGGCGGCCGCTGAGATGGGCGCGCAGGCTCGACAGCGACTGCTCGAGCGCGTCGGGCGTATGCGCGTAGTCGACGACCACCAGCGGCAGCGCAGCCGTGCCGCCGATCCGGTTCATGCGGCCAGGGATCGGCTGCAGTTGCGACAGGATCGCGGCGATGTCGTCCGCGCCTTCGTCCAGCGCGTGCAGCACGCCGGCGACCGCCAGCAGGTTGTCGACGTTGAAACGGCCCAGCAGCGAGGAACGCACCGGCCGTGACTGACCATCGACCCGCAATTCGAACCCGATGCCGCCCGCGTCCAGCACGACGTCGTGCGCGGACACATGCGCGTCGGCACGTCCCTGCGCACTGGTGCCGACCACGCGCAGGCCCTCGCCTTGCGGCCCAGGACCCAGGCGCGCATGCAGCCCGCGACCGAAGTCGTCGTCGAGATTGATGACCGCAGCCTGCAGGCCACTCCATGCGAACAGACGCGCCTTGGCCGCGCCGTAGCTGGCCATGTCGCCGTGGTAGTCGAGGTGGTCGCGGGTCAGGTTGGTGAACACGCCGACCTTGAAATGCACGTTGTCGACGCGGCCCTGGTCGAGCGCGTGCGAGCTGACTTCCATCGCGACCGCGGTCGCACCGGCGTCATTGAGCTCCGCCAGCAGCGCATGCATCTGCAGCACCAGCGGCGTGGTGAATCCGTTGGGGACCGCCTGGCCATAGAGGCCGCTGCCGAGCGTGCCGATGGTGCCCGCGCGCAGGCCGCGCAGCGTCCAGGCCTGGGCCAGCAACTGCACCGTCGAGGTCTTGCCATTTGTGCCGGTGACGCCGACCGTGGTCATCTTCGCCGACGGTTGGCCATGGAACTGATCAGCCATGGCGCCCATGCGCGCGCGCAGGCCGGGCACGGCGATCGCGTCGCCCGGCGCCGGCGCGTCGGCAGGCGCCGGCGGCTCGAACAGGATCGCGCTGGCACCGGCCTGGCGGGCCTGGCCGACGAAATGCAGGCCATGCGTACCGAAGCCACCGATCGCAACGAAGGCGTCGCCGGCGCGGAGCTGGCGGCTGTCCTGGACCAGACCGGAAATCTGCAGCGCCTGGGGCACCGCAGCGACATCGGGCAGCAGCGAGGACAGCGGCATCGTTCGGGCGGCGGTCATGGCGTCGTGCCCAGGGGCGTCGCAGCGGCACGCGTACCGACGGCAGGCGTGCTTGCGGCAGGCGTCAGCACCGCAGGCACCGCGACGGCACGCGTCGCAGCCGTCGTCGTCGGAGACGCGTTGGCGGCCGCGCGCGCCGCGGCGGGATTCGCACGCGCACGCTTGGCTTCGGCTTCGGCCTGCGCCGCGAGCCAGGTCTCGATGTCGTCGGGCGGCACGTCCATCAGGCGCAGTGCGCCTTCCATGACGCGCTGGAACACCGGCGCCGAGACCACGCCGCCGCCGTAGATGCCCTTGGAGGGATCGGGATCGTTGATGACCACGGCCATCGAGAAGCGCGGCTTCTCGACCGGCACCAGTCCGGCGAAGAACGCGACATAACGACGGTCGTAGCCGCCACCGCTGGCCTTGCGCGCCGTGCCCGTCTTGCCGGCGACGTGATAGCCCAGGATCGCTGCGCGGGTCGCGGTGCCGCCAGTCTCGGTGACCGTCTGCATCATGTGCACGACTTCGCGCGCGATCGCCGGATCCAGCACCTGGCGCGTGCGCCCTGCCTCGTTGGAGTCCGGACCGCCCTTGATGAAGCTCGGCGTGGTCGCAAGCCCGCCATTGCCCAGCGTGGCGTAGGCCTGCGCGATCTGCAGCGGGGTGGCCGACAGGCCGTAACCGTAGGACATCGTCTGCTTGCTGGTGCCGCTCCAGCGCGAAGGATCCGGGAACAGGCCCGGAGACTCGCCGGGGAATCCGCTGCGCGTGCTCTCGCCATAGCCGAAGCGGCGAACGAAGTCGTAGTACTCCTTGTTCGGCAGCTTGGCGACGATCTTTGACACGCCGACGTTGGAGCTCTTGGTGATGATGCCGGTGACGTCGAGCACGCCGTAGTTGCGGAAGTCGCTGGTGCGGTAGCGACCGTTCGGCATCCAGCCCGGGCTGGTATCGATCTTGGTGTCGGGGCGGACGACGCCGGCTTCCAGCGCGGCGGCGACGGTGATCGGCTTCATCGTCGAACCGGGCTCGATAAGGTCGGTGACCGCGCGGTTGCGATGCGCGTCGCGGTTGTGGCCGGTGACCTTGTTGTTGTTGTACGAAGGCAGGTTCGCCATCGCCAGCACTTCGCCGGTCGCCACGTCCAGGATCACCACCGAGCCGCTGCTGGCACCGGTTTCGACCAGCGTGCGCTTGAGTTCGCGATAGGCCAGGAACTGGATGCGGCGGTCGATGCTCAACACCAGGTCCTTGCCCGGCTCGGCAGTCTTGATCAGGTCGACATGCTCGACCACCCTGCCCTGGCGGTCGCGGATGACCTTCTGCGCGCCCGGCGTGCCGCGCAGCCATTCGTCGAACGCCAGCTCGATGCCTTCCTGGCCGCGGTCGTTGATGTCGGTGAAGCCGAGCACGTGCGAGATCGCCTCGCCCTGCGGGTAGAAGCGACGGAACTCGCGCTGCGAGAACACGCCGGGGATGTCGAGTGCCACCACCTTCTGCGCCGCGCTCGGATTGATCCGGCGATGACGCGGGATGTACATGAACTCCTTGTCCTTGCGCTCGGACACATAGCGGGTCAGGAAGTCCAGCGACAGTCCGGTGGCGCGCGCCAGTTCGGGCAGGCGATCGGCGTTGGCGTACAGCTCCTTCGGATTGGCCGCCAGCGACTCCACCGGCGACGACACCGCCAGCGGCTCGCCGTTGCGATCGGTGATCATGCCGCGCGAGGTCGGGATCGGCACTTCACGCAGGAAGCGCGCATCGGCCTTCTTCTGGTAGAACGCGTTGTCGACCAGCTGCAGGTCGACCGCGCGCACCAACAGGATCGCCGCGCACAGGCCGAGCGCGCTGGTAACCAGCACCAGCCGGCCGCGCAGGTCGAACTGCGCGCGCGAACGCGGCTTCTTGGCGTTTCCAAGACCCTTGAAGAATTTCATCGCGTGCCCCCGGTCATGGCCTGATCACCACGATGTCGGCGGCTTCCGGGAACTTCATGCCCAGGCGCTCGCGTGCGACCTGGTCGATGCGGTTGCTCTCGGCCCAGGTGGCCTGCTCCAGCTGCAGGCGGCCGAAATCGATGTTGAGCTCGTCGCGCGCATGCTCGAGGCGGGTGATCGCGACATACAGCTGGCGATGCTGGTGGCGCGCATGCACCACCGCGATCGCCGAGATCACATTCAGCACCACCATCACGGCGAGCACGATGCGCAGGCTCATGGCTGGAGCTCCGCTGCAGGAGGCAGCTTCTCCGCCACCCGCAGCACCGCGCTGCGCGCGCGCGGGTTGTCCGCCAGCTCGTCGTCTTCGGCCTTCTGCGCATCGCCGATCGCGCGCAGGGTCGGCACGAAGGTCTGCACGTCGGGCAGCCGGCGGTTGCCGGCAGGCGCCTTGGCGTGGCCGGCGATGAAGCGCTTGACGATGCGGTCTTCCAGCGAATGGAAGCTGATCACCGCCAGGCGGCCGCCCGGCCGGAGCGCGGCATAGGCAGCGGCGAGGCCGTCCTCGAGATCGGACAGTTCGCGGTTGATGTGGATGCGGATCGCCTGGAACGAGCGCGTCGCCGGGTGCATTTCCTTCTTGCCCGGCTTGCCGCGCGGCACGACCGCGGAGATCAGCGCGGCGAGATCGGCGGTGCGCAGGAACGGCGCCTCGCCGCGACGGGCGACGATCGCACGTGCGATGCGGCGACTCATGCGCTCTTCGCCGTAGTTCCACAGCACATCGGCGATCTCGCGCTCGTCGGCGCGCGCCAGCCACTGCGCCGCGCTTTCGCCGCTGTCGGGGTCCATGCGCATGTCCAGCGGACCGTCCTTGCCGAAGCTGAAACCGCGCTCGGCGACGTCAAGCTGGGGCGACGACACGCCGAGGTCGAACAGCACGCCATCGAGACCGCCGGAGACAGCGTCCCAATGCGCGAGGTCGGTGAAGCTGCCGCGGTGGATCGACACGCGCGCATCCGCGCCGAATGTCTGTCCGGCAACCGCGATCGCTTCGGGATCCTTGTCCATCAGCAGCAGCCGACCTCCTGTTCCCAGCCGTTGCAGCACGCCTTGCGCATGCCCGCCACGGCCGAACGTGCCATCCAGATAGGTTCCGTCCTCGCGCACCTGCAGCCCTTCCATGACCTGCTTGAACAGCACTGGCAAATGCCGTCCTGCCAGATGCCCCGTGGGCAGCTGCGTCACCGGAAGGTGGGCGGATCGGGTATCCGCGCCACCGACGTTCACAGCTGCAGGTCGACCAGGTCATCACCCAGATCGGCGTCGTCGAGCGTCTGCCTGATCTGTTCGTGATGCGCCTGCTCGCTCCAGAGTTCGAACTTGTCGCCCATACCCAGCAACACCGCCTTGCGCTCGATGCCGATGGCATTGCGCTGGCTGGTGGGGATGCCGATGCGCCCGCTGCCGTCGGGCTCGACCACGGTCGCGGCGCCCACCAGCTTCAGCTGCAGCGCGCGATTGGTCTTGCGTGTCCGCGGCAGTGCGTTGACCTGGTCGCGTACGCGCTCCCAGACGTCGTGCGGATAGATCCACAGGCAGCCGGACTCGAACGGGTTGTAGGTCACCACGAGCTTGTTGCCGCACTCACGCGCAACGACGTCGCGGTAGCTGGTCGGAATCGCCAGCCGTCCCTTGTCGTCGATGGTGATGGCGGTCTCGCCCTGGAACACACTTCCTGCCCGGTCATGCCCGTCTTCGGCGGGCTTCAGAGCGGGAAAACCACGATTCGCCAGGTTTTCCCACAGGTCGCCACCTTATGACCCACCCACAGGGTTGTCAACAGCTTTGTCGTTCGAAATTCGCTAATCCCGTCAATGACTTGCAGCGAACTTCAGAGTGTTGTTCAAGCTTTATCCACAAGCACATGATTCGTCTCAAATTTTGAGATTGAGCGCTCCTGAACGGTTTCGCTGGTCGTCCCCGGCGGGCGCCATTCTGGGCGCGGCAGGCATGATATTCAACGATAAGGTTGACAATGGCTGCGCAAGCGGTCGATATTCAACCTCATGGATGAATATCGGCGACCGCCCCGCGACGACGCGCCCCTCGAGCGGGCGTTGCGGGGCCTGCCACCTCACGATCTGCCGGCAATGGATCGATCTGGACAGGACTCGTCGTTCCTGGATCAGCCGCTTCTGGATCACGTGTTCCAGGCGCTGGCCGATCCGACCCGTCGGGCGATGCTGGCACTGCTGGGCCAGGGCGCACGCAACGTCGGCGAGCTGGCCGCACCGTTCCAGATCAGCCTCGCCGCGGCATCCAAGCACATCAAGACGCTGGAGCGCGCCGGACTGATCCAGCGCACCGTCACCGGCCGGACCCACCTGTG
>NZ_JBUBPF010000019.1:0-61396 GCF_054902115.1 Luteimonas sp. RIT-PG2_3 | reverse complement strand
CTGGCAGGGGGGGGTCGGCCCCCCCCCCCCCCGATTCTGCCGCCGGATCACTCGGGTGGGCGTGACCGTGCAGGGGGAGGTCATCACCTGTGCAAGACATTGATTCTGCTAGCTTCCGAGGCCGATGTTCCCAATATGGTCAGCCCCTCCGGGCCTGCGCATGCGTTGGTGAGCACCTGGGCAACATCCATGACTGTTTCCTGAATATCGTTCTGTGGATGGAACGCTGGGGAACTTTCCCATCCATTAGCAGTCATATCGCCCGACTGCTAAGATCATGACCATGACCACGACGACCTATCCGCTGGTAACCAACAACCTCCCCGTCCCGAGCGCGCTCGGCTCGCTGGAAGCCTATGTCAGTGCCGTGCACCAGATCCCGGTGCTGTCGGTCGAAGACGAGCAGGCGCTGGCACGCCGTTTCCGCGATGAGGAAGACCTCGCCGCCGCCCGCGAGCTGGTGCATTCGCACCTGCGCTTTGTCGTGCACGTGGCCCGTGGCTACAACGGCTACGGCCTGCCGCTGGGCGACCTGGTGCAGGAAGGCAACATCGGCCTGATGAAGGCGGTCAAGCGTTTCGACCCCGACATCGGCGTGCGCCTTGTCAGCTTCGCGGTCCACTGGATCCGCGCGGAGATGCACGACTTCATCCTGAAGAACTGGCGCATCGTCAAGGTCGCCACGACCAAGGCGCAGCGCAAGCTGTTCTTCAACCTGCGCAAGAGCAAGACCCGCCTGGGCTGGTTGAACGCGCAGGAAGTCAGCGCGGTTGCCAAGGACCTCAATGTGTCCGAGCGTGAGGTGCTGGAAATGGAATCGCGGCTGTCGGGCCGTGATATCGGCTTCGACGCGCCGTCCGATGAGGACGATGACCATGCGCCGCCATCGCCGGCTGCGTACCTGGTCGCCCGCGAAGAGGATCCTGCACAGGCCTACGAGCGCAACGACAACGAAGACAACCAGCTGCAGTTGCTGCGCGAAGGCATGAGCCGTCTCGACGAGCGCTCGCGCGACATCATCCGTCGCCGCTGGCTCGACGCCGACAGCAAGATCACGCTGCAGGAACTGGCCGACGAGTACGGCGTCTCCGCCGAGCGCATCCGCCAGGTCGAGGCCAACGCGCTGAAGAAGATGAAGGCGCTGTTCGCGGCCTGATCGCAGCCACGGCGTCACCCATGAAGAGGCCCGCGCAAGCGGGCCTCTTTTTTGTCCGGTGGCTGGTCAGCGACAGCAGTTCCGCGTTGTCATGCACAGCACCGCCGCCGGAAGCGCGATTCAACCGCAATTGCGGGCGCGATCACCATTTGAACAGCACCAGGCTGATCGCCAGCACGCCCATACCGGCCACGAGACCGTAGACGGTTTCGTGGCCCTTGGCATAGCGCTTGGCGGCGGGCAGCAGTTCGTCGAGCGCCAGGAACACCATGACGCCGGCGATGATGCCGAACAGCGCGCCGAACATCGCTTCCGACAGGAAGGGCTTGAGCAGCGTGTAGCCGATGATCGCGCCCAGCGGTTCTGCCAGCCCCGACAGCAGGCAGGCGACGAAGGCATACCACTTGTTATTGGTGGCGAAATACACAGGCACCGCGATCGCGATGCCTTCGGGCACGTTGTGGATCGCGATCGCGAACGCCAGCGGCATGCCGACGCCGGGGTTCTCCAGTGTCGCGAAGAACGTCGCCAGGCCTTCGGGAAAGTTGTGCGCGGTGATCGCCAGCGCGGTCAGCAGGCCGACGCGCTTGATGTAGTCGGGGTTGTGTTCGCGCAGGTGCGGGTCGTCGGCTTCCAGTCCTTCGTGCGGATTGGGCACCAGGTGATCGATCGCGACGATCAGCAGCACGCCGCCCAGGAACGACAGCGTGCCCCAGGTGAAGCCGAGCTTGTCGCCGAACGCGAGCGTGAACGAATGGATCGACTTGTTGAGGATCTCCGACAGCGACACATAGACCATCGCGCCGCCGGCGAATGCCAGGCCGAAGGCCAGCAGCCGTGGATTGGGTTTCTTCGACGTCACCACCAGCAGGCTGCCCAGCGCCGTGGCCAGGCCGGCGGCCGTGGTGACGGCCAGTGCGACCAGCCAGTTCTCGGTGGGGATCTCGATCATGCCGGGAGTCGACCTTCAGCGGGTGTCAGAATCTGTTCACGATCTGTCGCGAGCGCAGTCAGATGGCGCGTGACGGACACAATAGTGAGCAGCGGGCAGGAATCGCAGTGTACGTGCGGTACATGAGCATTCTGAGCACCGCACGCGCGTCAGCTGGCAAGCGCAGCAAGATCGTGGGCAGGTTCTCAGGGACGAAGGCGACTCCTGCCCCGTGGTGTGGTGCGGTCCGGAAGCGCGAACGCGTCATCCTAGCCCAAGCCTTCGGCCCCGGGGTGGCCGGGGCGCGGGCCATCCGCCGATGGAGGACAGGCCCTAGTTCGTGCGATCCGGCGGATCCACCGGGCGGTCGTCGCGGCCGAGGATGATCCGGGCGCCGCGCTGGTAGGTCCAGTAGGCCATGAACCAGTTCAGCAGCACGGCAACGCGATTGCGGAAGCCGATCAGGAAGAACACGTGCGCGACCAGCCAGAACCACCAGGCCAGCACGCCGGAGAAGCGCAGGTGGCCGAAGTCGACGACCGCGGCCATGCGCCCGATCGTGGCCAGGTTGCCGTAATCCTTGTACCCGAAGGCCTTGCCCTTGTGGCCGTCGAGGCGTGCGGCCAGCGTCTGCGCGACATGCGCGCCCATCTGTTTGGCGGCCGGTGCCACGCCCGGTACCGGCTTGCCGTTGGACTGCGTCAATGCGGCGAGGTCGCCCGCCACGTAGATGTCCGGATGGCCGGGCACGCTGAGATCGTCGTTGACACGCACGCGGCCGGCGCGATCGAGTGGCACGCCCAGCGATTCCGCGAGCGGGGAGGCCGACACGCCGGCCGCCCAGACCACGGTCCGGCAGGCCACGAAGCTGTCGCCGAGACGATAGCCTTCGCCGTTGATATCCGACACCGGCGTGCCGGTGCAGACATCGACCCCGAGCCGCTGCAACTGCCGGCAGGCCTTGTCCGACAGCGACTCCGGGAACGATGCCAGCACGCGCGGCCCGGCTTCGATCAGGCGCACGCAGGCCTTGGCGGTATTGATGTTGCGGAACTCGCGCTGCAGCGTATGGCGCGCGATCTCGGCCAGCGTACCGGCCATCTCGACGCCGGTCGGGCCGCCGCCGACGATCGCGAAGTTCAGCCAGGCCGCGCGTTTGTCGGGATCGGGTTCGGCCTCGGCGCGTTCGAACGCGACCAGCAGGCGACGGCGCAGGTGCAGCGCATCGTCGAGGGTCTTCAGCCCCGGCGCATGCGGGGCCCAGTGATCGTTGCCGAAGTAGGCGTGGGTGGCGCCGGTGGCGAGCAGCAGGTAGTCGAAATCGATCGGCTCGCCTTCGTCCAGCGTGATGGTCCTGGCGGCGGGATCGAAGCCGCGCACGTTCGCGAGCCGGACCTCGACATTGTGCTGGCGGCGCAGGATATGCCGCAGTGGCGCCGCGATGTCGGGTGCCGACAGGCCGGCGGTCGCGACCTGGTACAGCAGCGGCTGGAACAGGTGGTGGTTGCCGCGATCGACGAGCGTGATCCGGACCGGCGCCTTGGCCAGGCCGCGTGTCGCCCAGAGGCCGGCGAAACCACCACCGATGATGACCACGTGCGGGACGGACGCCATGGCGACTCCGCTGAAGGGGATAGGCGGATTGTAGTGAATGCGCTGTGCAGGGAGGGTGCCGGGGCAAGGCCAGCCGGAGTCAGGAGGCTCTGGGCTCTGGACGTTGGCCGTGCGCTCAACCGTCGCGATCGATCAGCGAGGTCTTCTTGGTGTCGGGCATCCAGACGTACACCAGCAGCGAGCACGCGATGCAGACGGTGACGTACCAGTAGAAGCCGCTCTCCAGGCCGATGTCCTTGAACCACAATGCCACCAGGTCGGCGGTGCCGCCGAACACCGCGACGGTCAGCGCGTAGGGCAGGCCGACGCCGAGCGCGCGGATCTCGACCGGGAACAGTTCGGCCTTCACGACGGCGTTGATCGCGGTATAGCCGCTGACGATGACCAGTGCCGACAGGATCAGCCAGAACGCCTGCGCGGGGCTGGTGATCGACTGCAACTGGCTCAGGATCGGCACCGTGAACAGCGTGCCTAGCACGCCGAACGCGATCAGGATCGGGCGCCGGCCGATGCGGTCCGACAGGGCGCCCACAACAGGTTGCAGCAGCATGTACACGAACAGCGTGGACGCGTTGATCAGGCTTGCGGTCTCCGCGGCCATGCCGGCGCTGTTGACCAGGAACTTGTGCATGTACGTGGTGTAGGTATAGAACGCCAGCGTGCCGCCCATGGTCAGGCCGATGACCGTCAGCACCGCGCGCGGATGCTTCAGCAGCGCGCGCAGCGTGCCTTCCTTGCGCTGCACGCCGGTGTCGCCTTCCTGCTGGCGCTTGGTGAACGAGTCGGTCTCGACCATGTTGCGACGCAGCCACAGCGCGACGACGGCGGCGAGTGCGCCGATCGCGAACGGGATGCGCCAGCCCCAGTCGCGGAGTTGTTCGTCGGTCAGGAACACGCGTTGCAGCGCGATCAGCACGCCCAGCGCGATCAGGTGCCCCATCACCAGGGTGACGTACTGGAAGCTGGACCAGAAGCCGCGATGCTCGCGCGTGGCCATCTCGCTGAGATAGGTCGCCGAGGTGCCGTACTCGCCGCCGACGCTCAAGCCCTGCAGCAGGCGCGCCAGCACCAGCAGGATCGGTGCGGCGACGCCGATGGTGGCGTAGCCCGGCGTGACCGCGATGATCAGCGAGCCGGCGCACATCATCACCACCGACAGCATCAGCGCGCGCTTGCGCCCGTGGCGGTCGGCGTAGCGGCCGAGCAGCCAGCCGCCGAGCGGGCGCATCAGGAAGCCGACCGCGAAGATCGCCGCCGTGCTCAACAGCTGCGAGGTCAGGTCACCGTCGGGGAAGAACACCCGGGCGAAGTACAACGAGAACGCGGCGTAGACATACCAGTCGTACCACTCGACCAGGTTGCCGACCGAGCCGCTGAAGATGCTGCGCAGCCGTTGCGCGGGCGTCATCGTCGGTGCGGCCTGGGGCGTGGTGGACGTCTGCATGGGGCGTTCCGCGGGAGGTCGGGGGCCATTCTGCCCCAGGCGGGGCGGGGGACGGTGGTAGGCTTGGGTATACAGGAATTTCTCCCGCCCCGTCCCCGCCAGGCCGCCGTGTCCAGCGCCACCACCTTCGAGCTCCATGTCCGCAGCTATGCCGTCGATACCGGGCATGTGCGGCATGCGTTCGCGCAACTGGTACTGCCGCTGCACGGTGCGTTGGCGGTCGATATCGAAGGCCGGCAGCGCGAACTCGACGCGGCCACGGCGGCCTTCATCGAACCCGGCGCCGCGCACAGCACGCTCGGCCTGCGTGCCGATCGTTCGCTGATCCTGGATCTCGACGCCGCCATGCTCGGAGACGATGTGGCCGGGGCCGATCTGATCGGAGCCCTCGCCCGGCGTCGTTTCCTGCAACGCAACGAGGCGGCGTCGCGGCTGGTCGACTACATGCAACGGGTCGTCGATGGCGGCCGCGATCCGGCCACGCTGTTGCCGATGTGGGTGCCGCTGCTGCTCGACAGCCTGGCGGCGACGCCGGTGCGTCCGACGTCGCGCCTGCAGGCACTGCTGGCCTGCCTCGAGGCCGAGCCCGGCCTGCCCTGGACGACCGCCACGATGGCCGCGCGCGCCGCGCTCAGCATCAGCCGGCTGCACGCCCTGTTCGATGCCGAGCTGCAGACCTCGCCGCGCGCCTGGCTGGCCGGGGTGCGCCTGCGCCATGCCCGCGAACTGCTGGCCCGGACTGCGTTGCCGATCGCCGAGATCGCGCAGCGCTGCGGCTATGCCGACCAGAGCGCCCTGACCCATGCGATGCGCCGGATCGACGGTATCACGCCGGCCGCGCTGCGGCGCGCAGCACAGGAGTCCGCGACAGCAGACCGGTAGTCCCGGACAAGCGCGCGCGCCACGGCGTGGCGCATGCTGGCGGCTGGTTCGGTTCTCCGGAAGGCAGTGGGCGGCATGGCAGGTGGCAGGGTGGGTGGCGGCACAGGCGGCGTGACGGGTGGCGTGACAGGCGGAGCCCACGTCAAGGGAATCGTCGCGGGCGCGGTGGCCGGCGCCGCCTGGGGCGTCGTGTTCCTGGCGCCGGAACTGGTGCGTGCGTTCACGCCGTTCCAGCTTGCGGTTGCGCGCTACGTCGCCTACGGCCTGTTCGCCTTGCTGCTGGTGGCACCGCGGCTGCGCACGCTGGTGGCGCGGATCACGCCCGCGCAGGTGTTCGCGCTGGTCTGGCTCAGCATCCTCGGCAACCTGCTGTACTACGTGCTGCTGGCGACGGCCGTGCAGTTGGGGGGCGTGGCGATGACCTCGCTGGTGATCGGCTTCATGCCGGTGGCGGTGACCTGGATCGGCAGTCGAGGCGAAGGTGCATTGCCACTGCGGCGACTGGCGCCGTCATTGCTGCTCGGGATCGCCGGTATCGCCTGCGTGGCCTGGCAGTCGCTGGCGCAGGACGCCGGCCCGGAACGCACGTCCGGCCTGATCGGCCTGCTGTGCGCGATCGGTGCGCTGGTGTCGTGGACGGCGTATGCGATCGGCAACCGGCAATGGCTGCAGCGCCTGCAGCACGTCTCGGCCTACGAATGGAACCTGCTGACCGGGCTGGCGACCGGCGCGATGGCGCTGCTGTTGCTGTGGCCGGCCTTCCACGATGTTGGCGGTCGCCATGACGCCGCCGGCTGGTGGCACTTCATCGGCATTGCCGCCGGCCTCGCGCTGGTGGCGTCGATCGTCGGCAATGCGTTCTGGAACCGCGCCAGCCGCCTGCTGCCGCTGACGATGATCGGCCAGATGATCCTGTTCGAGACGCTGTTCGCGTTGCTCTATGGATTTGCATGGGAAGCGCGCTGGCCGACGCCGCTGGAACTGGCGGCGATGGTACTGGTGTCGGCCAGCGTGCTGACGTCGGTGTCGGCGCATCGCACGCCGGCATCCGCCTGAGCAGGTCGGGCGGTGCGGCTTCGATGATGCGGCCCATGCAGGCATGACGGCATCGTCGCGGGAAACCGTCTAGGCTGTCTGCCTCTTCCCTCCGGGCTGCCGCCGCGCAGCGTCTCCGCCATGACCGATTCCGAGAAGCGCCTCGCGCTGTTGATCGATGCCGACAACGCGCCGTCGTCCAAGATCGACGTGATCCTGACCGAGGTCGCGCGCCACGGCGCCGCCAATGTCCGCCGTGCCTACGGCGACTGGGCCAGCGACAACCTGCGCGGATGGACGCGCCAGCTGCACGAGTACGCGATCCGGCCGATCCAGCAGTTCGCGCAGACCAAGGGCAAGAACGCGTCCGACATCGCGATGGTCATCGATGCGATGGACCTGTTGTACGCGCGCAACCTCGACGGCTTCGCGATCGTGTCGTCGGACGCTGATTTCACGCCGCTGGTGATGCGGCTGCTGACCGAGGGCGTCAAGGTCTACGGTTATGGCGAGCGCAAGACGCCGATGCCCTTCGTCAACGCCTGCTCGACCTTCACCTACCTCGAAGCGCTGGCCGCGCCGAGCACCAGCCAGGCGGCCGGTGCCGAGCCCGACCCTGCGCACGCGGTCGCCAAGCCGCGGACCCAGAAGGAGCTGCGCGGCGACACCCGGTTGCTGCAGCTGCTGCGCAGCGCGGTCGAGGCCGCCAGCGACGACGAAGGCTGGTCGCACCTGGGGCAGGTCGGGCAGCAGATCGGCAACCAGGCGTCGTTCGACCCGCGCAACTATGGCTACGGCAAGCTCAGCAACCTGGTCGACGCGATCGGCCTGTTCGAGATCAAGCGCGAGGGCAAGCTGGTGCTGGTGCGCGAGAAGCAGAAGGGCCGGGCGAAGGCGGGCTGAAGGCGACAGCCTGAACGGCTTTGGCCAGCGCCGATGTTCCGTACTTCTGCGTACTGGCTGGCGGCAGGGCGCGCGACTAAGATGCCGCCAGCACATTCCACATTTTCGATGAGGTAGATACGTTGGTCATCCATCCCAAGGTCCGTGGCTTCATCTGCACCACCACCCATCCGCTGGGCTGCGAGCGCAACGTGCTCGACCAGATCGCCTCGACGCGCGCGCGTGGCGTGCGCAGCGATGGGCCGAAAAAGGTGCTGGTCATCGGCGCCTCCAGTGGCTACGGACTGTCCGCGCGGATCGCGGCGGCCTTCGGGTTCGGCGCGGACACGCTCGGCGTGTTCTTCGAGAAGCCGGGCACCGACAAGAAGCCCGGTACGGCCGGCTGGTACAACTCGGCGGCCTTCGACAAGGCGGCCAAGGCCGAGGGGCTGTACAGCAAGTCGATCAACGGCGATGCGTTCTCCAACGAGGCACGCGACCAGGTCATCGAGCTGATCAAGTCGGAGATGGGCGGCCAGGTCGACCTGGTGGTCTATTCGCTGGCATCGCCGGTCCGCAAGCTGCCCGATACCGGCGAGGTCAAGCGCTCGTCGCTGAAGCCGATCGGCGCGCCGTATGCGTCGACCGCGATCGACACCAACAAGGACGCGATCATCCACGCGACCGTCGAGCCGGCGACCGAGGAAGAGATCGCCGACACCATCACCGTGATGGGCGGGCAGGACTGGGAGCTGTGGATCGATGCGCTCGAGCAGGCAGGCGTGCTGGCCCCGAAGGCCCGCACGGTGGCCTTCAGCTACATCGGCACCGAGATCACCTGGCCGATCTACTGGCATGGTGCGCTGGGCAAGGCCAAGCACGACCTCGACGACACCGCGCAGCGTCTCGACAAGCGCCTGTCGGCGATCGGCGGCGGCGCCAATGTCGCCGTGCTGAAGTCGGTGGTGACCCAGGCTAGCGCCGCGATCCCGGTGATGCCCCTGTACATCTCGATCGTGTTCAAGGTGATGAAGGCGCAGGGCCTGCATGAGGGCACGATCGAGCAGCTCGATCGCCTGTTCCGTGAGCGCATGTACCGCGCCGACGGCCAGCCGGGCGAGACCGACGACCAGAACCGTCTGCGTCTGGACGACTGGGAACTGCGTGCGGACGTGCAGCAGGCCTGCGAGGCGATCTGGCCGACGATCACGACCGAGAACCTGTTCGAACTGACCGACTACGCGAACTACAAGCACGAGTTCCTGAAACTGTTCGGCTTCGAGCGCAGCGATGTCGACTACGATGCCGACGTCGATCCGGACGTCAGCTTCGACTGCATCGAGTTGTGATGCCCCGCGCCATGGCCTGACCCGGAGATCCCCTGCCTTGCAGGGGATTTTCGTTTCCGGGTCCGCGCTTTGGGTGCATCGCGCTGGCAGGCCGTCGCATCCGCGCCGCTCAGGCGGTCGGCGCGACGTTCGCATGGCGCTGAGGCCTGCGCTGGAGCCACAGTCCAACGGCGGTGCCGGCGATCGCGGCGGCCACGCAGGCCATCGCCTGCAGCCACTCGAGTAGGATCGGCCCGTCAGCCACCAGCCAGATGCCGAGAATCCGGTTGATGGCCTCGGTCAGCAGCAAGGACGAGAGGAGCGTCAGGCTGGCGTGCAGCAGCGGACGTCCAACCTGTCTGTAGACCAGGCGAGCGAACAGCGACGACCAGGCTGCGAATACCGCGAGCAGGGCCGCAGCCTCAAGGATCAGTTGCGCGCGGATGGACTGGGCCGGGTCGTCAACGATCCCCTGCGTCACGTGGATCAGGAACCGCAGCGCGAACAGCGTCGCTGCATAGCCCATGATCCTGCCCCATCGAATGGCGGCGCGGGGTCCGAGGTTGTTCACCTCGCTGGACGGTGGGGCGTATGGATCCCTGCTCATGGTGGGGATCCGCGCAGCAGTCGCCATGCCGCCTGCGCTGTCGTCCATACCCTAGGCATCAGGGTGCCGTCGCCGTCGCCGCCGCGTCCAGCGGCAGCCGCACGATCGCGATCGTCAGGTCATCGGGATCCGGCGTGACCGAGAACCCCAGTTGCCGGCACATCGCCAGCATCGTGGTGTTCTCGCGCAGCACCTGGCCTTCGATCGTGGTCAGGCCCTGCCAGCGGGCGTACTCGATCATGATGCCCATCAGCTTCCAGCCGATGCCGCTGCCCTTGAGGTCGGAGCGGACCATGATCCCGTACTCGCCGGTGTCGTAGTTGGCGTCGGCCAGCAGACGCACGGCGCCGAGCATCTCGCCGGTGTCGGGATCGATCGCGGTCAGCGCCATCGCGCGCGCGTAATCGAGCTGGGTCATCCGCGCGATGAATTCATGGCTGAAATGGCGCACGGCGTTGAAGAAGCGCAGGCGCAGGTCTTCGTTGCTGACCTTGGCGAAGAACGCGCGCAGCAGCGCGTCGTCCTCGGGGCGCAGCGGGCGCACGAAGACCGGCTTGCCGTTGGACAGCAGGATCGTGCGCTCCCATTCCTTGGGATACGGAAAAATCGCGAATCGGGGATGGCCGCGTCCCTTGTGCAGCGCGCGCGAGGGCGCGACGGCGACACGCGCATCGACGACGATGACGCCGTCGCGGTCGGCCAGCAGCGGGTTGACGTCGAGCTCGCGGATCTCGGGGATGTCGGCGGCCAGCTGCGCCAGCTTGACCAGCAGCAGCGCGACCGCGCGCTCGTCGGCGGCGGGCACGTCGCGGTAGGCCTTGAGGATGCGCGACACCCGCGTGCGGCCGATCAGCTCGTGCGCCAGGCGCAGGTCCAGCGGCGGCAGCGCGAGCGCCTTGTCGTCGATGACCTCGACCGCGGTGCCGCCACGGCCGAACACGATCACCGGGCCGAACACCGGGTCGTCGGCGATGCCGGCGATCAGCTCGCGCGCTTTCGGCCGCACGATCATCGGGTGCACGGTGACGCCATCGATGCGTGCGCCCGGATGCGCGGCGCGCGCGCGCTGCAGGATGCCGTCGGCGGCTTCGCGCACGGCCTGCACGCTGAACAGGTTCAGGACGACGCCGTCGATGTCGGACTTGTGCGGGATGTCCAGCGACGCGATCTTGACGACCACGGCGTTGCCGGCCGCCAGCAGCGGTTCCGCCGCGCGCGCAGCGGCTTCGCCATCGGCGGCGGGATGGGCCGGTGTGATCGGAATGCCGTAGGCGCCCAGCAGTTGTGCGGTCGCGACCGGGCCCAGCCAGGTCTGGCCTTCGGCGAGGGCGACATCGACGACGGCGCGCGCGCTGGCGGTGTCGACGCTGAAGTCCTCCGGCAAGCTCGGCGGCGTTTCCATCAGCGCGGTCTGCGCTTCCTGGTATCGCGCGAGGTACATGAAGCCGCGCACGGCATCGGCTTCGCTGGCATAGGCCGGGATGCCGGCGTCGCCGAGGGTCTTCAATGCGGCCGCATCGTCGCCGAGCCAGACCGCGAGCGTGGGCTTGCGCGCGGCCTCGGCGCGGTGGGCCTGCAGGGTGCGTGCGACGGCCTCGGCGGTCTCGCGCGGTTGCGACAGGATCGTCGGCACGTTCATCGCCAGGATCGCGTCGTTGTGCGGGTCTTTCAGCAGGGCCTGCAGGGTCGCCGCGTAGCGCTCGCCATCGGCATCGCCGAGCATGTCGACGGCGTTGCGTCGCGACCAGCCGCGGACCAGCGCGGCATCCAGCGTTTCGAGCGTGTGCGGTGACAGCGTCGCGCGCTCGCCGCCGAGATCGGTCAGGCGGTCCAGCGCCAACATGCCGACACCGATGCCGTTGGTCATCACCGCCAGCCGCTTGCCCGGCAGCGAGCGGATATGCGCGAGGGTCTCGACGGCGGCGAACAGTTCATCGAGATCGTGCACGCGCAGCAGTCCGGCGCGACGGAACGCGGCGTCGTAGACGGCATCGGGACTGGCCAGCGCGGCGGCATGCGTCTGCGCGCCACCGCTGCGGCGGGCATGCCGTCCGGGCTTGACGACGACCACGGGCTTGGCGCGGGCAGCGGCGCGCGCCGCCGACAGGAACTTGCGTGCGTCCGGGATCTGTTCGACGTAGAGCAGGATCGCGCGGGTATGGCGATCGGTCGCGAAGTAGTCGAGCAGGTCGGCGAAGTCGACATCCAGCGCGTCGCCCAGCGAGGCGACGGCCGAGAAACCGATGCCGCGCGTGCGGCTCCATTCGATCATGCCGGCGGCGACCGCGCCCGATTGCGAAATCAGCGCGAGATCGCCGGCGGCCGGCGCATGCGCGGCGAAGCTGGCGAACAACCTGGCGTGCGGGGCCAGCACGCCAAGGCAGTTGGGGCCGACGATGCGCAGGCCGCGTTCGCGTGCGACCTCGGCGAGTTCGGCATTGTGCGATCCCGGCCCGCGGCCCATGTCGCGCGTCAGCACGATCGCCGCCTTGGCGCCCTTGTCGGCCGCGGCGCGCGCAACGCCGACGACATCCTGCGGCGGCGCCGCGATGACCACCAGTTCGGGCACGAACGGCAGCGCGTCCAGCGTGGCCACGGCGGGCACGCCATCGATGATCGGGTAATGCGGATTGACCAGCCCGATCCGACCGGCGAATCCACCCTCGCGCATTTGTTGTAGCACCAGCCGCCCGAGCGAGCGCGGGCGCGGGCTGGCGCCGACGACGGCCACCGAGGCAGGGCGGAACACGGAATCGAGTGCGTACAGTCCCATCGGCATCCATGGCGGGCATCCGGATGACACGATACACGCTGGCGGCGTGGGTGCTGTGTTGCTGCGTGCTGTGTGGTCGTGTTGCCGTTCCCGCGACGCGGTGCGCGCGTGGCGCGTCAGTACAGATCCACCGGATCCACGTCCAGCGACCAGCGCACCTTGCGCGCTTCGGGCAGGGCATGCAGTTGCGCGACGACCTGTCCCAGCGCGCGATGCAGTTCGCGGCGGTCGGCGCACGACACCAGCAATTGCGCGCGATGCATGCCGGCGCGGCGCGGCATCGGTGCCGGCATCGGGCCGTTGAGCTCCAATGCGAGCGCGAGCGCGGCCGCGGCCTGCGGTGTATGGCCTGTGGATGCGCGCGCGGCCGGCGCGCGTCGCCCGGCCCAGGGCTCGAACAGTTGCCGGGCCGTGCGCAGGAACTGCAGCGGTGCATCGGCCTGCTTGGTTTCGGCGCGCAACAGCGCCAGGTGCACGAACGGCGGGAAGCCGGCATCGCAGCGCTGCTGCAGCTCTTCGCCGGCGAAGGCGTGGTAGCCGCCGTTGATCAGCGTCAGCAGCAGGGGATGCTCGGGGTGATGGGTCTGCAGCAGCACGGTGCCGGCCTTGTGTGCGCGGCCGGCGCGGCCGGCGACCTGGATCAGCAGTTGCGCCAGTTTCTCGCGACTGCGGAAGTCGGCCGAGAACAGGCCTTCATCGATGCCGACCACGCAGACCAGGGTCAGGTTGGGCAGGTCGTGGCCCTTGGCCAGCATCTGCGTGCCGACCAGGATGCCCGGTTGCGTGCCGAAACTGGCCAGGTGCTGTTCGAGCGCGTCCTTGCGACGCGTGTTGCCGCGGTCGATGCGCAGCACCGGCACGTCGGCGAACTGTTCGGCCAGCAGTTCCTCGATGCGCTCGGTGCCCACGCCCTGCGGTTGCAGGGCGAGGCTGGCGCAATCGGGGCAGGCCATCGGCACCGACTGTCGGTGTCCGCAGTGATGGCATTGCAGGCGGCGTCCGCCGGCATGCACGGTCATCGGCGTGGCCTGGTCGGGCGTGCTGCAACGCGGGCAGGCCGCGCTCCAGCCGCAGTCGTGGCACAGCAGCACCGGTGCGTAGCCGCGGCGGTTCTTGAACACCAGCACCTGGCCGCCGGCATCGAGTGCGTTGCGGACCGCTTGCAGCAGCTCGGCCGACAGCCCGGCCTGCAGCGGGCGCTTGCGGATGTCCTGCACGCGCACGACCGGCGGCCGTGCATCGCCGGCGCGGCGCGACAGCCGCAGGTGCGCGTAGCGGCCGCTGGTGGCGTTGTACAGCGACTCCAGCGAGGGCGTCGCGCTGCCCAGCAGCACCGGCACGTCCAGCGCCTTGCCGCGCACCAGGGCGAAATCGCGGGCGTGGTAGCGGATGCCGTCCTGCTGCTTGTAGCTGCCGTCGTGTTCCTCGTCGACGACGATCAGGCCGGCCGCCGGCAACGGGATGAAGATCGCCGAGCGGGTGCCGACGATGACGCGGGCCTCGCCGCGCCAGGCCGCGGCCCAGACGCGCGCGCGTTCGCCATCGTTGAGGCCCGAGTGCAGCGCGTGCACCGGCACGCCCAGGCGCGCGCGGAAGCGCGTCAGCATCTGCGGGGTCAGGCCGATCTCGGGCACCAGCACCAGCGCCTGGCGGCCGCGCGCCAGGCAGTCGGCGATCGCCTGCAGGTAGACCTCGGTCTTGCCGCTGCCGGTGACGCCATCGAGCAGCAGCGCGGCAAAGCCCTGGCAGTCGCGCACGCAGTCGATCGCCCGGGTCTGTTCATCGTTGGGGGGCGGCCCCGGCTGCGGGGTCGGCGCCAGTTGCGAGGCCGGGATCGCGATGCGTTCGGCATAGCCGCGCTTCTCGAGCGCGCGCGCGGCGCTGCGCCAGTCCTCGAGCAGGCCCGGCAGTTGTTCTTCGTCGCGCGGGGTCGCCAGCAGCGTGGCCAGCCGCTGCGGGCGGGTGCCGTTGCGCAGGCTGGCGGCGCCGGTCTGGCCGGCCTCGGTCAGCCGCCAGGCCCAGGCGTGGGTGTCGGGCAAGGGCTCGCCGCGCCGCAGCGACGACGGCAAGGCAGTTGCCAGCACCTCGCCCAGCGGCGCATGGGTATAGCGCGACAGCCAGTGCAGGGACTCCAGCAGCTCGCCGCCGAACAGCGGGCCGTCGTCCAGCCATTCCAGGGCGTCGCGCAGCTCCGGCCCGGCCTCGCCATCGGCCGCGGCCGGCAAGGCCGACGCGACGATGCCGACCAGTTCGCGAGCGCCGAACGGCACCCGCACCCGGCGGCCGACATCGGCGGCGCCGGCGGTCTGGCCGGGCGGGGCGCGGTAGTCGAACAAGCGGGGCAGCGGAACCGGCAGGGCGACCTGCAGATGGAGGTTGGCGGTGTTGCTCACGCGCAAAGTCTACCCACTGCGGGCGGGGTCGGCAGGGCCGGACACCGGTTGCCCGACTTGCGCGCACAAGTTGCCCCCGGGCACACCATATTCACGCAACTCATCGCCACGCATAGGATTTTGGTTTATCCACACAAACTGTGGATAAGTCTGTGCATGGACGCCGGGCAGCATCGTCGCGAGCCGGTAATCCCTGCGTTCATGACGGTTTGGTGAAAAAAGCGCCATGCGACTCATTGCCTTTGGAATCATGCACTTATCTGTGAAACATGAGTGAAACATGGTGCACCACGGCGAAGTCCCGCGATCGCCCCCCGGCTTGGGTCCGATTGTGCACAACCGCGGACGAAAGGAACTGTGCGAACCCCATCCGGAGGCAAACGTCAAGGGCGCGGGCGATGCCGGGGGCGGCTTATGATGCCCACCTGCATCCCCCTGTTTGCCCCCTGGCTGGCCCTTGAACCCCCGTGCTCCTTCCGCAGCCCTGACCGCGTTCCTGCGAGGCGTCGAACGCCGCGGCGCGGTGTTCGCGCAGTGGCAGTGCGGCGATGCCGCGACCGGGGATATGGCGCTGGCGGCGACGCTGAAAGCCTTCGTCGCGGGTGCCGGTACGGTCGCGTTCGGGGAGTGGCCGCAGCGGTTCTGGTCGATGCTGCTGGCCGCCCCGGCGCTGCGTACGCCCCCGGGCAGCGCTCGCTGGCCCGACGCGCTGGCATCGCTGGCGACGCTGGGCACCGGTCCGCGCGCGGCCCTGCTGCTGCGGCTGGTGGCCGGCTTGTCCGAAGGCGAAGGGGCTGCCGTGCTGGGCGTGTCGCGACCGACCTATCGGCTGGCGCTGCAGCGGGCGCTGCCGCACCAGGCCGACGGCAAGGCCGATCCTGCGCAGTGGCAGGCCCTGCACGAGGCCGCGCAGCAGGCGATCCGTGGGCTGCCGGCCGAACGCCTCGACGCGCTGACGCGGCCGCCGCCGCCTCGACCGTCGCGCTGGAGCGCCGCCAAGGCGCGCCCGGCGGCCAAGGCCGCGACTGCGGCCACGCCGCGCGCGCGCTGGATGTGGCCGTGCATCGTCCTGGTCGCTCTGGCGACGGCGCTGTTGCTGGCGGCCACCTGGTGGATGCCCGAGCGCTTCGGCGCGCTGGTCGTCGACGAGCACACGCCACGCATCCAGGTCGAGTCCTTGCCCGAAGCTGCGGATCCGGCCGGCCGCTACGACGCCGAGACCGCGCTGCTGACCCATCGCGACCTGCCGCTGCTGCTCGACGCCGGTGCCGGCGCCGCGCCGCCGGACGATCCGGCGTTCCTGGCCTGGCTGACGGTGATCCTGGAAACCCCCGGCGCGCTGGATGCGGCCAGCAGCGCGATCGAACCGCCGGCAGGCGAGACGGCGTCGGAGACGCCCGCCGACAGTGCCGAGCCCGGCACGGAGATGCTCGATGACCCCTGAGCGCAGCCTCCGCATCGTGCCGGCACGGACCGTGCTGGCGTCGACCATGCTGTTGTCGATCCTGCTGACCTGCACGGGCGTGGCCGCACAGACCCTGCCTGAGCACCTGCCCGCAGCGTTGCGCGAACAACTCGTCGCGCTGCAGGCGCGCCTGGCGGCGCTCGATGCGCCGCAGCGCGAGCAATTGCGCCAGCGCGTCAGCGACTGGGACGCGTTGCCGCCGGCCGAGCGCAATGCGCGTCGCGAAGCCTGGCAGGCGTGGCAGGCGCTGCCCGACGCCGAACGCCAGCAACTGCGCGCGACCCATGCGAGGTGGAGCGCGATGTCGCCCGAGCAGCAACGGACATTGCGGCAACGCTTCGATGCGCTCGATGCCGGTGTCCGCCAGGGCTGGTTGCTGGGGCCGGTCGTCGGCACCGAATGGGCGGGACTCAATGGCCTGCACGGCCTGCTGATGCAGGTGCCGGTCGCGCATCGCGACGCCTTGCTGGCCGCATTGCGCGGATTGCCGGCGCAGGCGCGCGCGGACCTGGCGACCTTGTCGCTGCGCACGCCACCGCAGGACCGGGAGGCCCTGCGTACGGCCTTGCTGCAAACGCCTGATGCCGAACGCGCCGCCTGGCTGCGGGAGCGCGTGTCCGGTCCTTGACCGGCATCCCGTGATCCGCGTGTCCGGCGATGCGGGCTTGCCGGCGTTCATCGGCCTGCAGTGATTCGACGGTAAGATGACGCACCCTCACGGCCCGGCGCCAGCGCCCGACATTGGATCGGCAGCACGGCCGCAGCCGTCGACGCGAGTCGTCCATGTCTTCCCAAACCCCTCCCGTGCGCTTCCGCAGTGAAGTGCGCACCACGGCCGTTCTGGCCGCACCGCTGGTGGCGGGCCACCTGGCGACAGGCCTGATCGGCTTCGTCGACAGCGTCATCGCCGGCCACCACGGCACCAATACGCTGGCATCGGTCGCGGTCGGCACGGCGCTGTTCTGGCTGCCGATGATGATCCCGATGGGCACGCTGATGGCGTTGCCGGCCTCGGTATCGCAACTCGATGGTGCCGGCCGCCGCGAAGAGATCGGCCCATTGTTCCGGCAGGCCTTGTGGCTGTCGGCGGCGCTGGGCCTGCTGTTGTTCGGCTTTCTCAGCGGCGTGGTGCAGGTGCTCGAACCGATGGGCATCGCGCCGGAAATCCGCCCGGGCGCGACCGCATTCCTGCACGGCATCCGCTGGGGCGTGCCGGCGCTGACGCTGTACTTCTGCATGCGTTATCTCAGCGACGGACTGCACTGGACCTTGCCGACGATGGCGTTCGGTTTCGGCGGCCTCGCGCTGCTGGTGCCGCTGGGCTACGTCTTCACGTTCGGCAAGTTCGGCATCCCCGAACTGGGCGCGGCAGGCCTGGGCTATGCGTCGTCGATCATGATGTGGGCGCAGGCACTGGCGTTCGCGTTCTACCTGTCGCGCTCGCGCCGGTTCGCCGACATGCGCCTGTTCGGCCGCTTCGATCCGCCGCGCTGGGAGACGATCCGCGGCCTGCTGCGCACCGGCCTGCCGATCGGCATCACCGTGGCGATGGAGGGCAGCCTGTTCATCGTCACCGCGCTGCTGATCGGTCGCCTCGACGGCGTGTCCGCGGCCGCGCACCAGATCGCGATCAACGTCGCCAGCCTGTGCTTCATGATCCCGTTCGGCGTCGCCGAGGCGACCACCGTGCGCGTGGGCCATGCGATCGGCAGCGGGCGCGGCGCCGAGGGCGTGCGTCGCGCGGCGTTCGCAAGCCTGGTGCTGGTGCTGGCGACGCAGACGCTGTCGGGCATCGCGTTGCTGCTGGGGCACGACCACGTCGTCGGCCTGTACACCCAGGATGCGGCAGTGGCCGGGCTGGCGGCATCGCTGTTGTTGTTCGCGGCCGCGTTCCAATTCCCCGATGGCGTGCAGGTCCTGTCGGCGGGCGCGCTGCGCGGCCTCAAGGACACGCGCGTGCCGATGTTCATGGCGATGCTGGCCTATTGGGGCGTCGGCATGCCGCTGGGCGCCGGCCTCGGGCTAGGCCTGGGCTGGGGACCGCGCGGCATGTGGCTGGGCCTGATCGCCGGGCTGACGGTCGCCGCGATCCTGCTCGGCAGCCGGTTCCTGCGCAGCAGCCGGCGCGAGGGCATCGTCGGGGCGCGCAGGCTGGACGCGCCGGATGGCCCCGATTGCCCGGACGGCCCAGTGACCTCCGGGGCATGAAATCACCCCGCGTGGAGGTTAGGCTGTCGATCATGGCGGCCAATCCCGTCCCGCCACCGTCTTGCGGCCCCTCAGGCCAGGTCTTCCCGGAGTGTCATCCCCATGAGTGAAGCGTCACAGCGCGGTCCGATCCTGCGCGGCATCGTTGGTGTCTGGAACGGCATGAATTTCGTGCGCAGGCTGATCCTCAACCTGCTGTTCTTCACGTTGCTGCTGATCGTGCTGGCGATCGCGCTGGGCAGCCGAAGTGGTTCGCTGACGCCGCTCGACGAGCGCACGACGCTGGTGATCGCGCCCGAGGCCGAACTGGTCGAGCAGTACCGCTCCGATCCGGTGACGCGCGCACTGACCCAGAGCATGGGCCAGACCGTCGGCGAGCTGCAGTTGCGCGACCTGCTGCGCGCGCTGGAGGCCGCCCGCACCGATACGCGCATCGAACGCGTGGTGCTGCGGACCGACGCGATGATGTTCTCGGGCTACGCCTCGATCCGCGAGGTCGCCAAGGCGGTCGCCGCGCTGCGCGCAGCCGGCAAGCAGGTCGTCGCCTTCGGCGAGACCTTTGGCCAGGCGCAGTACTTCCTGGCGGCGCAGGCCGACGAGGTGTTCCTCGATCCAGAAGGCATGATCGAGATGACCGGGCTTGGCCGCTATCGCCAGTACTACCGCGAAGGCCTGCAGGACAAGCTCGATGTCGACGTGCACCTGTTCAAGGTCGGCGAATACAAGTCCGCCGCCGAGCCGTACATCCTCGATGCGGCGTCGCCGGAATCCAAGGAAGCCGATCTGTTCTGGATGAACGACATCTGGCAGCGTTACCTGGGCGATGTCGCGGCACTGCGCAAGACCACGCCGGAAGCGCTGCTGGCCGGTATCGAGACCCTGCCCGAAGGCGTCACCGCGGTACAGGGCGATACCGCCAAGTACGCCGTGCAGCAGAAGCTGGTCGATGGCCTGAAGACGCGCGAGGAATTCGAAGCGCTGCTGCTCGAGCGCGGCGTCGCCGACGAGGATGCCGAGGGCGGCTTCCGCCAGGTCTCGCTGGACGACTACCTGCGCCATGTCGACAGCGCGCTGAGCCCGATGGACCCGCGTCCGCAGGTCGCCGTGGTCGTGGCCGAGGGTGCGATCAGCGGCGGCGAACAGCCGCCGGGCAACATCGGTGGCGTGTCGACCGCTGCGCTGCTGCGCGAGGCGCGCGACAACGAGGACGTCAAGGCGCTGGTGCTGCGCGTGGACTCGCCCGGTGGCGAAGTGTTCGCGTCCGAGCAGATCCGCCGCGAGATCGATGGCCTGAAGAAGGCCGGCAAGCCGGTGGTGGTGTCGTTCGGCGATGTCGCCGCGTCCGGCGGCTACTGGATCAGCATGAACGCCGATCGCATCTACGCCGACGAGTCCACGATCACCGGGTCGATCGGCATCTTCGCGCTGATCCCGACGTTCCCGCGCACGCTGGAGAAAATCGGCGTGCGGACCGATGGCGTCGCTACGACAAAAATGGCCGGCATGTTCGATGTAAGCCGGCCGCTGGCACCGGAGCTGGGTACGCTGATCCAGTCCATCATCGACAAGGGTTATCGCGACTTCACCGGCAAGGTCGCGCAGGCGCGCAACCGCAGCGTCGAGCAGATCGACGAAGTCGCGCGCGGTCGCGTCTGGAGCGGTGCGCAGGCAAAGGAACGTGGCCTGGTGGATGCGTTCGGTGGCCTCGATGTCGCCATCGCCGATGCCGCCAAGCGTGCCAAGCTGGGCGAGGCCGACAAGTGGCAGACCCGCTACGTCGAGCGCCAGGCGTCGCCGTTCGAGCGCTGGTTCACCGGCTTCGTGCAGGGCCGGATCGGCCAGGCCTGGCTGGCCGACAGCGATCTGACGCGCACGCTGCTGATGCGTGCGATGCCCAACGCCGGGCAGGACCTGAAGATGCTGGAAGCGGCGATGACGCCGACGCCCGGCAAGCCGGTCAAGGCGCTGGCCTACTGCTTCTGCGGCCTTTGAGGCAGCAGGTATCGAGGCAGAGGCGTTGAGGCGGAGGCGGCGGGCCTGACCTGCTGCTTCCGACACAGCGTGCAGGAAGTAGCGTGAAAGAGGCGGTGCGCCCGATGCGGCCGACACGCCGCCAGCGTGCCCGACAGGGCCGCCATTGATTCGATGACACCTCGTGCGTGACGCCGACGCCGGACGCATTGTCCGGCGTGCCGTTGACGCCGTGCGGATGGTTGCCGTCAGCGCTTCACGTCGAGGCGTTCCTCGCGCATCAGCGCGCTGACATCGTCGACGCCGACCAGGTTGAAATCGCCGGGGACCGCGTGCTTCAGGCAGGCCGCGGCCAGTCCGAAACGCAGGCTGTCGGCGTCGTCGAAACCGCTGGCCAGGCCATGCAGGACGCCGGCGGCGAAGGCGTCGCCGCCGCCGATGCGGTCGACGATCGACGGCAGTTCGCGATCCTCGATGCGATGCACATCTCCGGCGCGCGTGACCATGATCGCGCCGAGCGCGTGGTGGTCGACGCTGTGCTGGCTGCGGATCGTCGAGGTGATCCGCTGCAGGCGCGGGAACGCCGCGAACGCGCGCGCGGCCGCTGCGATCACGCGGGTCTCGTGGCGTTCGGCAGGCGCCTGCGCACTGTCGCCGAGGATCACGTCGATGTCGCGATGATCGGCGAAGGCGATGTCGGCATGCGCCAGCAGGTCATGCAGGATCGTGCGCGGATCGCCGTCCCAGGCCGCCCACAGCTTGGGCCTGAAATTGCCGTCGAACGACACCCGCACGCCGGCCGCGCGCGCGGCCTGTACCGCCGCCTGCGCGATGCCGGCGCCGTTGGCGCCCAGCGCCGGCGTCACTCCGGAGACATGGAACAGGTCGGCACCCTGCAGCGCCGCCGCGAAGTCGTACCGGTCGTGCGTCGACAGCGCGAACGCGGAATCGGCGCGGTCGTACAGCACCTCGCTGGGACGATGGCCGGCACCGGTGGCGAGGAAATAAAGGCCCATGCGGCCGGCGAATCTGCGCACGTGACGGGTATCGACCCCATGCCGGCGCAGCTCGCCGACGGCGGCTTCGCCGAGGGCATTGTCGGGTGCGCCACTGATCATCGCGGTATCGTGTCCGAAGCGCGCCAGCGACACCGCGACATTGGCTTCCGCACCGCCGACATGTACGTCCAGTACAGGGCTTTGCAGCAGGAATTCGCGGCGCGGGGCGCCCAGGCGCAGCAGCAACTCTCCAAGACAGACGATTCGGGCCATGACGCTTCGAGACTCCAGGTTCCGGTGTGGTATCCGCGCTGCCAGGGGCAGGGCGCGCATGTGACATTACTAAGGTGCGTCGCAAGCCGGTTTGCGCACCGCAGCATGCCTTGGGGAAGAATGTTTGTTAGGGTTTTGACCAGCGGTGTCATTTCTGCCGCCGACACCATATCAAGCACAGTCAACGAGTCAAGAACCGCGCGTAGACGGGGTCTGGCCACCAACGGGAGGGGTTATGCGTCGCACATCGGCTTCAAAAAAGACACCGGTTACCTTGCTGGCGATTTCGATCGGCATCGCCCTCGGCGGCTACGCGGGTGGCGTCATGGCGCAGGACGCGGTGGCTCAGGACGACACGCCGACGCCGGCGGATGCGTCCACCCGGACGCTGGATACGATGACCGTGGTGGGCTATCGGGCCAGCCTGGAAAAGGCCGTCGACATCAAGCGCGGCGAAGCGGGCATGGTCGATGCGATCGTGGCGGAAGATATCGCTGACTTCCCCGACCTCAATCTCGCCGAGTCCCTGCAACGCATCCCAGGCGTGTCGATCACGCGCGAAGGCGGCGAAGGCCGGAACATCTCGGTGCGAGGCCTTGGCCCGCAGTTCACCCGCGTGCGCATCAATGGCATGGAGGGTCTGGCCACGGGCGGCGGTACCGATACTTCCGGCGGCGTGAACCGAGGGCGCGCGTTCGACTTCAACACATTTGCATCCGAGCTTTTCACACAACTGGTGGTACGCAAGACATCGGCTGCGGAAGTCGAGGAGGGCTCGCTGGGCGCCACGGTCGACCTTCGCACCGCGCGTCCATTCGACTTCGACGGTTTCACGATGGCCATCGGTGGGCAGATGGGCTACAGCGACCTGGCGGAGGAGTACGCGCCGCGAGGAACGTTCCTGGTCAGCAACACATTCGCCGACAACAAGCTCGGCGCGTTGCTGTCGTTGGCCTATACCGATCGCACCGTGCTCGAGGAGGGCTCCGACTCGGTACGTTGGGCCGGCGGCACGTCGAACGGAGGCTTCAGTGCAGCGTCTCCGTTTGCGCAGGCACGCGGTGCAGGCGTTTTCCATCCCCGCATTCCCCGCTACAACTCGTTCCGTCATGAGCAGGAGCGTGTGGGCATCACCACCTCGCTGCAGTTCCGTCCCAACGACAGGACCGAGCTGGTGTTCGACGGACTGTTCGCACGTTTCGACGCAAACCGCTGGCAGGACAATATCAACGCAGTGTCGTTCAGCCGCACGGGCGCCACCGGCAAGCCGCAGACGGTAGTGCTGGACGGCGAAGTGGACGATCGCGGCAACCTCGTCTATGGCGTGTTCGACAACGTGGACATCCGTTCCGAAGGGCGTTACGACGAGCAGAGCACCGAATTCCAGCAATGGAACTGGTCGCTCAAGCACGATTTCTCCGATGCGTTCCGGTTGAACGCCCTCGTCGGAAGCTCCAGGTCGACGTACGACAACCCCATCCAGACCACCGTCATCGCCGACAAGTTCGACGTCGATGGCTACTCGTGGGATTACCGTGGAAACAGCCGTTTGCCTGTGTTCGACTACGGAAACCTGGATCCCACCGATCCCAACGGTTGGACCCTTGCGGAGATCCGTCTGCGCCCGCAATGGGTGGAGAACAGCTTTGATACCGCATCGCTCGACCTGTCATGGATTGCGTCCTCCTACTTCACCCTCAAGGGAGGCGTGAACTACAAGGATTTCACCTACGAGAGCCGGGAATGGGGGCGTGGTACGCCAAATGGAACCCGCAATGAGAACGCGCCCGCCGGCCTCGTCAGCAGTGCCGCCCTTGCGCAACTGATGCGTCAGTTCTCGATCAGCGCGGGAAATGCGGGAAGCACGGTGGTGCCGAGCGTCGCTGACTTCGCGCGCGTCTACGGCATTCACGACAACACTGGTGCGTTCCAGGTGTATGACAATCTCAGCAGCCTCATCGCCAACAACCGGACCACCAATGAGGAGGTGCTGGGCTTCTACCTGCAGGGTGATTTCAACTTCGACATCGGTCCCGTGCCGGTGCGCGGCAACATCGGTGTGCGCCGTGTGGATACCGAGCTGACCAGCGATGGCTATTCGATCGTTGGTGGTGCCTTGGCGCCGACCCGCGTGGTGCACAAGTACAGCGATACGCTGCCGTCGATGAACCTCGTGGCGGAAGTCACGCCGGACATCCTCGTACGCCTGGCGGCTGCCGAAGTGATGAGCCGTCCCAACCTGGGCTTCCTGAATCCCGGAGCGACCGTCAGCGTTGCCGGTGGCGCGCGCAGCGTGACCACGGGCAACCCGAAGCTCGATCCGTTCCGCGCCAAGACCCTGGACCTGGGCGTCGAGTGGTACTTCGGTGAAGGCGCGCTGCTCTCCGTTGGCGCGTTCTACAAGGACATCGACAGCTACATCCAGACCTCGCGCGAGACGCGTCCGTACAGCACATCCGGACTGCCGGTTTCGTTGCTTCCTCCGGGCGTGAGCGCGAGCGATGATTTCGATTTCACACAGCCGTTGAACACGCCCGGCGGTGACCTGACCGGCTACGAGATCAGCTACCAGCAGCCGTTCACATTCCTGCCGGGCTTCTGGCAGGACTTCGGTGTGCAGCTCAACTACACCTACGTGGACTCGGAAATCCAGTATCTGAGCTCGACCGGTGCACCGAGCGCGAAGGGTCCGATGGTCGGTCTTTCCAAGAATGCGTGGAATGCGACGTTGTACTACGACAACAACAAGCTCTCGGCACGTGTGTCGGCCGCGTATCGTGACGAGTACATCAATACCATTCCCGGTCGAGAGGGCAGCGACATGGAAGGGACCAAGGAAAACACCACGATCGACGCCTCGATCTCCTACAACTTCAACGACAACTTCAGCGTTTCATTGGAAGGGCTCAACCTGACGGACGAGTGGAGCGACATGTGGATCGACAGTCTGGGTGATCGCAGCATTTCGTATACCCATACCGGGCGTCAGTACATGGTGGGATTCCGCTACAAGTTCTGATGACGACGACCTGATGTCCGTCAGACCCTGCCCTGGCTCCCTCAATGGAGGGAGCCAGCGCGGTTGTGGGCGAGCTGGCATGAGTCACCCGGGACGTCACGGGGCGAGCAGTGCTGGGGTACGGAGATGGCGCGGGCCGTGTGAAGCGGATCCGCATGAACACCAGGGATGCCGGGACAGTCGTGGAGGGGGATGCTTCGCGAGCCTGTTCCTTGTTGACAAATGAACCCTCGGGAGGGGAACGATGCATGATGGAAATCCACGGCCACAGTTGCCGTTGACCGCACTCGCAATGGGAATCGGCCTGGTCTTGCAGGTCGCCACCACAGCGGCACTGGCGCAGGACGCAAGCACGCGCAGCGAAGATCCGACCAACCTCGACCGTATGGTCGTCACCGGCACCTACCGTGCCAGTCTCGAAGCATCGCTGGATGCCAAGCGCTACAGCACCGACCAGATCGATGCCATCGTCGCCGAAGACATCGGCAAGTTCCCCGACCTCAACCTCGCCGAAGCGCTGCAGCGCGTGCCGGGCGTCACCATCGACCGCGATGCGGGTGAGGGACGCTCGATCAGCGTGCGCGGGCTTGGCGGGGATTTCTCGCGCGTGCGCATCAACGGCATGGAAGCGCTGAGCACCACCGGCGCCACCGACAGTTCCGGCGGCGCCAACCGCAGCCGCGGTTTCGATTTCAACGTGTTCGCGTCCGAGCTCTTCAGCAACGTGCGCGTGCGCAAGACCCAGTCGGCGCAGATCGACGAGGGCTCGCTGGGTGCGACTGTCGACCTGCGGGTGTCGCGCCCGTTCGACTTCAATGGCTTCACCGCGACCGTCGCCGCCAAGGGCGGCTACAACGATCTCAACAGCGACCTGCATCCGCGTTTCTCCGGGCTGGTCTCCAACACCTGGGCCGATGGTCGCATCGGGGCCCTGCTGTCGGCGTCCTATAGCGAGCGTTCGATCTTCGAGGAAGGTTTCAGCAGCGTGCGCTGGGCCGAAGGCGGAACCTCGGGCACGACCACGTTCTGCAGTCCGCTGGGCTACGACCCGCGCCTGCCCGGTAACAACGGTGGACGCGGTTCGTCGGCGACCCATTGCGCGAACGCGGGCGGTGTGGTCATCCCGCGTCCGGCAGGCACGGCCGGCAACATCGCCGCCTACGAGACCGCACGTGATTCCTTCCATCCGCGCCTGCCGCGTTACGGCCGCCTGAGCCACGACCAGGAGCGCCTGGGCGTCACCGGCTCGTTGCAGTTCAAGCTGGCCGACCAGACCACGCTCAGCGTCGACGGCATGTATTCCAAGCTGCAGGCCACGCGCCAGGAAGACTTCCTGCAGACGATCTCCTTCAGCCGCAATTCCTCGCAGGGCGGCAAGGCCCAGACGATCGTCCGCGCGGCCGAGGTCGACGAGCGCGGCAACCTGGTCTACGGCGTGTTCGACAATGTCGACGTGCGCTCGGAGTCGCGCTACGACGAACTGGAAACCGAGTTCAAGCAGCTCGGCTTCAATCTTGAACACCGCTTCAACGACCGCCTCAGCCTGGAAGCGCTGGTCGGCACGTCGAGCTCGGATTTCCGCAATCCGCGCCAGACTACGGTGACCTTCGACATCCAGAACCTGCAGGGCTACAGCTGGGACTTCCGGCGCAACGCGAACCTGCCCGACATCAACTACGGCACGCTCGATCCCGGCAACCCCGATGCCTGGAACTGGATCAGCTCGCCGCCGTCCAACAGCACCGGCTCGGAGATCCGCATCCGCCCGCAGGCCACCAGCAATGATTTCGACAACGCCAAGGTGGACCTGGCCTTCATCGTCAACGAGGCGTTCACGGTGCGCGGCGGACTGTCGTGGAAACAGTTCGACATGAGCTCGGTGGATTCGCGGCGCGCGCTGGAGACCGTGGTGCCGGCGTTGCCGGCAGGTGTCAGCATGGCCGACATCAGCACCGTGATCAGCGGTTTCGGCAAAGGACTGGGCGCCAGCGCGCCGTCGTCGTGGGTGATCCCGGACCTTGGTGCGATCGCGGGACTGTTCGACATCTACTGCAACTGCGATACCGGCATCCCCGGTGGCGATTTCCGCCTGGAGAGCTTCACCAACGGCAGCGCTCGCATCAACAACTTCGGCATCTACGAGAAAGACACCGGCGGCTACCTGCAGCTGGATTTCAACCTCGACCTGGCCAACCGCCCGCTGCGCGGCAACGTCGGCGTGCGCTATGCCCGCACCGAGATCATCGCCAGCGGCTATACCTCGGTCGGCGGCGGCACCGAGGTGACCTACGACCACAGCTACAGCGACGTGCTGCCCTCGCTGAACCTGGCCTGGGACCTGCGTGACGATCTGGTGCTGCGCTTCGGTGCGGCCAAGGTCATGGCGCGGCCGCAGCTGGCGTCGTTGAACCCGGGCTCGGGCCTGACCTTCAATACCAGCGGCCAGCACACCGCGCGCATCGGCAATCCGTTCCTGGATCCGTTCCGTGCCAAGACCTACGACCTGAGCCTGGAGTGGTACTTCGCCGAGGGCGCGCTGCTGTCGGCGGCGGTGTTCTACAAGGACATCGACACCTACATCCAGGAGTTCCGCGCCGCGCTGCCCTACGACCAGACTGGCCTGCCACTGGAATGGCTGCCGCCCACCGCCGATCCGACCGATGAAGTCGATTTCCGCCAATGGGTCAATTCGCCGGGCGGTCCGCTGAAGGGTTTCGAGCTCAACTACCAGCAGCCCTTCACCTTCCTGCCCGGGGTCTGGAAGGATTTCGGCATCCAGCTCAACTACACGCGCGTTGCGTCCGAGATCACCTACGGCAATGCCGATGTCGCCAATTCGGACATCACCTTCGTCGAAGACCTGGTGAACCTGTCGCCGACGTCGTACAACGGCACGCTGTACTACGACAACGGCAGGTTCAGCGCCCGCGCGTCGCTGGCCTACCGCGACGACTACCTGCAGCGCGTGCCCGGGCAGAACGGCAACGATGTCGAAGGCAAGCGTGGTACGCGCAGCGTCGACGCCAGCATCCAGTACAAGCTCAACAAGCAGCTGACGCTGACGCTGGAAGGCCTCAATCTCAACGACGCCTACAACCACCAGTACGTCGATTCCTATCGCGGCAGTACCTCGGTCTACCACCATACGGGCCGGCAGTACTTCGCGGGCGTGCGTTATCGCTTCTAGATCCAGATCGTTTACAGGCATGCAGAAAGCGGCGAGCAATAGAGACCGTCATCGATCCGATGTCCTCCCGGGGCCCCCCGTGGGCCCCGTTCTTTTTGGGGCGCGATGGCCTGCCGCCTGCATGCTGGCGGTCCTGGCCCTGTGCCTTCTGCTGCAGGCCTCGCCTGCCGGCGCCACTGATCCCGCCGGCACCACCGGAGCCAGGGAGCCCGATCCGGTCGCGGAGAACATGCTGCTGTTGCAGACCGCGTCCGGCGGCTGGTCCAAGCACTACAACGGTAAGGCGGTCGATGACGCCCGCCACTACGACGCGCGCGAGCGTGCCGCGCTGCGCGATCCGGCGCGCGTCGATGATGCCACCATCGACAACAAGGCGACCACCCGCGAGATCGCGTACCTGGCCGGTGCCTGGCAACGCAGCGGCGATCCACGCTATCTGGCTGCGGCTGAACGTGGCGTCGCCTATCTGCTGGCCGCGCAGTACCGCAACGGCGGCTGGCCGCAGTTTTATCCCGATCGTTCGTCGTACCGCCACCAGATCACGTTGAACGACGACGCGATGACGCGCGTGCTGGCGTTGCTGCAGGACATCGTGGAAGGCAAGGGCGCGATGGCCGCGCTGTCGCCGACGCTCGCCGAGCCCGCCGCCGAGGCGCTGGCGCGCGGCCTGCAGTGCCTGCTGGCGACACAGGTCCGGGTGCAGGGCGTCGTCACCATCTGGGCGGCGCAGTACGACGAGGTCTCGCTGCAGCCGGCACGGGCGCGCAGCTATGAGCTGCCGGCGCTGGCGACATCGGAATCGGCGGGCGTCGTGCGCCTGCTGATGCGCCAGCCCACGCCGTCGCCTGCAATGATCGAGGCGGTCGAGTCGGCGGTACGCTGGTTCGAGGCCAGCCGTCAGCGCGACGTCGCGCTCGATACCGTCGAGGCGCCCGGCCAACCGACGGACCGCGACGTGGTCGTGGTCTCGGCGCCGGGGCAATCGTTGTGGGCGCGCTTCCACGACCTCGAACAGGGCCGGCCGCTGTTCTCCGATCGCGAAGGTAGGTGGCTCACGCGGCTGGACCAGGTCCCCCACGAGCGCCGGGTCGGGTATGCCTGGTATGGCACTTGGCCCGACAAGCTGCTGCGCCAGGAACTGCCACGTTGGCGCAACCGACTGAAGGCGGGGGGTGCACGTGCCGGTGCCGACACCGCAGGCGACGGGGCGTTCGATCCCGGCGACAATCCATGAACAGGTCGGCCGTGGTCGACGGGCGGTGCCGGCGCGCTGGTTGCGCAGGGCGTCGCGTGTTCGCATTCCTGAAGGAAAGACGATGACTGTGCTGTTGAAGCGATGCCGTGCCGCCGCCCTGTTGGCGCTGTGCCTGCATGCACCGGCCATGGCCGGCGGGCCGCCGGCACTGCTGTTCCATGTGTCGGCCGACCAGGGCTTTGTCGCCGATACCGCGGCCGGCGACGCGGTGCCGAACTTCCAGGACAAGGTCGCTATCGTGCCGACCGGCGTGCGCGGCTCGGCGATCGAGTGGGCCGACGATGGCGTGCTGGCATGGAACGCACCCGGCAACATCCAGGCACAGCGCGGCACGCTGTCGTTCTTCTGGCGTCCGCGCTATGCCGTCGGCGAAGCGCCGTTCGTGATCTTCCGCGTCGGCTATGCCGACCACAGCAGCTGGGACATGGCCTGGCTGCGCATCGACTGGAACGGTCACGGCTTCGATGCCTTCGTGACCGACGCCAACCTGGCGCGTACGCGGGTGTCGTTCAAGCTCGATGCCCTGCCGGCTGCCAGCGACTGGACGCACCTGGCGTTCGCGTGGGATGAGGCGCTCGGCGTACGCCTGCATGTCGATGGCCGCGAGGTCGCGCGCGTCGATACCACGGCCGACTACGACGCCGCCCTCGACCAGCTCGGGCTGGCCGGACGCGTGATGGCGCCGTACCAGGTGCAGAGCCGCTATAACTTCCTGCGTGGCAGCGACTTCGACGAGATCCGCGTCTACGACCGCATGCTCGATGCGCCGGGCATCGCCGCGCTGGCCAGGCAGGCCGAGCCGCGCAGCGCGCAGGCCGATGGCGACCGCCGCCAGGCGTGGCTGCACCGGCATGGCTGGGACCATGGCCGCGCGCCGCCGCTGTTGCGCGCGTCGACGACGACGATCCGCAAGATCGAGTTCGCCGATACCAAGGACAAGAAGCAGTGGATGTGGAAGGCCACCGACGGCATCGCCGAGACCACGTGGCCGGGCGTCTACAACCGCTCGCGTCTGGCCGGCCGCAACGATTACTTCCAGCTGCCGGACTGGAATACCTACGTCGAGGGCGGCAAAGCGCTCGACCTGGCGATGCCCGACGAACCGTTCAACCGCATCGAGCTGCGCGGCGCCGCCTTCGGCACGATGAGCCATGGCGCGCAGTTCGATCCGCAGCAGCCGTTGTTCGAGCGTGGCCAGGGCATCGTGCGCAGCGTCGATGAGTTCGACGCGCGGCGTGGCGGCCACCTGCGCTTCACCAATGCCGCGCAGGAGACCCCGATCCAGGAGATCTGGGCGTATCGCGTCAGCGATGCGGCCGAGCCCGAAGGCACGGTCAAGCAGCGTTATGTCATCGACAGCCAGGCGCTGCCTGACTATCTCAACATCGCCGCCTTGCGCGACTACATCGCTGGGCGCTATCCGGCCGCGGAGCGCAGCACGGTGATGGCGCTGCCACGCGGCGCCGGCTCGCGCCGACGCGAGGCCGCCACGCTGCCGGCGTCGCCGGAGCCGATCGTGCATGTGCTGATCCCGTCCGGGGTCGGCGATGCGCCGGCCGCGCAGCCGCTGATCCGGAGCTGGGCGCACAGCTGGGAGAACATGTACGACGGCCTCGATGGTGTCGCCATCGACCTGCCGGCGCTGGACCTGCCGGCGACGCACGACGGTGCGATCGCGTTGAACATCCGCGTCAAGGACCCGATCTGGCCGGCGCGCGACATGATCGACGTGTCGGTGTCGGTCAAGCCGGGACAGAAACGCACGCTGTGGCTGGACCTGCGCGACCGTATCCTGACTGCCGACAGCCTGTGGATCAGCATCGCGTCGGCGGCGCCCGGGTTCAATGCTGCGTCGCTGGATGGCGCCGAAGTGCGCATGGTGTTCAAGCCTCGCGACGAGGCGCTGCGCGAGCACGTGGCCGACCGCTTCAACCAGGTGCGCGACAACTGGGGCTTCCTGGTCGAGGAACACACCACGTCGAAGCGGCAGCGCCTGTACGCGCGCGTCTATGCCGACCTCAGTGATCTGCTGCGCGTGGATCCCGACCACGCACTCGGACGCCTGTACTGGAACTACATCAGCTACAACAGCCAGGGCAAGCCGCCGTTCGAGCAGCCACAGGCGCCGGCCGGCGTGCCGTTGTGGGCGTTCCGCCAGACCGAGGACCTCAAGCACGTGCGTCGCTTCATCGACTGGTGGATCGACCACCGCCAGGTCGCATTCGGCGATTTCGGAGGCGGCCTGTCCGACGATACCGACCTGACCCAGCAATGGCCGGGACTGGCCTTGATGGGCGTGCAGCCCGACAGGATCAACGCCTCGTTGACCGCCCTGGCCGAAGCGGTCTACGCCAATGGCATGTTCAGCAACGGCCTCAGCACCATCGAGACCGACGAGCTGCATGCCTATGAAGAAGGCATCAACAGCAACAGCGCGATGCTCTACCTCAACTGGGGCGATCCGTTGACGCTGGAGCGGTTGATGGAAACGGTCAAGGCCTACGACGAACGCATCATCCTGCCCAATCCACAGGGACACCTGTTGTGGTCGAGCAACTGGTTCGGCGGCAACAAGGTCTATCGCGAACCGAACTGGCAATGGCAGAAGCCGTATTCGTTCCCGGCGCTGCACCCGGCCTTCCTGCTGGGCGACTACAACGCCGATCCCACCGGACGCAAACTGGTCACCGGCCTGGCCGATGGCTATCTCGCGCATGCCTACACTGCCGAGGACGGGCAGTGGGCGCTGCCCAACGAGATCAACTGGGCGACCGGGGAAACGCGCGGCGGCGAATTGCTGCAGGGCTCCGGCGGGGGCGACACCATGCACCTGTTCTGGGCCGCGTGGCGCTGGACCGGCGACAACAAATACCTGCAGCCGCTGGAGTATCGTGTGGCCCGCGGCGGCCCCGGCGGCCTGTCGAACCTGGGCGAAAATTTCATCGACATCCTCGGCAGGCAGCAGGACTGGGGCAAGCGGCTGGTCGATGCGGCTGACAAGGGCAGCCTCGGTTTCCCGAGCCTGGTCGCGTGGCAGCAGACCGGCGACAAGGCCTACCTCGAAGCGCTGCACGCCGATGGCATCCAGGCCAAGGCGCAGCGCGAGTACATGAACACTGAAGGCCATTGGTGGTCGGATCGCGTCGAGGCGCCGAGCGAGTTCCTGCAGCGCGCACGCCTGGGCGGCATCGCGTTGAAGCGCAACCAGAGCTGGCCCGGGCATACGGTCAGCTGGCGCTTCGAACAGGAGGAAGGCGCCGAGCAGGTGGCGATCCTGGTGCCGGGCCCGCGCCGCGACCGCTTCAAGGTCGTTGGCTACAACCTCGGCAACAGGCCGCAGCGTGCACAGATGACCGGCTGGAACATCGAGGCCGGGCAGTGGCGGATGACGTCGGGGATCGACCGCGACGGCGACGACCGCATCGACGGCAAGGCCAGCACGCGCGAGTTCATGCTGGAGAAGAGCGCGGCGGTCGACGTGGTGTTCCCGCCCGGGCAGACCGTGGTGATGGAATTCGAGCGGCTGCAGCCGGGCACGCCGGTGGAGCAGCGTCCCGACCTCGGCATCGGCCGTGGCGACCTGCGCGTGGTCGAAGGTGCGATCGAACTGACCGTGCACAGCCTCGGCCATGTCGGTACCGGCATCGGTTACGCGGCGCTAGAGGATGCGCGCGGTCGCGTGCTGTCGCGCGTGCCGTTGCCGGCACTGGAGGCCCCCGCAGACCTGGTGCCGCGGACGACACAAGTGCACCTGCCGGCGAGCCCGGGCGCGGTCCGCGTGCGGGTCGGCCTGGACGGTGCGGGTGGCGCGGGCGATGCGGAGGAAGTCACCCGGCTCAATAACACGCTGGCGTTGCCTTGATCGGCAGCGCCATGGCGCGCGTGTTGCCGCAGGACTGACGCGCCGGTGGCGTGGACTGCGCCGCCGGCGTCATATCGCGACCCTCAGTCCAGCAGCCACTGCCGCATTAACGCGGTCGTCCGTTCCGGTTGTTCCATCGACGGCAGGTGGCCGCAGACCGGGAGGCGATGCAGGCGGGAAGACGCGATGCCGGCGTGGATCGCCTCGGCTTCCTCCGGCGGCGTCATCACGTCGTCGTCGCCGACCACGATCAAGGTTGGTATTCGGATGTCGCGCAGGAACGGTCGCGAGTCCGGGCGGCCCAGGATCGCGTTCTGCTGGCGCAGGTAGGCCTCCGGGCCGACGCGTCGCGTCATCGCCTGCACCTGCTCGCCCACCTCGCCGCCGACATGCTGGGCATGCACCAGCCGTGGAAGCAACTGCCGGGTGACGCCGACAAACTTGCCCAGGCGGATCGCCCGGATGCCCATGCGCCGCTGACGCGCACGTTCTGGCGAGTCCGGTGCGGCACTGGTATCGAGCAAGGCCAAGCGCTGTACACGTTCCGGCTGCTGGCGCAGGATCTCGAACGCGACATAGCCACCCATCGACAGGCCGGCCAGTGCGAATTGCGGCGGCGCCTGCGCCAGCACGCGCGCTGCCATGGCGGCAACACTGTCGTCCTGGCCTAGGTCGGCGACCTGCATCCGCGCGATGTCGCCGAGCCCGTCGATCTGGTCGCGCCACAGTCGCGCGTCGCACAGCAGTCCGGGCAACAGCATCAGGGGAATGGGTTGGATCAATCGCTTGCTCCGATATCGATCGTGCAAGTCTAGCGGTACGGTCGTCCACGTTCGATCAGGGGGGGCGTGTTCGATGCCGCGTGCTTGTTGACTCGACGATGGCGGCCCAGGGAATTAGTGAACCCGACCCGTGCATCGGTCTCAGGGAATCAGGTTTGCTTGCAGCGCCGGCACTGCGCGTGCGAGCTCATCGGCGACGACGGCGGCAAACAGCGCCGCGCCCTCCGGCCCCAGGTGGGTGTAGTCGAAGGCAAGCCTGGCCTGGCCCATCGGCTCGAACACCGCATGGTTCTGCAACGCTGCAGGCGACGCTGCGGCCGCGTCGACAGGCGGCGTCTTGCCGACCGTCGTGCCGCCCTGCGCGGCAGTGACCTGGTGCGGTTCGGGCGGGCGCTGCGCCAGCCGCATCGATGCGACCGGCCCCAGCCCCTGGACTACGCGGCGGCTGCGCGCCAGCAGATCGACCAGCGGCACGTCGAGTTCGGCGGCCACCGCGCGCGTGGCGTCGGCCCAGTCGCCGAGATCGTCGATCAGCACACCGTCCTTGAACTGGCGGCGGGTCAAGGGCGTCAGCAGCACCGGTTGCGCGCCGGCCGCGCGGATCTCCTGCACGTAGCGACGCAGATTGGCGGGGAATTCGCGGGCCAGGTCGGTGGACCGGCCCGGCTTTCCGGGCTGGTCGTTGTGTCCGAACTGCAGCAGCACGTAGACCGCGTCGTAGGGTCCCGCGCGCATCTCGTGCAGGGCGATGTCCCAGGAGCCTTCGGCACGGTAGCTGTCGCTGCTGCGACCGCCGCGCGCGAGGTTCACGCAGGCCAGGAACGATTGCACGTGCTGGTCGCAGAACGCACCGCCCCAGCCGCTGAGCACGGACGTCGTGGAATCGCCGACCAGCACGATCTTGCTGGCGCGGACCGGCGTGGCGGCAGGGCGGTCGGGGTCGGCAGGCGGCGGCGTGCGGGCGATCGCGGAGGCGGTCATGGCCGCCATGGCGCAGGCGACGAACAGCAGGGAGGCGAGGCGGGGTGTGTCCATGTCGGTGGGGGCAGTGTCTGGTCAGGGCGCGATGGTGCGGTGGAGGGGCGGGGCAGGCATGCAGTGGAGCAGGCGCGCAGTGGAGGACGGGGCTACTGCGTTCCGCGCTGCAGGAACGGCGCCTGCTGGTAGAGCGCTCTCTCGCCGCCACGCGGATCGTCCTCCATGCGCGCGGTGTCGGCGAACACCATGGTCTCGCGCCTTGCCAGCGAATACGGCGACCAGCCGGCGGTGGCGCCGCTGCGCGGGTCGCCATGACGGGCGAACGCCAGCAGGGCGTCGCGCATCGTGGAGGCGACACGTTGCGCCTCGGGACCGTGGCCGGTGCGTGCGTCGGGATGCGCGACGTTGCCGAATACCAGCGGGATGTCGAGCGCGTGGAAGGCACGCAGGCGATCGCCCTCTTCGCCGCGGGGATGCCAGTCGAGCTGGTAGGCCCAGGTGTTGCGGCCCTGTCGCGCACGCGCTTCGAGTTCCTCGACCGCGCCGCGCCAGGAGCGCCCGGCCGTCGTCGCCGCGAAGAAGACCTCGGACGGCGTGCTATCCGGATACAGCCGGCGATAGCCGTCGATGATCATCTGCGGATCGATGTCGACGAACTGCTGCCTACGCAACCGCTCTGGCAGCGTCTGCCAGGTCAGCGTGAAGTTGTCCGGGTCGTTGCCGAGGAAGGCGCGCGTCTCGTCGCGGGTATTGCCGATGACCATCGGGATGTCGGCGGACTGCGGCGGGGCGTCGGGCCAGAACGGATGCCGCGGCAGCACCACGGTATCGACGACCGGCCCGAAATACAGCGCGCTGTCCTCGACGCGCGACGGGTCGCGCACCGACTGCGCGTCGAGCAGTTGCTGCATCGGCAATGTGCGCAGGCGATCGACGTCGCCGGCCGTCAGGCCCAGTGCGCCGAGATAGATCTGTGCGCGCTGCGTCGCCGCGCGCGGGCCGGCGGCGGTGACCTGCTGTCCGCTCATCGTCCACGCACGATGGAACAGGCCGCGCGCGGCCGGCATCGCCATCAATGTGGCGATCTTCGCGCCGCCGCCGGACTGGCCGAAGACGGTGACGTTGTCCGGGTCCCCACCGAAGGCCTGCGCATGCTGCCGCAACCACTGCAGGGCCTGTACCAGATCGAGCTGGCCGACATTGCCCGATTGCGCCAGTGTGGCATCGCCCAGGTCGCGCAGGTAAAGGTAACCGAAGGCGTTGAGCCGATGGTTGACGGTCACCACGACGACATCGCCATGCCGGCACAGTTCGCCGCCGTCGTACAGCGGATCGCTGCCGGAGCCATTGTTGTAGCCGCCGCCGTGGATGTAGAACAGGACCGGTCGGCGCGCCCGGTCGCCGACGGCGGGCGTCCAGACATTGAGGAACAGGCAGTCTTCGCTGCTCGGGCGCTCCCTGTTTGCACCGTCGTTGCCGCGCTGCGGCGCGGGGGAGCCGTAGGCGAGGGCATCGCGCACGCCGCGCCAGCCCGCCTCCTGCAGCGCCGGCTGGAAGCGACGTGGCGCGGTGTCGCTGCCGTAGGGGATGCCAAGGAACACCTGCACGCCATCCTCGACGACGCCACCGATGCGACCACTGCGGGTATTGGCGACGACATGGCGGGGCGACGCGGCGGCCGCGACCGCCGTAGCCCAGGGCGCGCCGGCAACCGTCAGGCCGGCGGTGCCGAGTGCGGCCCACTGCAGGAATTCGCGGCGATCGGTCATGGCGACGAGGTGCTCGCGACGATGATTGAATGGGCCCGGCGCGGGCCCGAAAAGACACGATGCCGATGGCTTGTCCAGCGCTGGTCATCCGGATGCCGGAACGGACGGGTCGCGCGGACGGTGCATCGGTCGCGAGCAGGCAGGCGGACGCCCTGGGGAGCAGGCATCGACCGGCTGTCGACAGCGTGACGACCGGTGGTGCAGTGCAGCGAAGGCGCGGAGGTACTTGTCGCCTGCGTGTCGCGGATGCGCCCTGCGCGCTCGCCGTGGATCGGCATGGAAATCCGTGTTTTCAAGGCGAATCCATCCATGCCGGCAACGTTCGCTGTGGTCGTCGACGCGCCGATGCGGCAGGCACTGTCGCGGTTCCAGTGGACAGTCTGGGGAGGGCGATCGGTGATCGGCATGCGGCGGGGCCTCCAGCGGCGGGTCGGGCTGCAATCGCGGTAGATGGTGATTTTTGCCGCACTGCACATTGAAAATGACACCGGTTTACCATACAAGACATTCCAGTCATCCGCTTTCTGCAACGCAGCATCGATCGCCAGGGAGATCCAGTTGAGCATCGACACCCACAACCCCCCCCCACAGGCAGCGCCGGGCGAGGCCGCCGACACGATCGTCGAGAGCTTCCTGCGCGCGCGCCGGCAGGGCAGCTTTCTTGCCGACTTCCCGGCCGAGATCCCGGCCGACCTGGCCACGGCCTACCGCATCCAGGACCAGGCGATCGCCGGCTGGAACGACACGGTGGTGGGCTGGAAGGTCGGCTACATCGCGGCCGAGAAGCGCGACGCGTCCGGCGACGACCGGTTGCTGGGGCCGATCTTCCACCGCAACCTGCAGGCCGCCGAAGAGGCGCATTCGTTCCCGGTCTTCGTGGGCGGATTCGGTGCGATCGAAGCCGAGTACGTGCTGCGCCTGCATGCCGATGCGCCCGCCGGCAAGTCCGACTGGACGCCGGAAGAGGCCGCACAACTGCCGGCATCGCTGTACCTGGGCGTCGAGGTGGCCAGCAGTCCGTTGGCGACCATCAACGTCCTCGGTCCGCGCGTCGTGGTGTCGGATTTCGGCAACAACAACGGCCTGATCCTGGGCAAGGAAATCCCGGACTGGCATACGATCCCGGAAGTGGACCTGATCGCGCGCAGCTATATCGATGACCAGCTCGTCGGCAGCGGTGGCGCGACCACGCTGCCGGGCGGCCTGCTGGCCGCGTATGCGTTCGCGCTGTCGCGTTCGGCGCGGCGCGGGCGTCCGCTGAAGGCCGGCGACCTGATCGCCACCGGCAACGCGACCGGCATCCACGACATCACGCCCGGGCAGCGCGCTCGCGTGGCGTTCGAGGGCTTCGGCGAGATCACGGCGGTCGCGGTGGCGGCCGGGGAGCAGGGCTGATGAACGGTCGTCGTCGATTGCTGGCGGCCGGTGTCGGCGCCCTGTGCGCGGCGCCACTGGCGTCGCTGTCGCTGCGCGCGCAGGACGACAGCCACGTGCTGACCGCCACCGACGTACACGTCAAGGATTATCCGACCGTGGCCGCGGTGGAATGGATCGGCCAGACGATGGCGCGCGAGACCAACGGCCGCGTCCGCCTGCGCCAGTACCACTCCGGGCAGCTGGGACGCGAGTCGGAAGCCATCGACATGGCGCGCTTCGGCGCGATCGACATCACCCGCGTCTACGGCGGGGCCTTGAACAACGCGTTTCCGCTGACGCGCGCGTTGTGCCTGCCGTATGTGTTCGACTCGGTGGCGCACATGCGCCATGCACTCGATGGCGGCGTCGCCGACGCCGTGCTCAAGGGGTTCGAAGCTCGCGGGCTGGTCGGCCTGGCAGTCTACGACAGCGGTGCGCGCTGCTTCTACAACACCAAGCACCCGATCGTGTCGCCGGCCGACCTGGCCGGGCTGAAACTGCGCGTCGCCTCGTCGGACATGTTCATCCAGCTGATGCGCCTGCTCGGCGCCAACCCGACGCCGATGTCGCTGGGCGACACGTTCTCGGGCATGGAGACGCACATGATCGATGGTGCCGAGAACAACATGCGCAGCTTCCACTCCAGCCGCCACTTCGAGGCCGCACATTACTGGTCGCAGAGCGATCACTCGTACGCGCCCGACATCCTGCTGATGTCCCGCCAGTCGCTGGACGCGTTGCTTGCGGACGACCGCCAGCTGCTGCTGGACACCGCGCGCGCATCGGTGGCAGTGATGCGCGAGCAGTGGGACGCGTCGGAAGGCGCGGCCCGCCAGGCCGTGCTCGATTACGGCGTCAAGACCAACGAGGTCGACATGCCGGCGTTCCGCAAGGCCGCCGAACCGCTGCGCGAGCAGTACCTGCGCCAGTCCGAGATCCAGACCCTGTATCGCCGCATCCGCGACCTCGCCTGAGCGGTCACCGCCGCGCTAGCCTCGCCCGACCAACGGAATCCTCGATGTCAGACCCTATCGCCGCCCCTCCTGCCAGCGTCGCGCAACGTGCGCTGGACCTGGTCGCCAACATCGTCATCGGCCTCGCCGCGACCGCCCTGCTGGGGCTTGTGGTAGTACAGGGATGGCAGGTGTTCGCGCGCTACGTCATCAACGACTCGCCGAGCTGGACCGAGCCGGTCACGCTGCTGCTGCTGAGCGCGTCGATGAGTCTGGGTGCCGCCGCCGGCGTGCATACCAACCGCCATTTCGGCTTCTTCCTGCTGCACGACCATGTCCGTCCGGGCGTGCGCAAGGCGATCGACCTGCTGGTGCCGCTGGTGATCGCGTCGATCGGCGCGGTGATCGCCTACTGGAGCGTCGTGCTGCTGTTCGACGGCCTGCACATCAAGACTGCGGGGGCCAACCTGCCGCAGAGCATCAACTACCTGCCGCTGTCGCTGGGCGGCGCCCTGATGGTGCTGTTCTCGTTGAATCGATTCGCGCTGGTGCTGGGCCGGATGCAGACACAGGGAGCCCACTGACATGGCCATCACCCTCCTGTTCCTCGTGTTTGCCGCCCTGCTGATCATCGGCGTGCCGGTGGCATTCGCGCTGGCCGCCGCAGCGTTGGCCGCGCTGCTGTACCTCGACCTGCCGACGATCGTCATGGTCCAGCAGATCTCGGCGGGTACCGGGTCGGCGTCGCTGATCGCGATTCCGCTGTTCATCTTTGCCGGCGAAATCATGATGCGCGGCGGCATATCCGAGCGCCTGATCTCGCTGGCGTCGTCGCTGGTCGGACGCATGCGCGGCGGACTGGGCCAGGTGTCGATTCTGTCGTCGCTGTTCTTCGGCGGCGTGTCGGGCTCGGCGATCGCCGACGTGTCGGCCGTTGGCGGCACGATGATCCCGCAGATGGTCAAGCGCGGCTACGACCGCGATTTCGCCGTCAACGTCAGCATCACGGCTGCGCTCGTCGCACTCCTCGTGCCGCCGTCGCACAACCTGATCCTGTTCTCGGCGGCGGCCGGTGGCGGTCTGTCGATCGCCGACCTGTTCGCGGCCGGTATCGTGCCCGCGCTGCTGATGACGGTCGCGCTGATGATCACCGGCTACGTGGTGGCCCGCAAACGCGGTTATGGCGTGGAAGTCTTCCCGGGCTGGCGCGCGGTGCTGGTGCGCCTGGTGTCAGCATTGCCGGGCCTGGGCCTGGTGGCGCTGATCTTCATCGGCATCCGCGCCGGCATCTTCACCGCCGTCGAGAGCGCGGCGATCGCGGTGGTGTATGCGTTGCTGGTGACGATCGTGCTCTACCGGCAGCTGCGGCTGCGGGAGTTCATCGAGACCGTGGTGCATGCCGCGCGCAGCACCGGCGTGATCCTGTTCGTCATCGCCACCGCGTCGGTGTTCGGCTGGTTGCTGGCCTACCTGCAGGTGCCTGCGGCAGCCGTCGAGTTCCTGCAGTCGTTCGCGCACAGCCAGTTCATGGTGCTGCTGATGATCGTGGTGATGTTGCTGCTGCTGGGCACCTTCATGGACCTGGCGCCGATGATCCTGATCTGCACGCCGATCTTCCTGCCGGTCGCGCGCGCCTACGGTATCGATCCGATCCATTTCGGCCTGGTGCTGGTGCTGACCGGTGGCCTGGGCCTGGTCACGCCGCCGGTGGGCTCGGTGCTGTTCATCGGCACCTCGATCGGCAAGATCAGCGTCGGCGAAAGCATGCGCACGATCTGGCCGTTCTGGTTCGCCGGCCTCGGCGTGCTGCTGGTGGTGACGTTCTTCCCGGAACTGTCGCTGTGGCTGCCGAAACTGCTGCGTGCCTGATGCTGACGGGGCCGGTCGTCACGGGACCGGATGGTGACCCGACGGGCGCATCGCCCCAAGGCTGATACGAAGGGCGGTACCTCGCACCCCGATGACCCGGGCGCATCCAATGGCGGGCCGCCTTGTGCGGCGGGCAGCCTGGATCAAGCCATCTGAATCAGTCCGCCTGCGGACACCGCAGCACGGCGGCCTGGGCCCAGCGATGCGCCACCTGCGGCGAGGTCATGCAGACCGCGTGGTCGGTCACCGTGGTCACCGCCCGCTCCAGCAGCTGGATGTCGGCTTCGTGCTGGCGCGCGACGTGCGGGTCTTCGAAGAACACCACGCGATGGCAGCGCTGTTCGAGGACCAGGTCGGCGATCTGCGCGTCGCCGCCCATCGGCCCGCTCTGGTAGCGCTCGGTCCACGACCGGTCGCGCGGCCAGCCCCGCGTCCAGGCCAGTTCGTTGAGGCGCTGTCCGGTGGTGCCGGTGGCCACGCGCGTTGCGAAGCGCGACAGCAGCTCGAAATGGGTGTCGGCGAAGGCCAGCATCTGCGGCTTCATCGCGTCGTGCGCGATCAACGCCAGCGTCTGCGTCGCGAACGCATGCAGGTCGTCGGCGCCCGGGTCGGACGGCAGGCCGGCATGCACGCGCTCGTTCTCGATCCAGTCGCGCGCCGAGGCCACCGTCGACAGGAACGGCTTGCCATGGATCACGCACTGTCGCTTCAGGGCCTGCGCTTCGGGGAAGATCGACGACGGATCGACCGGATCGATCAGGTAGACCGCGCCATTGAGCGTGCGCCCCGGCCCGAGTCCGACGACTTCGGCGACCAGCTTCATCAGGCCGCCATCGCGGCCGTAGGGATAGCCGCGCAGTTGCGGATAGTCGGCCAGCAGGGCCTGGGCACGGATCGCGTCATGCGTACGCCCGACCGCGTGCAGGCCCAGCTGCAGCTCGCGGATGCCGGCCTCGCTGGCGCGCAGCCAGCGGAACAGCGCTGCATCGGGAGTGCCGTGGTGTCGCCGGTTTGCCGCCAGTCCGATCCGCATCCGCTCTCCGCCTGGGCAGGTGTCTGGTCCTGTATGCGTGGACCGGGCGTCGAAGGATAGCAAGCTGCGCGGGGTCGATGACGGCGAGGTACGACGACTGCTGCGATGCGGAATGCCGCGGGTCGCCTGCACTGCTACAGTGTATTGACCATCGGTGTCATTTTCCGGTGGGCACCTTTGCGCCACCCCAGCCCGAGATCCCCGATGTCCGTTTCCGTCTGCTCCCGTGCCGCGTCGAGCCACGCTGCGCCGAAGACAAGGTCCTTGCCCGTCCTCCCGTCTGTCGAGCGTGCAGCGGGCGTTGCTTCGGGACCCTGCGCAGAGGCCTTATGGATACAATCCCGCCCATGACCAGGAAAGCAGCAGACAAGCCGGAACTGGCGGACGATACCGCCACCCGAGTAGTGGCAGGACGCACCCGCAGCGGCATCAGCAAGGCCGCGACCATCAACGACATTGCCCGCTTGGCAGGCGTGTCCAAGAAGACGGTCTCACGGATCATCAACCGGTCGCCGTTGGTCCGCCAGGACACCCGCGAGAAGGTCGAGGCGCTGATGCAGGAGGTCGGCTACACGCCCGATCCCATGGCGCGCGGCCTGGCCTTCCGGCGCTCGTTCCTGATCGGCATGGTCTACGACAATCCGACCGCGCAGTTCATCGTCAACATGCAGTACGGCGCGCTCGACACGCTGCGCAATTCCGGCTTCGAGCTGGTCGTGCATCCCTGCGACAGCCGCAGCCCGGGTTACATCGACGGCGTGCGCCGGTTCGTGCAGCAGCAGAAGCTGCATGGCGTGATGCTGGTGCCGCGCGTCTCCGAGGACCAGGCGCTGGCCGACATGCTGGCCGACATCGGCTGCCGCTACGTGCGCATCGCGGCGGTGTCGATGGACAACCCCGAGCGCATGGTGGTCACCCACGACCATGACGGCGCTGCCGAAGTGGCCGATTACCTGCAGACGCTCGGACATCGCGACATCGCACTGATTACAGGTCCGCGCGATTACCGCTCGTCGATCGAGCGTACCCAGGGCTTCCTTGGGGCGCTGCAGCGTCGCGGCATCGAGCTGCCGAAGGCGCGCGTGGTCGAGGCCGGTTACACCTTCGAGTCCGGTGTCGCCGCTGCCGAGAAGCTGCTGTCGTCGAAGAAGCGCCCGACTGCGATCTTCTGCGGCAACGACGAGATGGCCGCCGGCGTCTACCGCGTCGCGCTGCGCGCCGGCATCAACGTGCCGCGCGAACTGTCGGTGGTGGGTTACGACGACAGTCCGCTGGCGTCGCGGCTGTGGCCGCCGTTGACCTCAGTGCGCCGCGATACCCGCGATACCGGCCGGATCTCGGCGGCGATGCTGCTTCAGCCCGAGGATGCGCCCCGGCAGATGTCCAGCGTGCGCCCGCACCTGATCGTGCGCGACTCCTGCCAGCCGCCGGAGTCCTGATGTCCTGAGGTCCCGACCGTCCGGGCAACGCGCCCGGCGCGGTTTGGCGCAGTGCAGTATGACACCGGTTACCAAAACCCCTAGAATGGCGCCGTCCCCGCTTGTCGTGCCCGAGTCCCGTCGTTGCCAACATCCGGCAGGTGCCGTCCGGGCTACCGTCGCCGGCCGGTTGCTCCGGTCCCGCCACGTCGCACCGCACCTGCGCCTTCACGGAGTCCGCCATGTACTACAAGACCTATTACGCGACCCATCCGGGCGTGATGCAGGACATCGGCAACGACCAGTTGCGCGATCTGTACCTGTTCGACGGCCTGTTCGTCGATGACGCGCTGCGCCTGGCCTATACCCACTACGAGCGCATGGTGCTCGGCGGTGCCGCGCCGCGCTCGGCGCCGTTGTCCCTGCCCCGGCAGACCGAGCCCGCATCGGCGGAGGGCAAGCCCTTCCTGGAGCGCCGCGAGCTGGGCGTGATCAATGTCGGCGCGGGCGCCGGCACGGTCACCGTCGATGGCGTCGTGCATGTGCTCGCCCCCAACGACGGACTGTATGTCGCGATGGGCAGCGCCGAGGTCGCGTTCGCCAGCGATGACGCCGCGACGCCTGCGCGCTACTACCTGGTGTCGACGCCGGCGCATGCGCGCTTCGAGACCAGGAAGATCGCCATCGAGGACACCGTGGCCCTGGAGCGCGGCGCGCTGGAAACCAGCAACGAGCGTACGATCCACCAGTACATCGTGCCCGCGACCTGCGCGTCGTCGCAGCTGTTGCTGGGCCTGACCGTGCTGAAGCCGGGCAGCGTCTGGAACACGATGCCGCCGCACCTGCACGACCGCCGTTCCGAAGCGTATTTCTACTTCGGCCTGGGCGACAACGACCGCGTCTACCACTTCATGGGCGAGCCCGATGCGCAGCGCCACATCGTCGTGCGCGACAACGAGGCGGTGATCTCGCCGCCGTGGTCGATCCACATGGGCGCCGGCACCCGCAACTACAGTTTCATCTGGGCGATGGGCGGCGAGAACCTCGACTACACCGACATGCACGTGCTGGATATCTGCCAGCTCAAGTGATCACCACCGGCGCGCGTCGCGCCAATCAGAACGTTTCCAACAAGGAGAATCAGATGGCGACCAATCCATTCAGCCTAGAAGGCAAGATCGCGCTGGTGACCGGTGCCAACACCGGCCTGGGCCAGGGCATCGCGCTGGCGCTCGCCGCCGCGGGTGCCGACATCGCCGGTGCCGGCATCGTGCCGGCCGACGATACCGCCGAAAAGGTGCGCGCACTGGGTCGCCGCTTCCTCAACATCGAGGCCAACCTGATCACCATCGATCCGGTCACGCGCGTGGTGCAGGAAGCCGTCGACGGCCTGGGCGGGCTGGACATCCTGGTCAACAACGCCGGCCTGATCCGCCGCGCCGATGCGGTGGACTTCAGCGAGAAGGACTGGGACGACGTCATGAACGTCAACATCAAGTCCGCGTTCTTCATGTCGCAGGCCGCGGGCAGGCATTTCATCGCCCAGGGCCGCGGCAAGATCATCAACATCGCGTCGATGCTGTCGTTCCAGGGCGGCATCCGCGTGCCGTCGTACACCGCCAGCAAGTCCGGCATCGCCGGCATCACCCGCCTGCTGGCCAACGAGTGGGCCAGCAAGGGCGTCACCGTCAATGCGATCGCGCCCGGCTACATGGCGACCGACAACACCGCGCAGCTGCGCGCCGACGAAGACCGCAACAAGGCGATCCTCGACCGCATCCCGGCCGCGCGCTGGGGCGAGCCGTCGGACCTCGGCGGCACGGCGGTGTTCCTGTCCAGCAGCGCGTCGGACTACGTCAACGGCGCGGTGATCCCGGTCGACGGCGGCTGGCTCGCGCGCTGAGCCGCGGCCGCGCGTGAGCCTACCCGGCAACGCTTCCTTTTCCATTCGCAAACGTAAAGAGAGATGTCATGAAAATCGCTTTGATGCAGGAGTTCAGCCAGGCCGCCAAGAACCCGGTGATCCTGCAGCAGCTCAACGACGTGGCCGGCGCGCAGGGCCACCAAGTATTCAACGTAGGCATGGACGGCGACAACGACCACCGCCTGACCTACATCCACCTGGGCATCGTCGCCAGCCTGCTGTTGAATGCGAAGGCGGTCGATTTCGTCGTCGCCGGCTGCGGTACCGGCCAGGGCGCGATGATGTCGCTCAATGCATGGCCGGGCGTGTTCTGCGGCTACTGCATCGACCCGACCGATGCCTTCCTGTTCGCCCAGGTCAACAACGGCAACGCGCTGGCGCTGCCGTTCGCCAAGGGCTTCGGCTGGGGCGCGGAAATCAATGTCCGCTACATCTTCGAGAAGGCCTTCAGCGGCGAGCGCGGCCAGGGCTATCCGGCCGAGCGCCGCGAGTCGCAGGTCGCCAATGCGGGCATCCTGGCGCAGGTCAAGCTGGCCTCGTCGAAGGCCTACATCGACGGCCTGCGCGCGCTCGATCCCGAGCTGCTGAAGCAGGCCATCGGCGGCGAGCGTTTCCAGAAGGCGTTTTTCGACAATGCGCAGGATGACGAGATCCGCGCGTTCGTCAGCGGCGTGCTCGGCAAGTAAGCCGGCGCGGTGCTTGCGTCCCCTCTGTCCGCACGGAAGAGGGGACGGTCCAAGGAGTCCACGGCCATGTCGATCCCGCGTCTTGCCTCATGCCTGCTGCTGCTCGCGGTCATCGCGGGCGCGGGCAGTGCCGCTGCCGACGCCGCTGCGCGCAGCGCCGTCCATGGCGCGGCCGGTCCCGCCACGCGCCACGTGTTCATCGCGGGCGACTCCACCGCCAGCGAGTATCCGGCCGAGCGCGCGCCCAGGACCGGCTGGGGACAGAAGCTCGGTGCCCGGCTCGGCGACGGCTGGGACGTGCGCAACCATGCCAGGAGCGGGCGCAGCGCCCGCAGCTTCATCGAACAGGGCTGGCTGGATGGCATCGCCAATGAGCTGTCCGCGGGCGACGTGCTGCTGATCCAGTTCGGCCACAACGACGCCAGGCGCGAAGATCCCGCCCGCTACAACGAACCGCGGCAGGCCTATCCGCAATGGCTGATGCGTTATGTAACGCTGGCACGCGAGCGCGGCGCCACGCCGGTGCTGGTGACGCCGGTGGCGCGACGCATCTTCGACCATGGGCAACTGCTCGACACGCACGGCGCCTACCCGCAGGCCATGCGCGACCTGGCCGAGCGCGAAGACGTGCTGCTGGTCGACCTCAACGACAGCTCGATGGACTGGCTGCGCGCGCTCGGCGACGACGCGTCCAGGCCGTACTACATGCACGTGCCGGCGCAGCAGCAGGCCGACGACACCCATTTCAACGAAGACGGCGCGACCGCGGTCGCCTGCCTGCTGGCATCGGCCTGGAAGGCCGCTGATCCGGCGGCCCCGGTGGGCGCGGTCGGGCGCGACGACTGCATCGCGCTGACGGCGCGCACGCCGACGCCGGTGTCGCCATCGGTGGTCGTCAACGAACGCGACATCGCGATCGAACAACCCGGGCCGCATGACGGCGAAGGCACGACCACCGCGTATCCGTTTTTCGCCGATGCCACCGGCTTCGACCTGATCTTCCGCAAGCGCGCGATGCATCCGGGCGCGACCATCGGCGACCACGTCAACGACAAGGACGAGATCTACTACGTGCTGTCGGGTCGTGGCGTGCTGACCCTCAACGACGAGGTCCGCGAGGTCGGTCCCGGCGACGCCATCCTGACCCGCAATGGCGATCGCCACGCGCTGGTGCAGCAGGGCCACGAGGATCTGGTGCTCTACATCGTCTACCAGCGTCCGCAGCGCTGAGCGCGGTGCACACCGGAAACGCCCGGCACGCACCGCCGCACACCTCGCACGCATCGACGCGTCGCAGGCGGTCTCAGCCGCCGGCGGCCTCGAGGTCGGCGCGCTGCTTGTCGACGGTCTCCTTCAATGCGGCTTCGGCGGCCCTGGCCTGGTCCAGCGGCGCCCGCATCGCATCGTGCAATTGCGTGGCCTGCGGCTGCGCGGCCTGCGGTTCGGGGGGCTGCTCGGTCGGTGGCGGCTTCGGCGGCTGGCAGGCGGCGAACAGCAGCAGTGCGGGGGCGATGAACAGGATCGGACGCATGGCGGCGGCACTCGGTTGGGCCCGGCGCTATGCTACGCCAGTCCTGATATCGAGGCATGACACATGGATCCACACCGCTGGCGGCTGGACGGACAGCTTGCACTGGTGACCGGCGGCAGCGCCGGGATCGGCCGCGCGATCGCGCGCGAACTGCTGGGCTTCGGCGCGCGCGTGCTGATCGTCGCCCGCAACGGCGATGCGCTGGAATCGGCGCGCGACGAACTGGCCGAGGAGTTTCCGAAGGGCGACATCCGCGCACTGGTCGGCGACGTCGCCGACGAGGAGCAGCGGCGCGAGATCCTCGACTGGATCGAGGACCAGGGCGATGGCCTCAACATCCTGGTCAACAACGCCGGCGGCAATGCCACCAAGCCCGCTAACGACTACACCGAGGACGAGTGGCGCGAGGTCTTCGAGGTCAACCTGTTCAGCGCCTTCGAACTGTCGCGCTACGCGCATCCGCTGCTGGTGCAGCATGCGGCCTCGTGCATCGTCAACGTCGGCAGCGTGTCCGGACTGACCCATGTCCGCAGCGGCGCGCCGTATGGCATGAGCAAGGCGGCGATGCACCAGATGACCCGCAACCTCGCGGTCGAGTGGGCCGAGGACGGCGTGCGCGTCAATGCGGTCGCACCCTGGTACATCCGCACGCGGCGCACATCGGGTCCGTTGTCGGATCCCGACTACCTCGATGAAGTGCTGATGCGCACGCCGATGGGTCGCATCGGCGAGCCCGAGGAAGTCGCCGCGGCGGTCGCCTTCCTGTGCCTGCCGGCCAGCAGCTACGTCACCGGCGAATGCATCGCCGTCGATGGTGGCTTTCTGCGCTACGGGTTCTGACGCCGGTCGCCAGCGTGGCAGGTCACTGGCGGCCTCGCATCGCCATGCCGCCAGCCCACGCCCATCAAGGCGGCGTCAGTGCGCGACCTGCAGTTCGATCCGGGAGGGATGCGTGCGGCTGGTGTGGATGCGGTGCGTCGCCTTGCGGTACTGGCCCGGCTCGACGTCCATGATGCTCGGGATGAAGGCCTGCGGATTGCGGTCGTAGAGCGGGAACCAGCTGCTCTGGACCTGCACCATGATCCGGTGGCCCTGACGGAAGGTGTGGTTGACCTGCGGCAGCCGGAATGCGTACTCCAGCGCCTGGCCGGCCGCGACCGGGCGCGCCTGCTCGAAACCCTCGCGGTAACGGCCGCGCAGGATGTCGCCGGAGATCATCAGCTGGTAGCCGCTCATCGTCGGCTCCTGCGGATCCTGGTCGGGGAAGACATCGATCAGCTTGACGACCCAGTCGGCATCGCTGCCATCGGTCTCGGCGAACAGCGTCGCGGTCACGGTGCCGCGCACGGTCACCGCATCGGTCAGCGGCTCGCCGACGAAGGTCAGGACGTCGGGCCGTCCGTCGACGAAACGCTGGTCGCCGACCAGCCAGCTGCGCCATGCGGCATAGCCGAGGTCGTCGTCATAGATGCGGCGGATCGGCCGCGGCTGGTACGGCACCGGCTTGGCCGGATCGGAGACGAAGTCCTGCGTGCTGCCGTCGGCCGCGACCGGTGCGGTCCAGCCGGTCGCGAGGTCGGGCTGCAGGAACAGTGCGCGCGGACGCGTGTCCTCGGCGCGCGGCCAGTGCTCCAGCCGCTCCCAGCGACGCGAGCCGGTGTTGAACACCGTGACCGGCGCCAGCCGATGGGCGGGCGCGTCCTTCAGGTAATGCGCGAGGAACGGCGCCAGCATGTCCTGGCGCCAGCGCAGCGCGGTGTCTTCGTTCCAGGCCATGTTGCCGAGGCGGTCGCCGCTGGCCCAGTTCTGACCATGCGCCCACGGGCCGGCGACCAGGAAGTTGCTGTCGTTGCGGCGGTCGCGCGGCTCCAGCGCGGCGTACGCGGCCGGTGCGCCGTAGAGGTCTTCCTGGTCGAACCAGCCATGCACGTGCATCGTAGGCACCTGCCGGCCCTTGCTCGCGACCAGCGCCTTGTCCAGCGCGCTGTTCTGCCAGTAGCTGTCGTAGGTCGGGTGCTGTGTCAGCGTGGTCCAGTATTTGTGACGCGCGGGATCGAAATAACGACGGCCGATCGCGGTCGGCGAGCCGGCACGCAGCCACCAGTCGTAGGTGTCGTAACGGTCGAACGGGAACGGGCTCCATGCACTGAGATCGGTTTCGAGCGCATGCACGTACTCGAAGGCATAGGCCGGGCGGAACGCGCCGTTGTGGAACCAGTCGTCGCCCATCCAGAAATCCACCGCCGGATTGACCGGTACCGCCACCTTCAGCGCCGGGTGCGGATCGATCAGCGCCATCAGGCTGGTCCAGCCATCGTAGGAGGTGCCGTAGATGCCGACGCGGCCATTGTTGTGGTCGACGTGCTTGACCAGCCAGTCGATGGTGTCCCAGGCATCGGTGGTCTCGTCGGTGGCGCTGGTGTTGAACGCGCCGCGCACCGGGCGTTGCAGCACGAAGTCGCCGCTGGAACCGTGGCGTCCACGGATGTCCTGGAAGACGAAGATGTAGCCCTCGAGTTCGGCCAGGCTGGTGCCCAGCAACGACTGCAGTTTCGGCTGGTGCAGCGTCTTCAACTTGGACGCGGCGCGATACGGCGTGCGCTGCAGCAGGATCGGCAGGGAACGTGTGATCTGCTTCGGGGCCACGATGAAGGTGCGCAGGCGTTCGCCATCGCGCATCGGCACCATCTCCTCGATCAACACGAAGTCGTCGTCCGGTGCCGCTTGGCGCACGACAGCCTGGGCCGACCCCGGCAGCAGGTGCATTGCCATGACGCTCAGCGCGAACAGGCACAGCGCCAGCAGGTGGGGCGGGGCCCATTTCCGGGTCGCCCGCAGGGACGTTGCGTGGGTCACAGACATGCCGGGATTCCAGAGGCGAAGGCGCTGGATTGTAGGCACGACCGCGCTGGGCTTGCCAAATGCACCGGCACGGCCTGCGCCGAACGTCATTTTTTCGCGGCCGCTGACGCCGGTGTGGCGTGCGCGGTCGCTGTCCGCGTTGCGCGTGCCGGAAAGAGGTTGGCGGAACGCGCGCGGGCTACGCCATCAAGCGCCCCGCGCGAGCCGCTGCGAACGCGTTCCCCGCAGCAGGCAGGCCGATCGAGGATCGGCCCGCCTGCCTGACGTCGTGGCCTGACGCGTCAGCGCGTGCGTCGGCACTGGCCGCCGCGGCACTGGCGCTCTTCGTCGGCCAGCCCGTTCTCGGGATCGGCCAGGGTCGTGCGCGCCGCGCCTGCGGCGGATCCACCCGAGCCATACGAAATCGACAGGCCGATGCTGTTGGCGCGGGTCGCGTTGCGGCCCTGCTCGTGGCCGAGCTTGAACGAAAACAGCCAGCCCGCGTCGAGCTTGATGTCCATGCCGGCGCTGATCGACAGGCGGTCGTCGTAATAGCTGCGCAGGCGCAGGCCGTAGTCGTTGAGCGCCGACTGCTGGACGTAGTTGATGCGCGCCATGCCCTGGTTTTCCAGGGCCTGCGCGTATTCCACGTTCCAGAACGGGCGGTAGCGCGCCGACAGTTCGCCGAACACGAAGCTGCCTTCCACACCGATCGCCAGCGCGGTGTTCTGCACCTCCTGGTTCCGATAGACCAGGTCGTAGAGGCCCAGTCCGCGTTCCCGGTAGGCATCCAGCGTCGTGCGGCTGCCGTCGAGGCGGCCGTAGCCGGTCAGCGACAGGCCCTTGTCGTTGCGGTGCTCGTAGCCCAGCGTCAGCGATCCGAAGACCTGGTCGCCGTCGCGTTGCGCGGCGGCGGCGCGGCCGGCCGGATCGCTCCAGCGCACGAGGTCGAAGTCGAGCTGGCCGTACGCCAGCATGCCGTCGACGAACACGTGCCTGCCGGCGCCCCAGAGGCCGTAGACCGCGAGCGATCGCTGGTCGGCCTTGACGCTCGACGGCGAACCGGAGGCATCGCTGTCCTGTCGTGCAACGCTGCCGGCGATACCGATCAGCGCGTGTTCGCCGAGGGCGCGGTCGGCACCGACGGTGACGCCATCGCTCTGGAAATCGTATTTGCGTCCGCCACCGCTCTTGCCGAAGTTCACGGTGCCGGCCATCCAGATGCCCCAACCGTTGCGCACCGCCGGCCAGCGCGAGCCGACGGCCTGCCCGACCGGCAGCGCCATGCCCGGGATGCGTTCGTCACCGGCATAGTTCAGCGACAGCGCATTGCTGGACGCGTTGTTGCCGTTGCGGATCTGGCGCAGGCGATCGCGGATATTGCCCTGCTGCGCGGCCGCGAAGCGGATGCTGGCATCGACCTGCGCCTGCAGTCCGGCCACGACTTCCGCGTCGAGTGTGGGGTCGGGACGGTCGGTGACGACCAGGCGCATCTGCACGCTGGCGTCGGCGAAACCGCCCGCCGCGGCCTGCGTCGCGACCAGGGTCGCGGTGCCGGCGCCGACCAGGGTCACGGTGCGGCCGTTGACGGTGGCGACCCGCGGATTGTCGCTGCTGTAGCTGAAACTGCCCTCGCTGTTGCTCTGTGGTTCGGGCAGGTCGAAGGCCGCTTCGCCGAAGATCTTCTGCAGTTCTTCGGGCCATTGCAGCACCGGTGTTGCCGCGGCGATCGTCACCTCCAGTACGGCCTGCGCGGCGGCGCTGTAGTTGTCGTCGCCGGCCTGGTCGGCGGTCAGTCGGCACAGGCCTGCCGCCAGCATCGTCACGCGGGCGCCGGTGACCTGGCAGACGGCGGGCGTGGTGGCTGCAAAGACTAGCGGCATCGTTGAAGTCCCGCCGCTTGCCGACACCTCGAAGCTGCCATTGGGGACGTAGACGGGCGTCGCCGGGAGGGTGACGAACTCGGCGATGACCTGGGCCGCGCGTTCCACCACCAGCGTGGTGGCCTGGTTGGCGCTGAAGCCGTTGGCATCGCTGACCTGCAGCGTGAACGCATAGCTGCCGGCCTGCGTCGGCTGACCGGACAGCTTGCCGTCTGTGCTCAGGCTCATACCGGCCGGCAGCGCACCGGAGACCAGCGTGAACGTGTAGGGCGCCGTGCCACCAGAGGCCTGCAGGGTCTGGTCGTAGGCCGTGCCATGGCTGGCGGGGCGCACGCTGTCCTGCTGCAGTTCGATCTGTGGAGCGGCCACCGTCAACGTGTAGGCGCGATCGACCGAGAACGGACCGGTGCCGGTGCTGCTGTCGGTGGCGCGCAACGTCAGGTTGAAACTGCCCGCGGCCGTGGGCGTGCCGGACAACTCGCCATCGCTGGCCAGCGTCAGTCCTGCCGGCAGCGTTCCCGAGATCAACTGCATCGTGTAGGGCGCCGTGCCGCCGCTGGCGATGAGCTGCTGCTGGTAGACGCTGCCACCGACCGCATCGGCAAGGCTTGCATTGTCGAGCGTGATCGCTGGCGCCTGCACGGTGATGCTGACCGTGGCCGCGGCCGACGTCGTGTAGGCATCGGTGGCGGTGTAGCTGAAGCTGTCGGCGCCGGCGTAGCCGGGCGCAGGCTGGTAAGTGATCGTGGTGCCGGTCGCGATGGCTGTGCCATGTGCGGGCGTGCTGGCGACCGCCACCGATGTCGGCGTGCCGATGATGTCCAGCGTGATCGCCGTGGCGGCGGCCGCGTAGGGCACGTTGGCGCTGACCGCTGATGCTACCAGCGCGGGAGCAGGCGTCAGTGCGTTGGACGCGATCGACGACGCACCGCCGCCGACCGGATTGATGGCGCGCACGGTGAACGTGTACGAGGTGCCGGGCGACAGTCCGCTGACGACGATCGGCGACGCTGCGCCGGTGCCGGTCAGTCCTCCTGGAAGCGAGGTCACGGTGTAGCTGGTGATCGCCGTTCCACCGCTGGACGTGGGCGCATCGAAACTCACGCTGACCGCGCCGGGGGTGTCGAGGGTGGCGACCGGATTGGAGGGGGCGCCCGGAAGGACCGCATTGACGGCGAAGGTGTGCGTGACCTGTTGGGCTGGCAGGTAACTGCCATTGCCGGGCTGGTCGGCATGGATGGTGCAGGCGCCGGCAGCGACGAAGCTCAGTACGCCGCTGCTGGTGATCGTGCAGACCGCGGTGGTCGACGACGTGAACACCGGCGTCAGTCCGGAATCGGAGGTCGCAGTGAAGGTCGGCGTCGTGCCGAAGTTCTGCGCACCCGGCGCGGCGAAGGTGATGGTCTGCGACGCTGCGGTGTAGATCGGGTTGGAGGAGGACGACATGCTGCCGGTACCTGCAACGTTGGTCGCGGTGACGGTGAACGTGTAGGCGATGCCGTTGGTCAGGCCGGTCACGACGATCGGCGAGCCGCTGCCGTCGGCGGTAAGGCCATCCGGGCTCGATGTGACCGTATAGCTGGTGATCGGCGCGCCACCGGTAGAGGTGGGCGCCGTGAACGAGATCGACGCCTGGGTGTCTCCCGCGGTCGCGGTCACGGCGGTCGGCGCGCCCGGCGACACTGCGGCGACGGTGAAGGTCTGGCTGACCTGCTGAGCCGCCAGGTAGCTGGTGTCGCCGGCCTGGTTGGCGTTGATGGTACAGCTGCCGGCGCTGACGAAGGTCAGCGCACCACCGGCTGTGGTGGTGCAGACGCCGGTTGTTGATGATGTGAAGCCGATCGGGTAGCTGCCACCTGCGCTTGAACTTGCGGTCAGCGTGGGCGTGGTCCCGAAGTTCTGCGTGCCGGGATTGCCGAAGGTGATGGTCTGGGGCGAGGCTGGCGTGATCGCGTTGCTCGCGGCCGAGGCCGCGCCGGTTCCGGCCGCGTTGTCCGCGGTCACGGTGAAGGTGTAGGCAACGCCGTTGGTCAGCCCGGTTACGGTGATCGGGGAACTGCTCCCGGTCGCGGTCGCGCCCCCTGGACTGGCGGTCACGGTATACCCGCTGATCGCATTGCCGCCGCTGCTGGCAGGTGCCGTGAAAGTGATCGTGGCCTCGGTGTCTCCCGCGGTCGCGGTACCGATGGTCGGTGCGGCGGGCGTCACCGCGTTGACGGTGAACGTTTGCGTGATCGTGGTCGCGGCGTTGAACGTGGTGTCGCCGGCCTGGTCGGCATCGATGGTGCAGGTGCCCGCGGTGACGAAGCCCAGCGTACCGTCCGAAGTGATCGTGCAGACGCCGGTCGTCACCGAAGAGAACGTGACCGGCAGGGCGGAGGTGGCGATCGCAGTCAGTGTCGGCGCGGTCCCGAAGTTCTGCGCACCAGGGTTCGCGAAGGTGATGGTCTGTTGGCCCTTCGGCGTTGCCAGGTTGGAGGCGCTCGATGCCGGGCTGGTACCGATGGCGTTGGTCGCGGTCACGGTGAACGAGTACGCGGTGCCGTTGTTCAGTCCGGTCACGGTTGCGGTGCATGCCGCTGGGCCGGCACAGGTGCCGAAGGCGCCGCCCGGGCTGGCGGTGGCGATGTAGGTGGTGATCGCCGCACCGCCATTGCTGGCCGGTGCGGTGAAGGTGACGCTGACCTGGCCGTCGCCTGCGGTGGCGGTGCCGATCGTGGGGGCGCCTGGCGCGGTCGGGATGGCGACCGAGTGCGTACTGCCGCTGGTGTATGCCGCCGGTCCCGCATTGCCGGCGGCATCGGTGATGTTGGTAGAGGCGTTGAGGTTGAGCTTGAGGGTGCCGACGCCGCTGATGGCGTTCACCGTGACATTGAATGTCGTTCCGGATCCGGAGACGCTGGTGACGCTGCCGCTCGCACTGCCGGTCGTGGCCAGGGCGAAGTCATCGGTGGACACGTTGCTGACGGACTCGCTGAAGACGACGGTGAAGCTCACCGTTGTAGCGCTGGAGGCCGGCGATCCTGTCACGGTGATGCTGGCGACCGAAGGCATGACACCGTCGATCACGAGGGCCTTGTTGGCGCCCAGCGAGTTGGCGGTGCCCGGCGTGGCCAGCGTCAATGTCGCGTTGTTGCCGGCGGCGTCGCGGAGGGTGCCGCCATTCAGGGTCAGCGACGAGGTGCCGGCGTAATCCAGGTCGGCGGAGCTGTCGCCGGCCTGCACGGTGTAGTTGAAGCTCAGCGTGCTGGTGCCGCTGCCGCTGGTGTAGTTGACCGCGCGGTCGGTGGCGCCGGTTTCCAGCGTCAGCTGCGGCGTACCGGTGACGGTGACCGTCTCGCTGAACGCGATCTGCAGGCTGATCACGTCGCCGACCTTGTAGGTACCGTTGGCTGTCGACGCATTGACCGAGGACACCGTCGGCACGATGCCGTCGATGACCAGGTTCTTGTTGGCGCCCAGCGAGTTGGCCGCACCCGGCGATGCCAGCGTCAGGATCGCGCTGTTGCCGGCGGCGTCGCGGATCGTGCCGCCATTGAGCGCCAGTGCGCTGGTGGCGACGTAATCCAGGTCGGCCGTGGCGTCGCCAGCCTGCACGGTGTAGTTGAAGCTCAGCGTGCTGGTGCCGCTGCCGCTGGTGTAGTTGACCGCGCGGTCGGTGGCGCCGGTTTCCAGTGTCAACCGCGGGGTGCCGGTGACCACGACGTTCTCGCTGAAGTTGATCTGGACGGCAATCACGTCGCCGATCTTGTAGGTGCCGTTGGCGGTGCTGGAATTGATCGACGTGATGGTCGGCGGCGTGGTGTCGGGCACCACGGCGTCGTCGATGACGATGTTGTTCAGGGAATGGAAGCTGCCCGCGTCGCCCGTGGTGCCGCCGGCAGACTGGAACAGCCTGACGTCATCGACATTGCCGAAGTCCGGGAACGCTGCCAGTGAGATGGTGCTCGGTTCAGCGGAAGGGTTGTAGCCCTCGAACGTCATGGAAGCGACCTGTGCGCCGTCCCGGTAGCCGACCACGCTGATGGTGGTCGAGATCGTTTCGCCCCAGTTGTAGTACCGGAACGTAGTCAGCTTGAACTCTTCTCCACCGGCTGAGCGGATGGCCATGCCTCTCATCGGGGTGTTGGCGCCGTCGTCGTAGGTCAGTCCCGAATAGGAGGCGTCGGCACTGAACATGAATCCGGGGTCGCGCCAGTGAATGACCCCCGCGCTGGTGCCTGCGACGTCGAGGATATTGACGACGTTGATGGTGATGCCGGGGATGCTGGCCGATCCGCCGTCGCCGTCAGATGCGGTGCCGTCGCCCAGTCCCGTGTCGTTGGAGAACGTCAATGTCGTCGGCGCGGCGTAGGCCGGCGTCAGTGTCGCGACCGTTGCCAGCAGCAGGACGCAGGCCATGCGCATGAAGGCGTTGCCGCGTCGCGCGGCAGCGGAGGGGAGACGTGGCATGGCGTTGGCTTTCATTGGAACCCGAGCATCGAAGTGGATATCAGCGTTGAAGGCCGGGCGTCGCTGCGCGCGCTCCGGGGAAGGGTTTGTGGTGGTATGGCGATAGGTGGCCGGCCATGGCGTTGCGCATGGCGGGCGGGCGTCGATCGGTGCGACGTGTCGTGGCGACGGGACGTTGCCGTTGAAAACGGCAGGTCCGTGCAGGCAACGGCGTGCGGCGGCTGCGGGCCGGTGCGTGATGGTCATCCCTGGATCCCCTGAATCCTTGCGTGCGGCGCCTGCGAGGCACCCTTGCTTGTTTCGAAAACGAGCGCGGACGGTCACCTGCCCGGAGAGGCCGATGTCGCAAGCGCCCTGCTGTCTGTATCCCGCACACACCTTCGCCCCACCGCGTCACGCGGAGGCGATGGAGGTCCGGATCTGTTTCCCCCCGAGATGACGTCACTTCACTTCATGCCATATCCCGCCTCCCCGAGGCGGGCTGTTCATCGATGGCACCACGACAGGTCACGGGGTACCCGACGAGGCGCGGAAGTCTAGCACCGCTCCCTTGTCGCGAGCCTGCAGGTCCCGTGCCAGCCGTCCATCACCGACGCATCCATGCCGGATCGGCGGGCAGACAAGCGCAAGACGCGAAAAACTGCCGTGCCTGGATCAGCGCGTGCGCCGGAAAGTGCGTCACGCCCCCGCATCTCATCTCGCATCTCATTCCGCGTCTCACCCCATGAGACGTCTCATCTCCAGCATCTGGCTTTTCCCGTGATGCGGAGTCTGCTCTGAACGCGATCCTGAAACCGATGCCGCCGTCGCAGTCTGGAGGTGCGGGTGCCCTGTTGCCGGTCGACGACGCGCGTTCACCCCACGTGGATGGCGGTCGACTCGCCGCGCGACTGGCCGCGAAGTATCCCGGGCGCATCACCGGCAACCTGCTGCTGCGCGGCCAGCCGGGTCGCTACGCGCCGATGCCCGACGATGTCCCTGCGGCGCTGGTCGAGGCGTTGCGTGCGCGTGGCATCGACCGGCTGTACAGCCACCAGGCCGAGGCCTGGGCCGCCACCCAGGCCGGCCGCCATGTCGTCGTCGCGACACCAACCGCCTCGGGGAAATCCCTGTGCTACACACTGCCGGTGCTGTCGGCGGCCCTCACCGCGCGCAGCAAGGCCTTGTACCTGTTTCCGACCAAGGCGCTGGCACAGGACCAGGTCGCCGAACTGCTCGAATTCAACGCCGCCGGTGGACTGGGCCTGCGCGCGGCGACCTTTGATGGCGATACGCCCGGCGATGCGCGCCAGGCGATCCGCGTCAGCGGCGACATCGTCGTCAGCAATCCGGACATGCTGCACCAGGCCATCCTGCCCCACCACACCAAGTGGGCGCAGTTCTTCGAGAACCTGCGCTACGTCGTCATCGACGAGATCCACACCTATCGCGGGGTGTTCGGCTCGCACGTGGCCAACGTGATCCGGCGGCTCAAGCGCGTCTGCGCCTTCTATGGCGTCAGTCCGCAGTTCATCCTGTGCTCGGCGACGATCGGCAATGCGCGCGCGCACGGGCAGGCGCTGATCGAAGCGCCGGACGAAGACGTCGCGGCGATCCTCGAAGGCGGCGCGCCGCGCGGCGACAAGCACGTCCTGCTGTGGAATCCACCGGTCGTGAACCCCGACCTCGGCCTGCGCGCATCGGCGCGCTCGCAGTCCAACCGTATCGCGCGGCTGGCGATCCGCTCCGGACTCAAGACCCTGGTGTTCTGCCAGACCCGGTTGATGGTCGAGGTGCTGACCAAGTACCTCAAGGAAGTCTTCGACCACGACCCGCGCAAGCCGCGCCGCATCCGCGCCTATCGCGGCGGCTACCTGCCGACCGAGCGCCGCGCCGCCGAGCGCGACATGCGTGCAGGCGACATCGACGGCATCGTCAGCACCTCGGCGCTGGAACTGGGCGTCGACATCGGCAGCCTGGATGTCGTCGTGCTCAATGGCTATCCGGGCAGCATCGCGGCGACGTGGCAACGCTTCGGTCGCGCCGGCCGCCGCCAGCAGCCATCGGTCGGCGTGCTGGTCGCTAGCTCCGAGCCGATGGACCAGTACGTGGTCCGCCATCCCGAGTTCTTCGCCGATGCCAACCCCGAGCATGCGCGCATCGAGCCCGACCAGCCGCTGATCCTGCTCGACCATATCCGCTGCGCCGCCTTCGAACTGCCGTTCGTCGATGGCGACGGCTTCGGCCCGGTGGCGCCGGCGCCGTGGCTGGACGTGCTGGCCGAATCGGGCGTGCTGCACCACGAGGGCGATCGCTGGGAGTGGATCGCCGACAGCTATCCCGCGCAGGCGGTGAACCTGCGCGCGGTCGCCGACGGCAACTTCGTCGTCGTCGACCGGACCGACGGCCGCCAGACGATCATCGCCGAGGTCGATTACTCGGCCGCGGCGCTGACGCTGTACGAAGGCGCGATCCACATGATCCAGTCCGAACCGTTCCAGGTCGAGCGACTGGACTGGGAAGGACGCAAGGCCTACGTCACGCGTACCCGCGTCGACTACTACACCGATGCGATCGACTACACCAAGCTCAAGGTACTCGACGATGCCGAGCAGGCCGAGGCCGGCGAGGGTACCGCGCACCTGGGCGAAGTCCACGTCGTGCGCCGCGTGTCGGGCTACAAGAAGATCCGCTTCCACACCCACGAGAACATCGGCTACGGACCGGTGAACCTGCCGGACCAGGAACTGCATACCAGCGCAGTCTGGTGGCGGTTGCCGCAGCACGCGCTGGATGTCGCGTTCGATGCGCGCCACGATGCCCTCGACGGATTCCTGGGCGCCTCGTATGCCTTGCACCTGGTTGCCCAGGTGGCAGTGATGGCCGAGAGCCGCGACCTGCAGAGGGCCGTCGGCAGCGGCGACGGCACCTGGTTCGCCACCGCCGACACGCGCGGCCGTGGCCAGTTGCGCGACGGTGACGGCGCCAGCACCGCGATCGAGCTGCTCGGCCGTTTCGCCCCGACGCTATACCTCTACGACAACTACCCCGGCGGCGTCGGATTGTCGCCGCCGTTGTACGAGCGCCGCGACGCGCTGCTGGCGCAGGCCATCGAGCTGGTCGACCGCTGCAGTTGCCGCGCCGGCTGCCCGGCCTGCGTCGGCCCGATCCTGGCGGCCGAGGAAGTCCAGCAGCGCACGCCCAGGCAACTGTCCGCGCGTGTGCTCGCCTTGCTGGCGCAGGCATGACCGCACTGGCGAAACGGCTTGGCCTGCTGCGTGGGCAGGCCGGGACGACGACGGCCCTGGCGACGCCGCAGGCGCGGTCGTTCGGTGCCCTCGGTGGCGATGCGGCGGCGACAGCCCCCACACCTGTGACGCCACGATGGCCAAGCGTGGGCGGCGGCGACCGCGAGCGTTCGCCGGAGGAGATCGTGGCCCAGCTGCGCAAGCTGATGCGGTTGCGCGTGCCTGTCGTCGAGCGTCCTGAGGCGCCGATCGATCGCGTGCTGCCCGGCGAGGAGATCGCGCCGGGACTGCGCTACCTGGAGCAGTGGACGCCGTGGCCGCATCGTGATGCGTCGCTGGACCTGCACGAGATCCGCCACGACACCGCGCAGCGCGGCGACCTGCTGGCCTTCGATACCGAGACCACCGGACTGGCGGGTGGCACCGGCACGCGTGCCTTCATGATCGGCGCCGCCGACGTCCGTGACGACGGCCTGCGCATCCGCCAGTTGTGCATCACCACGCTGGGCGCCGAGAGCGCGATGCTGCGGGCGTTCTCCAGCTGGCTGTCGCCGACGACGGTACTGCTCAGCTACAACGGCCGCAGCTACGACCGCCCGCTGCTGTCGACGCGCTACCGGCTTGCGCGGCTGCGCGATCCGCTGCCGGACCTGCGCCACATCGACCTGTTGCATCCGGTGCGCCGACGCTATCGCGGCGTCTGGGCGAACTGCAGGCTCGCCACCGTCGAACGCGAACTGCTGGGCGTGCTGCGCGAGGACGACCTGCCCGGCAGCGAGGCCCCGGGCGCGTGGCTGGCTTACCTGCGCGGCGGCAGCGCCGACAAGCTGCGTCGCGTCGGGCTGCACAACGCACAGGACCTGCGCAGCCTGTTCGGCGTGCTGGAAGCGATGCGCGACGACCACGGCAATGCGCTGGCGTCGTTGCGGGCGTCCCTGCCTGGCTGAACACCGGAGCAGATGCGATCTGATCCGGTCTTTCCGTGCGCAATTGATGCTTATCGGCGGGTGGCCACAGGCATACGCTGCGCGCATCCCCACACCGCGCCGCGCGCCATGAACCCCGTCGTCGAATTCAACCTGGCCCTGATCCTGTTCCTGCCCTGGTTCGTGGTGCTGGCGGTGCTGTACTGGATCTTCCCGCGCCAGCCCCGGCATCTCGCCCGCCGCCTGTTCGACCTGGCCGCGCTGGCGCTGGCCGTTGCGCTGGCGGCCTGGGGGATGTGGTGGAGCATGGAGAATGCCGACCCGACCGCCGGCGCGATCTGGAAACAGGTGCTGGCGACATCGGTGTCGTACGGTCTGTTCCTGGGCGTGATGACGGGGCTGGCGCGGGAAGATCCAGTACAGCA
>NZ_JBUBPF010000018.1:0-62685 GCF_054902115.1 Luteimonas sp. RIT-PG2_3 | reverse complement strand
AAAGCCGGTGAGGGCGTGAAGTTTGGGGATTTGTCGCGCGCGCCCAGGACGAATCCGGACACCGCGATGGGGCGTTGTCCGATGGCCCCGGTCGCGGCGTGGTGGGAAGCTGGAGCTCAACCACACCAGGGAGCGCAAGGATGCGCAATATCGACAAGACACGCCGTTTCCGGCACCAGCGCCAGGACATGACCGATGCCGAGCGCCTGCTGTGGTTCCATCTGCGCGACCGCGCAAGGTCGACGGTGGCCTTCCGCAGGCAGGGCGCGGTTGGGCCCTACGTGGCGGACTTCATCAGCCAGGAGGCCAGCCTGGTCATCGAACTCGATGGCGCCCAGCATCCGGCGGCTGCCAGCGACATGATGCGCAATACCTTCCTGGTGCGCCGTGGTTTCCAGGTGCTGCGGTTCTGGAACCACGACGTGCTGGTGCGCACCGCGACGGTGCTGGAGGTCATCGATGCCTGCGTGGCGCGGCGTCGGGATCGCGGCGAGGGAGAGGCCGGCTGGCTGCAGCGCTGGGGCCGCCGCCCCAGGCGCGCGCCAGGGCCGATGTCGTCCGCCGTTTCTGGGACAATCGCGGTGTGCAGGATCGGTGCCGCGTGGTCCGATCCCTGAGCACCTGTCCACGATCCTGCCGCGCTTGGCATCTTTGCGCCTGCGGTGCCTGAAAAATCCACGTATCTGCAACTACACGTCTGCACCTACACTGGGTTTTCCGCGCTCCGCCAAGCGCCACCTGCCTGCACTCGCGACAGATCGTGAGCAGGCTCTGATTGCGGCGCTTCCATCGGGCAGCGCCTGACCCGCTACAGGATGTCGCCATGTCCCCTTCGCTCCGCATTGCGCTGGCCCAGTTCGATTTCCCGGTCGGCGCTGTGCGCCAGAACACCCTGCGCATCGCGCAGATGATCGCCGAGGCGCGCGACGAGTACGGTGCCGACATCGTGCTGTTTCCCGAACTCGCGATCAGCGGCTATCCGCCGGAAGACCTGCTGATGCGGCCGTCGTTCCTGGCCGACTGCGAGGCCGCGTTGCACGAGGTCGCCAAGGCCGCGACCGGCGGCATCGTCGCCGTCGTCGGCTGGCCGCAATCGGCCGGCAGCATCCTCTACAACGCGGCCAGCGTGCTGCGCGACGGCAAGGTCGAGGCGACCTACCGCAAGCGCGAGCTGCCCAACTACAACGTGTTCGACGAGCGCCGCTACTTCCACGTCGATCCCGATGGCGGCGCCTGCGTGTTCGACGTCAAGGGCGCGACCGTGGGCCTGGTGATCTGCGAGGACCTGTGGTTCGCCGAGCCGCTGGCCGACACCGTGGCCCAGGGCGCTGGCCTAGTGCTGGTGCCCAATGCCTCGCCGTTCGAGCGCGGCAAGCACGCCCAGCGCGATGCGCTGCTGGCCGAGCGCACGCGCGAAACCGGTGCCGCGATCGCCTATCTCAATGTCGTCGGCGGGCAGGACGCGCTGGTCTTCGATGGCGCCTCGGTCGTGGCCGATGGCGACGGCACCGTGCATCCGGCGGCGGTCGCGTTCGCCGACCAGTGGCTGGTGGTCGATTACGACACGGCTACGCGCCGGTTCGAACCGTTGCAGTGGACCGATGACGGCGACGAAAGCATGGACGCGCTGGCCTGGCGCGCGGTGACCCGTGGCATCCAGGACTACTGCGGCAAGAATGGCTTCAAGCAGGCCTGGCTGGGACTGTCGGGCGGGCTGGATTCGTCGGTGGTGCTGGCGATGGCGGTCGATGCGCTGGGCGCGGAGAACGTCACCGCCGTGCGTATGCCGTCGCGCTATACCGCGGGCCTGTCCAACGACCTGGCGCAGGAGCAGTGCGACGCGCTCGGCGTACGCCTGCTGGCGTTGCCGATCGAGCGGCCGTTCCAGGGCTTCCTGGACACGCTGGCGGAGACCTTCGAAGGCCGGCCGGCCGACACCACCGAGGAAAACCTGCAGTCGCGCATCCGCGGCGCGATGCTGATGGCGTTGTCGAACAAGTTCGGCGGCCTGCTGCTGACGACCGGCAACAAGAGCGAATATGCCGTTGGCTACGCGACGATCTACGGCGACATGTGCGGCGGCTACGCGCCGATCAAGGACCTCTACAAGACCGAGGTCTATGGCCTGGCGAAATGGCGCAACACCGTGGGCGGCGCGCCGGTGGTGCCCCCGGGCGTGATCACGCGACCGCCGTCGGCGGAGCTGCGCGACAACCAGCTCGACCAGGATTCGTTGCCGCCGTACGACGTGCTCGACGCGATCCTGCTGCGGCATATCGACCAGGAACAGTCGCGCGACGAGATCGTCGCCGCGGGCTTCGATGCCGCCGTCGTGGACCGCATGCTGCGGCTGGTGCGGATCAGCGAGTGGAAGCGCCACCAGGCCGCACCCGGGCCCAAGGTGTCGCGACGGGCCTTCGGTCGCGAGCGTCGCTATCCGATCAGCAGCGGGTACGGCGCCTGAGCCGGGAGTGCGGTTGCGCTCAGCGCAAGCATTGAGGGCGCGATGCCGGCGTTGCGGCCTTACTCCGCGCGCGCGGTGTCGTGCTCCATCCTGACGCGCTTCATGCTGACGCGTTCCATCCGGATGTAGTCGCGTCCGTTTTTGGAGAACGGCGCGCCGGCCGGCACAAAGCCATGGCGCGCATAGAAGTGGCTGCGTTCGACGCGCGCGTTGCACCAGAGCCGCCGCACCGACTGCGCCTGCGCATGCCGGACCAGGAACTGCAGCAGTGCGCCGCCATGTCCCAGCCCCTGCGCCTGGGGCAGCGTCGCGAACTTGCGGAACTGCGCATCGTCGTCGTCGCGGAACAGCGAGATCACCGAGACCAGTGACGCGTCGGCCTGCGTGCCGGTGAACAGGCCGAAGTGTTCGGCATCGTCGTCGCCGGGCAGCCGCACGAACGCGGGATCGCGCTCGGGCCACATCGCAAGGTGGCGGATCGGCCAGGTCTCGGCGGCGGTGATCGGACGGATCTGCAGGGACATCGTTGCGTCGCGGGTTGGTGGGGCGTGGGGTGTGACGTCTTGTTGGGCGTGTTGGGCTTGGGAGCCGTGTGCGGCGCAGGGGGCGGCAGGGATTGCGCGCGCCGGCCGGGCGGGGCTGCCGCGTCCCGCGCGCTCGGGTAAGGTAGCGCCTCCGACAGGCAATGGAAGCGGTTTGCGCATGAGCAGGAAGACCCGTGGTCACAAGCAGCACCGGCAGGGCGTGGCGCAGGATGCATCGCGGCCGTCCTCGACCGCTCCGGCGAAGCCGCGTTTGCCAGCGGACCGCCTGGTCCTTGGATTGGCGCTGCTGGGCATGCTGTTGACCGCCTACCTGACCCTGGTCGCTTGGAGCGCCAGCGCTCCGGCGTTCTGCGCCAGCGGTTCGGGATGCGATGTCGTCCAGCAGAGCCAGTGGTCGCGCCTGCTGGGTCTGCCGATCGCGCTGTGGGGATGTGGCCTGTATGCCTTGCTTGCCCTGGTCGCATGGCGCGCGCGTTCGCGCCTGCAGCGCTGGCGCTGGTCGTGGCGGCTGTCCTTGTGGGGTGTGGCGATCAGCGTCTACCTGACGCTGGCCGGCTGGATCGCGCTGCAGGCGGTGTGCCTGTGGTGCCTGCTGTCGCTGGCGATCATCTCGGCGATCTTCGTCCTGCAATGCCTGCGTCGCCCCGAGGCCGCGCCGGGCGCGCGCTGGACGCCGTGGCTGCTCGGTAATGGCCTGGTCGTCGTCGCCCTGCTGGCCACCCTGCATGTGTCGTCGACGGGTCTGCTGCAACAGCGTCCGGAAGATCCACGCCTGCGCGCACTGGCCGAGCACCTCGAGCAGTCGGGTGCGAAGTACTACGGCGCCTCCTGGTGCCCCAACTGCCGCGAACAGGCGAAGATGTTCGGCGCGTCCGAGCCGCGCCTGCCGTATGTCGAGTGCTCGCCCAACGGGCGCGGCAGTGCGATGGCCTTCGATTGCGTCAGCGCGCGTATCACCGGGTTTCCGACCTGGATCATCGAGGGCCAGCAGTACGTCGAGGTCATCGAACCGGAGCGGCTGGCGCGGATGACGGGCTTCGACTGGAACCGCTTCGGCAAGGCCGACAGCGCCGACTGATGCGCTGTGGGAGCGGCTTCAGCCGCGAATGCGCGGCGCGCGTGGGATGCGATTCGCGCCCGGTGGCGCGCGTCCACATGACATGGGCGTATCCCGGAGACGACAACGCCGCCCAAGGGCGGCGTTGCGGTTTCGCGTGATCGTGCGTCGGCGTCAGTCGTTGTCGAGCGCGGACTTCTCGCCGGCGAACGGGTTGAGCTTGCGGATCGTCCACGGGTAGTTCGGCCAGCCACCGGAGAAATAGGCGTGGTCGGGCTCGTTCTGCTTCAGCACGCGCTCGGCGTCCTTGTGCAGCGTCTCGTTGCCCAGGCGCTCGTAGGAGGCGGCCAGGATCGCGACGGCGTCGTACTGGAAGCTGCTCTGCGGGAAGGTCTCGAGCACGTACTTGGCCCGCTCGGACGCCGCGACCCAGGCGCCGCGGCGCAGGTAGTACAGGCCCACTTCGATGTCGTGGCGGGCGAACATGTCGCGCAGGCGCGCCATGCGGTCGCGCGCGTCGCTGGCATAGCGGCTGTTCGGGAAGCGCTCGGTGACGATGTTGAAGTCGTTGTAGGCCTGCGTCGGCGTGGCCAGGTCGCGCCGGCTGGCGTCGAGGTTCCAGACCCGCTGCAGGAACACCGTGTCGCGGCTCGAGTTCACCAGGCCGCGCAGGTAATACATGTAGGGCGTGTTGCGGTGGGTCGGATAGGTACGCAGGAAACGGTCGATGCTGGAGATCGCCTCTTCGTTGCTGCCCATCTTGTACTGCGCGAACGCGGTCTCGACCAGCGCCTGCTCGGTGTAGCTGCCGTACGGGTACTGGGCGACCAGGCGACGGTAGGTCACCACGGCGTTGTTCCAGTTGCCGTTGCGCATCGACGCGTGGCCCTTGTCGTAGAGCTCCTCGACGGGCACGCCTTCGTTTTCGTCCTTGTCCTTGAACGCCCCCTTGATGCGTGCACAGCCCGACGTGGTCAGCACGGCGACAATCAGGATCAACGCCACGCGGAAAGGGAAGGATGAACGTCGGGTCATGGGCGGTCGGGGCATCAGAGGCGCGAAGCGACGATAATAGCAGTCCGGGCCATGCCCCCGGCCCCCTCTCCTGAACCGAAGCCGTCCATATGCCATCACCAGGGCAAGATCCCGCCGCCAGCCGCACCGCCACCGTGCCCGACTCCGCCGCGGGGCGCCGTTTCGACGCTGTGCTGGCCGAGCTGTTCCCGGAATTCTCCCGGGCCCGCCTGTCGGGCTGGATCAAGAGCGGCGACGTCCTGCTCGACGGCAAGGAGGTGCGGCCGCGCGAGCCGGTGCGCGGCGGCGAGGCGGTCAGCCTGAACATCATCCTGGACATGCAGACCGAGGCCGTGCCGCAGGACATCCCGCTGCAGGTCCTGTACGAGGACAGCGAGGTCTTCGTCATCGACAAGCCGGCTGGGCTGGTCGTCCATCCGGGCGCCGGCAACCCCGACGGCACCCTGGTCAATGCGCTGCTGTACCGCGATGCCTCGCTGGCGGCCCTGCCGCGTGCCGGCATCGTCCACCGCCTCGACAAGGACACCTCCGGGGTCATGGTCGTCGCGCGCACCGTACAGGCCCAGACGGCCCTGGTGTCGCAGCTGTCGTCGCGCGAGGTGCATCGCCAGTACCTGGCCGTGGTCGTGGGCGCGCTGGTCTCTGGCGGCACCGCCGATGCCCCGATCGACCGCCATCCGCGCGATCGCCTGCGCATGGCCGTGCGCGAGGACGGCCGCGATGCGGTCACCCACTACCGGCTGCGCGAGCGCTTCCGTGCCCATACTGCGCTGGAGTGCCGTCTGGAAACCGGCCGCACCCACCAGATCCGCGTGCACATGTCGCACCTGAAGCATCCGATCCTCGGCGACCCGCTGTACGGCGGCCCGGTCAAGTTGCCCAAGGGCGCGGACGAGACCGTGGTGCAGACGCTGCGTCAGTTCCGTCGCCAGGCGCTGCATGCCGAGACCCTGGAGTTCGTGCACCCGGCCAGCGGCGAGACGATCCGCTGCACCGCGCCGTTGCCCGAAGACATGCAGCGCCTGCTGAAGGTGCTGCGCGACGATGCCCGCCAGCATGTCGATACCGACGGGGATCGTCGCCGGTGATCGATGCGTCGACGGCGTTGCTGGCGGCGCACGCGCCGTTCCCGGCCAACGTGCGGGCGTTCACCACGCTGCGGCATGGCGCCGGGGTGTCCAGTGCGCCGTTCGACCATTTCAACCTGGGCAATTTCAAGGCGGCAGACGGGGATTCGGCCGAGGCCGTCGCGCGCAACCGCGCGCAGCTGGCGCGCGACTTCGGCCTGCCGTCGCCGCCGCACTGGCTGAGCCAGGTGCATGGCACCCAGGTCGTGCGGTTCGACACACCCAATGAGGGACGGTCCGATGCGGCGCTGTCCGCTACGGGACCGTCCGCTACGGAACAGCCTGAGCCCGAGGCCGATGCCGCGGTGACGTCGACCCCGGGCGTGGTGCTGGCGATCCTGACCGCCGATTGCCTGCCGGTCGTGTTTGCCGCGCGCGATGGCGGCGAAGTCGCGGCGGCGCATGCCGGATGGAAAGGCCTGGCCAACGGCATGCTCGAGGCCACCGTGGCCGCGATGCGGACGCCGGCCTCCGAGGTCGTCGCCTGGCTGGGACCGGCGGCAGGGCCGCAGGTCTATGAGATCGGCCTCGAGGTCTACGAGGCCTTCGTGCAGCGCGATGCCGCCGCGACAGCGGCCTTCGTCGAGACACGTCCGGGCCACTGGCGGGTCGATCTGTATGCGCTGGCGCGGATGCGGCTGCAGGCGGCAGGCCTCGCGGCCGATGAGATCCATGGCGGCGATCTGTGCACGATCTCCGATCCGCAGCGCTTCTTCTCGCATCGCCGCGACCGCCGCAGCGGCCGCATGGCGACGGTGGTCTGGCGGGTCTGACGGCAGCGTGGCGGGGCGTCCCCAGGACGCGTCAGGACAGACGGTGATGCGTGCCGATGGCGCTCCTTCAGGAGCGCCTGTCTTCAGGTGTTGCGCGGCTACATAGAAGCAGGCGGTCATGCCCGCGCGTGGAACCTCAGTCCGGCTTTGGCGACAGTTGCGGGTTGCCCTGGATCCGCTGTTCGGTCCAGTCGGCATCGCGGGCGCGAACCGGTTGCGAGGCCACCAGCACGTGGGTGCCGAAACGCGCATGGAACTGGCGGGCGATGTCCTGCAGGGCCTGTTCGTTGTGCGGGTTGTCGGCATGCAGCACGATCAGCAACCGCGACGGCATCGGTTCCGGGCCGCCGCTGGGACCACGCCATTGGCCGTTGACGTCCAGCCAGGTCAGCCCGTCGGGAAAGCGCGGCGTGACCTCCTTGTCCAGGAAGTCGGCCCAGGCCGTTGCATCGACACGCTCGAAGAACAGCTCGGTGCGCAGCAAGGTCTGTGCAGCCGGGGCGGCTGCCTGCGGCCCGTCCGCAACGCCGGCGGCCGCCGGCGTCGCAGCCCATGACGCCGGCCAGGCGGCGGTGGCCGCCAGCAGCGAGGCCAGCACGAGGCTGCGCTGCCGGCGGCGCGTCCGATCAGAACGCATAGCGGACGCGGGTGTAGTAGTACGCGCCGTTGCTGCCGATCGGGGACAGCACGTCGTAGGGCAGGTTGCCGAAGTAATAGATGTCTTCGTTCGACAGGTCCGCGTACTCGTCGGTCAGGTTCAGGCCGCCCAGTGCCACGGTCCAGCGCTGGCTGATGCGGTATTCCACTTCCGCATCCAGCTGCCACTTGGTGCTGTAGACCTGTTCGGGCTCGAAGCCGCCGCCGAAGTTGAACACGCGCTTGGCGCTGCCGTGGCGGCTGACGCGCCCGAGCAGGTTCCAGCTGTCGTTGTTCCAGTTGGCGCTGAACTGCGCGCGGGTGCGCGGCGCCGCTTCGGTCAGCGTGTTGCTTTCCTCGACGCCGAACAGCACGTAGCTCGCATCCAGCGCGGTCAGCTGCGACGGGGTGGCGACGATGTTCTTCAGCTCGGTCTTGGCGTAGCTGTAGGTGCCGGTCAGCAACAGGTTGCCGCCTGCCAGTTCATCGCGCCAGTTGGCGACGATCTCGGCGCCCTGGGTGCGGGTGTCGGCGGCGTTGACGAAGAAGCTGGCGCTCTCGATCCGGGCGACATCGAAGTTGGCGTCGACGAAATCGGTCAGGGCATCGCCGGTGATGGCTTCCGACAACGCGACGCGATCGTCGATGTCGATGTGGAACAGGTCCAGCGACAGGTCGAAGTGGTCGCCGATGCGGCTGGTGAAACCGAGGCTGGCGTTGATCGACTTCTCCGGCTTCAGGTCGGTGGCGCCGAGGGCATGCGCGATCGGGTTGTTGACCGACAGCAGGCGGCCCTGGACGATCTGGCCGGCGGCGTTGTAGCCGGTGCTGGTCGACTCGTAGCCGATCTGCGCCAGAGACGGCGCGCGGAAGTTGTTGGACACCGCGCCGCGCAGTGCGAACGCAGGCGTGAACTCGTAGCGCGCGGCCAGCTTGCCGGTCAGCTCGCCGCCGAAGTCGCTGTAGTGCTCGTAACGCACGGCGGCATCGGTGCTGAACTTCTCGCCGAAGCTGCTGGACACGCTGGCGAACACGCTGGAGACATCGCGGTCGAGGTCGGCCTGGTCCTGCGGTGTCAGGCCGCCACCGGACTGCGAGCCGGCCGGGCGATCGGTGAACGGCCCGGTGGCGTAGCTGGCCGGATCGCCGGCACCCGTCTCGTAGTTCTCGACGCGGAACTCGATGCCGGTGGCGAAGGTGTGGACGTTGTTGCCCTGCTCGAAGCTGCGGCTGAGGTCGAAGTTGGCGAGCGTCTGCGAGGACTCGTAGTCGCCGGTCTTGAAGCGGGTCGGGCTGGTCGGGCCGAGCGAGCTGTTGATCGAATCGCGCAGGCGGTAGGTGAACTCGTTGCGGCCATGGTTGAGGCTGGCATCGAAGTCCCATTCGCCCAGGCGTCCACGCACGCCGCCGACGGCGGCGACATCGAGGTTCTCGCCCAGTGACACCGGACGGAAGCCATTGGGATAGACCTCGGGCCAGTTGGCGGCGCCATCGGGATAGCGGAAGTAGTTCGCGCCCTGCGTGTCGCGCTGGTTGTAGGTACCGAATGCGTACAGCGTGGTGTTCTCGCCGATCGGCAGTTCGCTGTTGAGCCAGGCGTTGAGGTCCTTGGACTTGCCATCGCCAAGGTGGTAGTTGCGCTGGCCCTGTACGGTCAGGTTGGTTGGCGTCTGGTCCCACGGCGGGATCTGGTCGAAGCCGGCGCGGTTGGTCGCTTCGCGGTTCTTGAGTTCGAAACCGACGCGGAAGAAGCCGCCATCGCCGATGCCGGTGCCGACCTTGCCGCTGAGGAACGAGGTCTGGCCGTCGGTCACGGTCTGGTTGATCGGCTCGACGTCGGTGTGGTGCAGGCCGTAGCTGGCTTCCCAGGCGCCGCCCTCGGGGGCGTCGTCGAGGATGATGTTGACCACGCCGGCCACCGCGTCGGAGCCGTACTGCGCACCGGCGCCGTCACGCAGCACTTCGATGCGCTTGACCGCACTGACCGGGATCGCATTGAAGTCGACCGGAGTGGTGCCGCGGCCGATTTTCGAGCCGGTGCTGACCAGGGCCGAGGTGTGGCGACGCTTGCCGTTGATCAGCACCAGTACCTGGTCGGGCGCCAGGCCGCGCAGCTGCGCCGCGCGGACATGGTCGGCGCCGCCGGAGTTGGACTGTCGCGGGAAGTTGAACGACGGCAGCAGGGCCTGCAGGGCGCTGCCGAGCTCACCGTTGAGCACGCCGGCCTTGCGGATGTCCTCGGCGCTGAGCACGTCGACCGGGACGGTGGATTCGAGCACGGTCCGATCGCGCGCCCGGGTGCCGGTGACGATGACCGCATCCAGCGAAGTGGGCGCGCTGCCGGCGGGCGTCGTGGTCGACTGGGCAGAAGCGGCGGCGGGGAGGGCGAGGGCGATCGCCAGGGCAATCGGCGTCACGCGGTAACCGTGCATGGGGAATATCCGTTCAGGGAGGAAGATGGGTCACTGCGGGGATCCGCAGCGGCTCGGGGTCGGGTTTGTGGCTGGGGCAAAGCGGGTGAATCTGGTCTGGAATCCGGGCTGTCGGGTCGATCGGTCGGGAGCTGGCCGCTCAGGCACGTCAGGTCGGGCATGCCAGTTCAGGGGTGGTCTCGACCATGCTGGACCGGCGGTGCATCCGGGGCACTCCAGACGCGGCCGCCGTCATGAAGACGGCGGCCGGGATGAAGACGCCTGCATTACTTCATGTGCGCCCGGCGCCGTCGAGTCGGCGGATCGCGTTACAGTGTTGTACGCATGGCAACAATGCCGCTCGCGTCTACCCGTATCGTGCCTGCAGCGACTGCTGGCGCGCGCTTCGGTGGCGTTGGTCATTTCAACATTCGATACGGGAATAAGTGGATGAAGATGTTTCGTGGCGCATTGCCGCTGCTGTTGATGCTGCAGGTGGCCTGCGCGAGCCATGCCATCCAGGGCAATGAGGCCGCACGCCCGGCCGCGGTCACCGCCACGTTCCAGGGCGATGCTGCCAGACCGGAACAGGCGCAGGGCTGGGTCCGCAGTGAATTGTACTTCGGCGTCGGCAAGGACGCGGGCGAAACGCCCGCCAATCCCGTTGTTGGCGAGACCCAGTGGCGCACGTTCCTGGACAAGGAGGTCACGCCGCGCTTCCCCGATGGCTTGACCGTGTTCGATGCCTACGGCCAATGGCTGTTCCGCGGCAACCCGGAACCCAACCGGTTGCAGTCGAAAGTATTGGTGATCCTGCACGAGGACACGCCGCAGCGCACCGCCGATATCGAGGCGATCCGGCTGGCGTGGAAGCAGGCAACCGGCCACCAGTCGGTGCTGTGGTCGCGGCAACCGGTCGAAGTGTCGTTCTGATCGCGTATCGAGCGTGCGGCCGCGCAGGCGCACGCTCGCGGCGCGTCTGTCGCAAGCCCCCGCAAAGCTGCAAATAAGTACGGACAAGGTTCGACAGGTTCCAACGGCACCGCCGCACCGTCTTTCTGCGGCAGGCTGTCGCCCGGCCGACGCGCAGGACATCGCGGTGTCGGCCTGTTCCGATCCGATGCCCGGCTCGCGTGCCGAGCGCGGGCGTCGTGCTCCAGTGTTGCACTCCCGCATGTTCCGTCGCTCGTTCACCGTGTTGCTCCATGCAGGCGATGCAGGTCCGGTGCGACGTGTGCTCCCTTTCTTGCTCTCCCGATCATCAGGAAACCATGATGTCCAGGCCAACCTCTCCCCGCGTTGCACCGGTGCTGTTCCGCCGCTCCCTGCTGGCCGCTGCACTGTCACTACCGATGCTGGCGATGGCGCAGCAGGCCCCGCCGAGCGAAGGTGCCGTCACCCTCGACACTCTGCAGGTCACCGCGCAGCGGCGCGTGGAAAACGTCAAGGACGTGCCGGTGTCGATCACGACGCTGTCGGGCGAACCGCTCGACGTGCTGGGGTCGGGCGGCGGCGACGTCCGCTTCCTGTCGGGTCGCGTGCCGAGCCTCAACATCGAGTCTTCGTACGGTCGCGCGTTCCCCCGCTTCTACATCCGTGGGCTGGGCAATACCGATTTCGATCTCAATGCCTCGCAGCCGGTGTCGCTGGTCTATGACGAAGTGGTGCAGGAAAGCCCGCTGCTGAAGGGCTTCCCGGTGTTCGACCTGGAGCGCATCGAAGTCCTGCGTGGTCCGCAGGGCACCTTGTTCGGCCGTAATACGCCGGCCGGCGTGGTCAAGTTCGAGTCGGCCAAGCCGACGCAGGCGTTCGGCGGCTATGCGCAGGTCGGCTATGGCACCGACAACCTGTTCAACGTCGAGGCCGCGGTGGGCGGTGCGCTGTCGCCGCGCTGGTCGGCGCGCGTGTCGGCGCTGTACCAGCATCGCGACGACACCGTGCGCAACACCTACACCGCCGGGCCGAGCGATGGCCTGGAGGGCTACGACGAATCCGCCGTGCGGCTGCAGTTCCTCTACGAAGGCGATGCCTTCCAGGGCCTGTTCAACCTGCATCGTCGCGACCTCGACGGCACCGCGCGCGTGTTCCGCGCCAACATCATCCAGCCCGGCACCAACAATCTGGTGCCCGGTTTCGACCGCACGCGCGTGGCGATCGATGCGGTCAACCGTTCGGAGCTCGAGACATGGGGCGGCAGTGCGCGCCTGCGCTGGGACTTCGGCAACCTGAGTTTGCACTCGATTACCGGCTACGAAACCGCCGAGTCCTTCAATCGCGGCGACATCGATGGTGGTTATGGCGCGGCCTTCCTGCCGACGGGTGGGGGACCGGGCTTCATTCCGTTCCCGTCCGAGTCCGCCGACGGCTTGCCGGACCATCGCCAGATCACCCAGGAACTGCGCCTGGAATCGGACTACGACGGGCGCTTCAACTGGCAGGCCGGCCTGTTCTGGTTCGACGAAGACATCACCATCGACAGCTTCAACTACAACTCGCTGGCACCGGGCAACCCGCAACGCGGCCATGCCGTGCAACAGCAGCGCAACGAGGCCTGGGCGGTGTTCGCATCGACCGAGTTCGACGTCACCGACAAGCTCAAGCTGCGCGGCGGCCTGCGCTATACCCAGGACCAGAAGGACTTCAGCGCCAGCGTGCTCGAGGCCGCTGGCGACCCCGGCAGCGGCGCGACCCAGGTCTCCGGCCCCTACGTGACCAGCACCGATGTCGACGACGTCAGCTGGGACCTCAGCGCGGTCTATGCGGCCACCGACAACATCAATGTCTACGGACGCGTCGCCAAGGGCTTTCGCGCGCCGTCGATCCAGGGCCGCCTGGCGTTCGGCGGTGTGTCGACGGCCGATTCCGAGGAAGTGATCTCCTACGAGATCGGCGTCAAGGCCGACCTGTTCGACCGGCGTGCGCGCCTGGGCTTCAACCTGTTCCGCTACAACGTCGACGGCCAGCAGTTGATCGCGGTCGGTGGCGCGACCAACCAGGCCAATCTGCTCAATGCCGACAAGAGCGTCGGCCAGGGCTTCGAACTCGACCTCGAGGCCTACCTGACCGATCGCCTGCGCGTGACCCTGGGCAGCAGCTACAACGACACCGAGATCAAGGACGGCAACCTGGCGGTCGCCGGTTGCGGTGGCGGCTGCACGGTCACCAACGCGCCGGTGCTCGATGGCCTAGGCAATCCGACCGGGTTCTTCTACATCGGCGGCAACCCGCTGCCGCAGGCGCCCAAGTGGGTGCACGCGGTGACCGCGCGCTACGGCATCCCGCTCGGCGACGGTGGCGAGTTCTTCGTGTTCACAGACTGGGCCTACCGCAGCGAGGTCAACTTCTTCCTGTACGAGTCGGTGGAATTCACCGGCAAGTCCTCGCTGGAAGGAGGCCTGCGTGCGGGCTACAACTGGAACCAGGGCGATTACGAAATCGCGATCTTCGGCCGCAACATCACCGACACCACGCGCGTGGTCGGCGGCATCGATTTCAACAACCTGACCGGCTTCCTCAACGAGCCGCGCACGTTCGGACTCGAGTTCACCGCACGGTTCTGAGGTCCGGAGGCGGTCTCAGCCGTCTCCCACCGCCTCCCGGCCTTGGCCGCGTCCTGATTCCAGGTCGTGGCCAAGGCCGCATCCATCCCTCCTGATCCTGGTTCGCATGTCATGACCGCATCGCCCCCACACGCCCCGCGCTGGTTCGTCGCCGGCGACCTCAACGGCTTCTTCGGCCTGGTCGTCGACAACCTGTCGATCCTGGGTTTCATCGCGATGGCCTTGATCGGGATCTTCGGATTCCCGGCCGACGTGGTGTTCACGCGGATGTTTCCCGGCACTGCGCTGGGCGTGCTGGTCGGCAACCTGATCTACACCTGGATGGGACGACGGCTGGCGATCCGCACCGGTCGAGACGATGTCACCGCGATGCCGCTCGGCCTGGATGCGCCGACCAGCATCGGCATGGCCCTGCTGGTGCTCGGTCCGGCCTTTGTCGGTTTCAGGCAGCAGGGGCTCGACGACCAGTCCGCCGCGATCGCGACCTGGCAGCTCGGCATGGCCTCGCTGGTGGTCATGGGCCTGTTGAAACTGGTGCTGTCGTTCGCTGGCGACTGGGTGACGCGGGTGCTGCCGCGCGCCGCACTGCTCGGATCGATCGGTGGCGCCGCGCTGATCCTGCTCGGCTTCCTGCCGCTGATCGAAACGCTGCGCAATCCGGTGGTTGGGCTGGCCACGCTGGGCCTCCTGGTTTACATCCTGATCGCGAAGGGACGCCTGCCGATCCGGATTCCCGGCGTGCTGCTGGCCTTCATCGTCGGCACGTCGCTGTACTACGGGCTCGGCCTGTCGGGCTGGGGCACCCCCGGCTTCGCATTGCCGGATGCACTGCCGATGGCGTTGGTGCTGCCGTGGCCGAACCTCGGCTTTGTCGAGGGCCTGCCGGCGACCGTGCCGTACCTGCCGCTGCTGTTGCCGTTCGGCCTGCTGATGGTCATCGGCGGCATCAACGTCAGCGAAAGCGCTCGCGCCGCAGGCGACGACTACCGCACCCGCGACGTGCTGCTGGCCGAGGCGGTGTCGACGCTGGTGGCCGGCTTTTGCGGCGGCGTCGCGCAGACCACGCCCTACATCGGCCAGCCGGCGTACAAGCACATGGGCGCGCGCACCGGCTACACGCTGCTGACGGGGCTGTTCATCGGCATCGGCGGCATGCTCGGCGTGGTCGCCGGACTGGTGCAGTGGCTGCCGCTGGCGGTGCTGGCGCCGATCATCGTCTATGTCGGCATCGACATCACGATCCAGGCATTCCACAGCACGCCGCGCCAGCATGCGCCGGCCGTCGTGCTGGCGTTCCTGCCGTCGGTCGCCTACCTGCTGGCGATCAAGCTGCCGGGCTGGCTGCCCCCGGAACGCATCGCCGAACTGTATGCCGATGTCGGCAGCCACGGCCTGCCGGAGCTGGCGACGATCATCACGCTGGGTAACGGCTTCATCATCACTGCGATGCTGTGGGCCGCCGCCGTGGTCGCGGTCATCGAGCATCGCCTGCGGTTGGCGTCGGTGTTGCTGCTGGTGTCGGCTGGATTGACGCTGTTCGGGCTGATCCATTCGGTCGATCCGGCCGGCGGCATCTACCTGCCGTGGACGCTGACCGGGCTGCGGCAGACGATCGCCTGGCAGTTCGCCGGCGCCTACGTGGTGCTGGCCGCATTGCTGACCTTGCTGTCGCTGCAGCGGCAGACGCGGCAGGCCGACTGACGGCGTCGCCCCGAAGGCTGCGCGATCGGCGATCGATGGATCGTGCCGGCGGTCGGCTGCGGCGCTATGCTTTGCGCCGCTTCCGCCGCCATTGTCGCCGTCCATGACTCCCACGTTGTTCCAGCAGGTGCTGGGTGCGCCTTTCTTCACGATGCCCGAGGCGTTGCGGCGGCTGCATGCCAACCGGGGGCAGGTGCGTTATGGCGGGCGCGCGACGATCACCCGCGGACGCAACCCGCTGGCGCGGCTGTGCGCCCGCATCGCCGGGCTGCCGCGTGCGGCCGCCGACGTGCCGACCACGGTCGACTTCATCAGCGACGGCAAGGGCGAGACCTGGAAGCGCATGTTCGGCAGCGTCCGCATGGATTCCCGGCTGTGGTGCCGCGACGGCGATCTGTACGAACGCCTGGGACCGCTGCGCCTGCGCTACGAACTGCATATCAACGAGGGCGCGCTGTACTGGAACGTGGCCTCGGTGCGCCTGCTGCGCGTGCTGCCGTTGCCGGCCGGCTTGTTCTCCGAGGTCCGTTGCCGCGAACGCGAGCACGAAGGCCGCTACGAATTCCTGGTCGAGGCAGCGCTGCCGCTGGTCGGCCCGGTGATCCGCTACGAGGGCTGGCTCGAGCCCGCCTGAGCCCGCCTGGGCTCGGACACCGCAGCGGGCTGCGATGGTGCCTCATGACGGCTGCATGGTTCGAAGGCGGGCTGCTGTTCTGCTCTGCGCCGTGCCATACCGAGTTCTCGCTGGCAGGACGACTGCACCCTCTCGAAAACCCGACCGACCGGCGCATGTTCAACACCAGTGACTGCAGCAACTCGCTGTTCGGCCACGACGGTACCTGGCATGCCGGCGTCAACGCGCTGCGGATGGCCGGCGTGGAGGCGTGCTGGCGCCGCTAGCGCACAGGCGCAGGCGTGGCGGCGGGGCAGGTCAGCAGGCGTAGGGCAGGAGCTGGCGTGGGCGGCTCCCGGGTGGGGCACGGCGGAGTAGGGGTGCTTCGGACGGCGCAAATGCAAATGATTCTATCTTCCAAATGGTAATGCGTTTCATTAATATCCACGCACGGCACTCGCCGCCTCCACCATTCCGGGAAGAATCACGTGTCCATCCTTCACTCCAGGATGCCTGCCAGCAGGCGTCTGTCCCTGTGTGTCGGCGTCATCTGCGCCACGCTTTCCGCCGCTCCGGCGCTGGCCCAGCAGGACCCGCAGTCCCCGCGCGACGCGCGCACGCTCGATACCATCCTCGTCACGGCCGATGCCCTCGACCGCGACGACAGCCGCCAGAAGACGGTGTCGACCGCGACCAAGATGGACATGGCCCAGCGCGATATTCCCCAGACCATCAACACGCTGGAGATGAGCAAGTCCAAGGTCTACGGCCTCAACGACCTGAGCGTGCTGCTCGACGGCACGCCGGGCATCGACACCGCCTACGACACCCGTGGCGATGGCATCACCATCCGAGGTTTCGCCGCCGACTCCAACGACATCTATCGCGACGGCATCCGCAATGCCGGACAGATCCGCCGCAGCACCGCCAACGTCGACAGGATCGAGATCGTCAAGGGACCGGCCTCGGTGCTGTATGGCCGCGGCCTGGGCGGCGGCGTCGTCAACCTGATCAGCAAGCAGGCCAGCTTCGATGCCGTCAGCAGCGTCAACCTGCGTGCCGGTTCCTGGGGAACCCAGGGCAGCACCGTCGATGTCAACCGGATCCTGAACCCGAACGTGGTCGTGCGCCTGACCGCAGACTACGAGCAGGCCGACAGCTTCCGCAGCGGGATTTCCAACCGCAACAGGATGCTGTCGCCCAGCATCCTGTTCGACAATGGCAATGGCCTGAGCTGGCTCGCGCAGTACACCTACGACCACATCCGCCGTCGCCCCGACCGTGCGCCCGCGTTCAACGCGCTGCCCGAGGGCATGTCGATCCGCACCGCCTACGCGCATCCGGACGACTTCATTGAGGACGAGATGGAGTCGTTCCGTTCGGTACTCGACTACCGCATCTCCGACGACTGGGCGGTCAAGTGGACGGCGGCCTGGAACAAGTCCAGCCAGGACTTCGATCATCTCTATGCCGGCACCTACTGCCGTCCCGACGGCACCCTGCTGACCACCGGTCGCCCGTGCACGGCGCGTGGACTGATGACGTTCACCCGCGCCTGGCAGGAAACCAGCAACCAGACGATCAGCAACACGGTCGATCTCAGCGGTCGTTTCATGACCGGACGCATCACCCACGACGTCCTTTTGGGCGTCGAGAACAGCCGTGAGCAGCGCAACCCGGACCTGTCGACGTCGGCCGCAAGTTCCGACCCGGGACTGCTCTATCCCTATGGCGTCGATCCCTACGATCCGGTCTGGACCCAGCCCAAGACGCCGCGCGGCGACGCCAAGACCTCCAACCGCCACAGCGCCGACGCGCAGGCGTTGTACGTGCAGGACCTGATCGGTGTCTCCGAGCAGTGGAAGGTGCTGGCTGGCGCGCGTTTCGACCGCTTCGAGTTCACCTCGCTCAACCGCATCACCGGGCAGCGCCGCAGCTATGACGGTTCGACGCTGAGCCCGCGCCTGGGCGTGGTCTGGCAGCCGACGCAGACGCAGAGCGTCTACGCCTCCTACAGCAAGAACTTCGCGCCCTACGGCGGACGCGGGCTGATGAGCGTGGCGGTGGCCGAAGACGCGGTGTTCGATGCCGAGCCGCAGTATTCGCGCCAGTACGAAACCGGCCTGAAGAGCGATTGGCTGGACGGGCGGTTGTCGTCGCAGCTGTCGGTCTACGAACTGGAGCTCTACAACATCCGCTACCGCCCGGATCCGGAGAACGATCCGTTCACCTGGGCGGTGCGTGGACGCGAGCGCTCGCGTGGCATCGAGGCCAGCCTCGCGGGTCGGCTGGCGTCGGGTTGGTACCTGCGCGGCGGCGTCGGCCTGCAGGAAGCCAAGGTCACCGAGGACACGGTGACACCGGCCAACGAGGACAAGTACAAGCTCGGTGTCGCCCGCAAGACCGGCAACCTGTTCGTACGCTATGCGCCCGAAGGCCCCTGGTACGGCGAGCTCGGCGTGACCTACCGTGGCCCGATCTACAACGATGCCGCCAACACCAGCGAACGCGCGGGATACACCCGCTGGGATGCCTCGGTGGGCTGGCGCCTGTTGCCGTGGACGCTGACGGTCGCGGTGACCAACCTGACCGATACCCGCTACTGGCGGTCGACCAGCATGCCCGGCGCACCCCGTGGTCTGTTGCTGAGCGCGAACTACATTTTCTGACGGAAAGGCGTTGCCGGCGTCGCTCCCGTGGGCGCTGCGCCGGTGGCTGGCGGGCGCGATCCCGTTGCGTGTCCCCATGGACGCGCAACGGGCAGCGGCCGGCCGGCTTGAATCGAAGGGCGGAGGCCGCATCTGAGGAGGCATGGGTTGCGATCGCGACCCCCGACCTGACGAGGACCTCCCGATGCGGATGGACAAACTGACCTCGCGCTTCCAGCAGGCCATTGCCGACGCACAGTCGCTGGCCGTGGGACGCGACCACAACATGATCGAACCCGTGCACTTGCTGCTGGCGCTGCTGGAGCAGAAGGGCGGCGGCACGCGTCCATTGCTGGCCCAGGCCGGCATCAACGTACCGGTACTGCGCGAGCGCGTCACCGAAGCGCTCGACCGCCTGCCCAACGTCTCCGGCCAGGAAGGCCAGCTCTCGGTCGGCAACGACCTTGCACGACTGTTCAACGTCACCGACAAGCTGGCCCAGCAACGCGGCGACGATTTCATCGCGTCCGAGCTGTTCGTGCTGGCTGCGCTCGACGACAAGGGCGACGCCGGCAAGGCGCTGAAGGCGGCCGGTGCCGACAAGGCGCGGCTGGAGGCGGCCATCGACAAGATGCGCGGCGGTGAGCGCGTCAAGGACGAGAATGCCGAGGAGTCGCGCCAGGCGCTGGAGAAATACACCATCGACCTGACCGCGCGCGCCGAGTCCGGCAAGCTCGATCCCGTGGTTGGCCGCGATGAGGAAATCCGCCGCACGATCCAGGTCCTGCAGCGCCGCACCAAGAACAACCCGGTACTGATCGGAGAGCCCGGCGTCGGCAAGACCGCCATCGTCGAAGGCCTCGCACAGCGGATCATCAACAACGAAGTGCCCGAAGGCCTGCGCGGCAAGCGCGTGCTGTCGCTCGACATGGGCGCGCTGATCGCCGGCGCCAAGTTCCGCGGCGAATTCGAGGAGCGCCTGAAGGCGGTGCTGAACGATCTGTCCAAGAACGAAGGCCAGATCATCCTGTTCATCGACGAGCTGCACACGATGGTCGGCGCCGGCAAGGCCGAGGGCTCGATGGATGCGGGCAACATGCTCAAGCCCGCGCTCGCGCGCGGCGAGCTGCACTGCATCGGCGCGACCACGCTCGACGAATACCGCAAGTACGTCGAGAAGGACGCCGCGCTGGAGCGTCGCTTCCAGAAGGTCTTCGTCGGCGAGCCCAGCGTCGAGGACACCATCGCGATCCTGCGTGGCCTGAAGGAGCGTTACGCGGTGCACCACGGCGTCGAGATCACCGACCCGGCGATCGTCGCCGCGGCGACACTGTCGCACCGGTACATCGCCGACCGCCAGTTGCCGGACAAGGCCATCGACCTGATGGACGAGGCCGCCAGCCGCATCCGCATGGAGATCGACTCCAAGCCCGAGGAAATGGACCGCAAGGAACGCCGGCTGATCCAGCTCAAGATCCAGCGCGAGGCGCTGAAGAAGGAGAAGGACGACGCGTCCCGTCAGCGCTTGGCCGATCTTGAGGCCGAGATCGCCGTGCTCGAGCGCGACTACAACGATCTGGAGGAAATCTGGAAGGCCGAGAAGGCCACGCTGCAGGGCGCCACCCGCGTCAAGGAACAGATCGAACAGGCGCGGCTGGAGCTGGAGTCCGCCCAGCGCCGGCAGGACTATGCGCGCATGAGCGAGATCCAGTACGGCACGCTGCCGGAGCTGGAGAAGCAGCTCAAGGTTGCGCAGGAAGCGGAGACCCAGGACTTCAAGCTGCTGCAGGACAAGGTCACCGCCGAGGAGATCGCCGAGGTCGTCGCGCGCTGGACCGGTATCCCGGTCAGCAAGATGCTCGAAGGCGAGCGCGAGAAGCTGTTGAAGATGGAAGACGCGCTGCATGCGCGCGTGGTCGGCCAGGACGAGGCGATCAAGGTCGTGTCCGATGCGGTGCGGCGTTCGCGCGCAGGCCTGTCGGATCCGGACAAGCCCAGCGGCTCGTTCCTGTTCCTCGGGCCGACCGGTGTCGGCAAGACCGAGCTGTGCAAGGCGTTGGCCGAGTTCCTGTTCGACAGCAGCGACGCGATGGTCCGCATCGACATGAGCGAGTTCATGGAGAAGCACGCCGTCAGCCGCCTGGTCGGCGCACCTCCGGGTTACGTGGGCTATGAAGAAGGCGGTTACCTGACCGAGGCCGTGCGTCGACGTCCCTACAGCGTGATCCTGCTCGACGAGGTCGAGAAGGCGCATCCAGATGTGTTCAACATCCTGCTGCAGGTGCTCGACGATGGCCGCCTGACCGATGGCCAGGGGCGCACCGTGGATTTCCGCAACAGCGTCATCGTGATGACGTCGAACCTGGGCAGCCAGATGATCCAGGAGATGGACAGCGACGACAGCGCGGAGAGCTACACGCAGATGAAGGCGGCGGTGATGGGCGTGGTGCAGGCGCACTTCCGGCCGGAGTTCATCAACCGGCTCGACGACATCGTCGTGTTCCATCCGCTCGACAAGGCGCAGATCAAGTCGATCGCGCGGATCCAGTTGCGTGGGCTCGAGAAGCGCTTGGCCGAACGCGGCCTGCGCATCGAGGTCAGCGACAAGGCCTTCGACCTGTTGGGCAACGTCGGCTTCGACCCGGTCTATGGCGCCCGTCCGCTGAAACGGGCGATCCAGCAGCAATTGGAGAACCCGCTGGCGCAACGCATCCTGTCGGGCGCGTTCAACAGTGGCGACACCATCGCCATCGACGCCGAGGGCGGCCGCCTGGTCTTCCACACGCCGGCCTGAGACCACCTTCATCGGGGGGCACGCAGGGCCGGGGCTGCGCCACGGCAGTCCAGGCCCGGCCGCTGTCCGGGTCCGACCCCGACGTCGCCCCGGCCCCGACCCGATCCGGCCTTGGGGTAACTGCATGGAGCCCCCCGCCTTGATAGGGCGGACGCTCCAGCCGCTTGCCTGAGGCCGCCGCCAGCGGCGGCGGGCGGCCAACTGTGTCAGGATGTCGCCTCGTCGCTTTGGCCGTGCACTGGAACCTGCGAATGGGGATCGATCGCAGCATCTTGACCTGGGCGGCCAGTCGGCCGGGTAGGGTCTTGCTGTTGGGGATCTGCTGCCTGCTGCTGCAGCAGGTGGCCGTCGCCTATTCGTTCACTGCCGGCGATGTCCCGACCAGCCATGCCTCCCTGGTCCATCTGCATGCGGGCCTGCTGCTGGCGATCGCAATGCTGGAGCGCGACCTGCGTGTCGTCGCCGCGGTCTGGGGCGTGACCTGGCTCGGCTGGGCGATGCGAGCGCTGGCATTCGGCTACTCCGGCCCGACGATCGCGGTCGGCACGGCGGCCTCGGTGTTGATGCTCGGCTGCACGCTGCTGTGCGCGCACTGGATGGGATGGCCGCGCGCGCGCAAACGCATGCGCGTCGAGACCGACGACGTCTTCCGTTTCGTGTTGATCGGGCTGCTGCTGTATCCGGCGCTGCTGACGCTGGCCGGTTCGGGCCTGCTGTCGTTGAGCATGACCCGGTCCAGCACGGAGGGGCTGGTCGGAAGCGCGGTGATGACATATTTCGCCAAGTACTTCGGCGTCGCCATCATCACCCTGCCGCTGGTGGTCGGCTGGACCGAACGCAAGCGGATCGCGGCATGGGCGCGTCCGGCCAATTACCTGTGGCTGCCGGTGTTCGCCGCCGGTCTGCTGCTCAGTGTCTGGCTGGGCCGCATCACCCGCGCCGATCTTGCACAGATGCCGGGCGATGCCGGGCTTGTGCTGATGGACTACCGCATCATCCTGCTGGCGATCACCGGCTGGTGGATGCTGCACCTGAGGCCGGCGCTGTCGATGGCCCTGTTGTCGCTGGTGCTGCTGGTCATGGCCTATGCGCTGACCGGGACGGCCGGCTACAACGGCAGCGCACTGGGCGTGCTGAACCTGTTCCACCTGGGCCTTGAGCTCGGCATCCTGCTGACGGCGATCGTGTATTTCATGCTGGTCGGTCGCGATCGCCTCGAGTTGTCCGAACGCCTGCATGACCAGGCCAACCGCGACTCGCTGACCGGCCTTCCCAATATCAATGCCCTGCGCGAGCGCGTCGGTTCCGCGCCCACAGTCGGCGGCGAGATGGGCTACCTGTTGCTGGACCAGGTCGATTCGCTGGCCACCGGTTTCGGCCTGCGCGCGCAGGCGGCGGTGATGAACGCCGTCGCAGCGCGGATCGCGCTGCAGGCGCAGCCCTATTACCTGGGCACCGGGCAGTTCGCCCTGGTGCTCGGCGACGCCGACAACAGTGCGCAATGGGACGCGATGCTGACCTCGATCGCGCAGGGCGATTTCAGTGTCGACGGCCAACGCCTGCAGGTGCTGCCCTACCTCGGTGTCGCCCGGTTTGGTCCGTCCCCGGGAGGCGGTGGCGCATCGGTGGCCACGGCTTCCGTGGCGACCACCTCGCCGGAGACGGCCTTGTTGACCGCCTCCAATCTGGCGTTCGAGGCGCGGCGCACCAATGCGACGCGCCCCTTGCTGGCGGTCGGTGCCGGCATGCTGCTGCAACAGACCCAGCGACAGCGCCTGTTCGACGCCTCCAAGGTGCTGGAGTCGCTGCTGCGTGGCCGCATCGAGCTGCATTTCCAGCCCATCGTCCGCCTGCGTGGCGGGCACGGGAGCGACACGATCGCGCAGCCGGTCAATGGCGAGATCCTGTGCCGGCTGCGCGACGATGAGGGCCGCCTGGTCCTTCCCGCCGATTTCGTCAGCGTCATCGAAGCCGCGCGTCGCGGACCGGAGCTCGACCTTGCCGTGATCGAAGCCCTGTTCCGGCAGTTGCGCGCAATGCCGGCGATGCTGCCTCGTTGCGAGCGCATCTCGGTCAACCTGACCGGACAGAGCCTGGCCTCCGACAGTTTCGAACTGCGGCTGCGGACGTTGCTCGAGCGCTGCCCCCTGCCGTTGTCGAGCCTGTGCCTGGAGATCACCGAGACCGCGGCGATCTCCAGCATCTCCGGTGCGCGCAACCTGCTCGAAGGCCTGCGTGCGCAGGGCTGCCGGATCGCGATCGACGATTTCGGCGTCGGCATGCAGAGCTTTGCCCGGCTCAAGCAGTTGCCGGTCGACATCATCAAGATCGACGGCTCGTTCGTACGCAACGTCACCCGCGAACATGGCGACTACGCGATGGTGCAGGCATCGGTCGCGGTGGCCCGCGCGATCGGCGCTGAGGTCGTTGCGGAGTTCGTCGAGGACGAGGACACGGCCGCCTGCCTGCGCAAGCTCGGCGTGCACTGGGCGCAGGGCTACCTGTACAGCCGGCCGATGCCGCTGGCGCAAGGCCTCGCTTGGGAAGCCCCGGCGATGCCGCAGGCCCGTGGCGACAACGGCGACGGACACCCCGAGCCCGCATCGGCGTGATCGCGGCCGGGGCGTGGCGTCAGCGCCCGCCTACCGGCATGCCGCCTCCGCGCAGGTGATAACCACCCCTTCTGAGCTGATGACCGATCGGCACGAACAGGTGTTTGCCGGGATGGCTCAAGACCGGCGACTGCGGGTATGGTCTGTGCTCGCCAGATGCCACCACACGCAAACGCACAGGACTTGCCGATGACCGCTCCACAGTGGAAACCCGAAACCATCGCCGTACATGGCGGCTACACGCCCGACCCGACCACGCGTGCGGTCGCGGTGCCGATCTACCAGACCGTCGCCTATGCCTTCGACAACACCCAGCATGGCGCCGACCTGTTCGACCTGAAGGTGCCGGGCAACATCTACACGCGGATCATGAACCCCACGACCGACGTGCTGGAGCAGCGCATCGCCGCGCTCGAAGGCGGCATCGCGGCGCTCGCGCTGGCCTCGGGGCAGGCGGCCGTGACCTATGCGATCCAGACCATCGCCGAGGCTGGCGACAACATCGTGTCGTCGAGTGCGCTCTACGGTGGTACCTACAACCTGTTCGCGCATACCTTCCCGCAGTTCGGCATCCAGACGCGGTTTGCCGACTACCGCGAGCCGGACGCGTTCGCGTCGCTGATCGACGAGAGCACCAAGGCGATCTTCGTCGAGTCGATCGGCAACCCGCGCGGTAACATCACCGACATCGAGGCGGTGGCGAAGATCGCCCACGCCCACGGCATTCCACTGATCGTCGACAACACCGTGGCGTCGCCGTACCTGCTGCGGCCGATCGACTTCGGCGCCGACATCGTCGTGCAGTCGCTGACCAAGTACCTGGGCGGGCACGGCAACAGCATCGGCGGCGCGATCATCGACTCCGGCAAGTTCCCGTGGGCCGAGCACAAGCAGCGCTTCCGTCGCCTCAACGAACCCGATGTCAGCTATCACGGCGTGGTCTACACCGAGGCGCTCGGACCGGCGGCCTACATCGGCCGGGCGCGCGTGGTGCCGTTGCGCAATACCGGTGCGGCGTTGTCGCCGTTCAATGCCTTCCTGATCCTGCAGGGCATCGAAACCCTGCCACTGCGCATGGACCGGATCAACCAGAACACGCTGGCGATCACCCGCTACCTGCAGCAGCACCCGAAGGTCGCGTGGGTCAACTACGCCGGCCTGCCCGACCATCCCGAACATGCATTGGCGCAGAAGTACCTGCGCGGGCAGGGCTCGGGTCTGTTCACCTTCGGCCTGCCCGGCGGGCGCGAGGCGGGGGCGACGTTCCTCGATGCGCTGAAGCTGTTCACGCGCCTGGTCAACATCGGCGATGCCAAGTCGCTGGCGACGCACCCGGCCTCGACGACGCATCGCCAGCTGTCGCCGGAAGAACTGGAGAAGACCGGCGTCAGCATCGACACCGTGCGCCTGTCGATCGGCATCGAGCATATCGACGACCTGATCGCCGATCTCGAACAGGCGCTGGCGCAGGTCTGATCGTCGGCGTCCGCGTGCCATCCCACGGGCTGGCACGCCCATGCGATGCGATTCGATGCGATTCGATTCAATGGGCAGGACGCGATCGCATTCTGCCTGTGTCCAGCGATTGCGGCGTTGTCAGGCGGCGTTCGACGGCGCGGGATCGGCCTCGGTGGCCGGCGGCGGCGGATTGCGCAGGCCGCGGTAGGGTGGGGTGGACATCACCATCTCCGCCAGCGAGAACGCCAGTTCGCGTTCGGCCAGCACCGCACCATCGGCACCGTGCTGCAGCAGGTGGCGGACCTCGCCCTCGCTGTGCGCCCGCGCCAGGACCGAGAGCATCGGATTGATCGCCTTCATGCGTTCGATGGTCTCGCCGGCCTCCAGGGCACGAGGGATCGCGAACACCGCGAGCTTGGCGCGTTCTGGCAGTGCCTCGCGCATCACCGGGCCGGAAGCGACGTTGCCGCGGACTGCCAGCAGGCCTTCCTTGCGTGCCTTGTCGACCAGCTCGCCTTCTTCCTCGACCACGACCACCGGTACGCCGCGTTCCTTCAACAGCAGGGCCAGCTGCCGGCCGACGCGGCCATAGCCGACGATGATGGTGTGGCCATCGACGTCCAGCGGCGGGATTTCCTCGGGCTCCGGGCTTGGCGTCAGCGCGGCTTCGGCGTCGCGTGCGGCTTTCTGTTTGGCCTGCCAACGGTCGAGCAGTCCGAAGATCAACGGGTTGAGCATGATCGAGATCAGCGCGCCGGCCAGCACCAGGTCCTGCTCGTTGGGCGACAGCAGCTTCAACGACACGCCCAGGCCGGCGATGATGAAGGCGAACTCGCCGATCTGCGCCAGGCTGGCCGAGATGGTCAGCGCGGTGGACTTGGAATGACCGAACGCCCGCACGATCAGGAACGCGGCCGCGGACTTGCCGAAGATGATGATGAAGGCGGTCGCGGCCACTTGCAGCGGGCTTTCGACCAGGATGCGCGGGTCGAACAGCATGCCCACCGAGACGAAGAACAGCACGGCGAACGCATCGCGCAGCGGCAGGGAGTCGTTGGCGGCCTTGTGGCTGAATTCCGATTCGTTGAGCAGCATGCCGGCGAAGAAGGCGCCCAGTGCGAAGGAGACGCCGAACAGCATCGCCGAGCCGAATGCGACGCCCAGTGCGATCGCCAGCACCGACAGGGTGAACAGCTCGCGCTGGCCGGTACCTGCGATCGACTCGAGGATCCAGGGGATCACCCGGCGGCCGACCACCAGCATGACGGCGACGAAGGCGCTGACTTTGACCAGGGTCCAGAAGATCGTCAGCGACACCGAGCCGAACGTGGGCGGTTCGGCGCCGGCGTCGTTGATGAAGACTTCGGCCATCACCGGCATCATCACCAGGGCCAGGACGCAGGCCAGGTCTTCGACGATCAGCCAGCCGACCGCGATCTTGCCGCGGGTGGTGTCGAGCAGTCTTCGTTCTTCCATGGCCCGCAGCAGCACGACGGTACTGGCGGTGGCCAGTGAGAAGCCGAAAATGATGCCGTGCAGTGTCGGCCAGCCCATGATCGCGGCCAGTCCCCAGCCCAGGAACGTGGCGACGCCGATCTGCACGATCGCGCCGGGGATGGCGATCGCCTTGACCTCCATGAGGTCGCGCAGCGAGAAGTGGAGGCCGACGCCGAACATCAGCAGCATCACGCCGATCTCGGCGAGCTGGTTGGCGAGCTCCTGGTCGGCGACGAAGCCGGGGGTAAAGGGGCCGACGCAGATGCCTGCGATGAGGTAACCGACCAGCGGTGACAGGCGCAGCCTGTTGGCCAGCGCGCCGAGGACGAAGGCAACGGCAAGGCCAACCGCGATGATGTTGATCAGGTCGGTGTCATGATGCATCGAGGCTCGGAATCTCCGCTTCTGGGGTTGCAGTGTGGCGGATGCGGGAATTCCGGGCAAATCCGATGGGCATGGCGGTCGCCAATGTGCGCGCTCGCACAGAAAATCGCCTTCGCCGGATGTCGTGGATCGCAGGCCTTTCTGTCCGCTGAGACCGACTCACTGGCTTCGGATCCGCAGCGGTGGGTCGGGCTGCGGCTGCTCTTCCCTCCTCGCCGTCGAAGACATCGGCCCATCCGCCATCAGTGCGTCGCCTCGGCCGGGGATTGCGGAGAGCGGGCCATGGATGGCCCGCGGCGGCGAGTCAGCCATGGGTGAGCAGGGCTTGCTTGCGCGGCACTGCCGCGCAGCCCGTGCGAACGCCCGGCGTGCTGCGCCGGGCAGGACCGGGCCGCACAGCGGTACGGGCTGACCGAGCCGAGGAGTAATCCTTGGACGGGGCGATGCAGTTTCCGAAGCCGACCAAGCCAAAAGCCGTTGCCCTTCACTGCGGGAAAAACAGAACTTCAGAGCAGAGAAGCAGGTCCGCTGAACCGGGACTTGCAGCAGCTCGCCGGACTGCGGCTGCTTTTCCCTCGGTCAGGGCATCCTGCCCTGACTCGGGCGCACGCCATCCATGGCGTGCTCGGCGCAGCCTCCGCCCAACCCGCCACTGCCGCGAGCGTTAGGAGTTCGGCGTCGGTAGGCGCTCGACGCATGCCTCGCCGTCGAGGACATCGGCCCATTCGCCATCAGTGCGTCGCCTCGGCCGGGGATTGCGGAAAGCGGTCCATCGGTGGCCCGCGGCGGCGAGTCAGCCATGGGTGAGCATGTGCTGCTTGCGCGGCACCGCCGCGCTGCCCATGCGCGAACGCCCGGCGTGCTTCGTCGGGCCGGACCGGGCCGCACAGCGGCACGGGCTGACCGAGCCGAGGAGTAATCCCTGGACGGGGCGATGCGGCTTCCGAAGCCGAGCAAGCCAAGCCCTTGCCATCAACTCCGGGAAAAGCAGAGCTCAAAAGCAGCAGAAGAGCAGACTCACTGACCCCGGGCTTGCAGCGACGGGTCGGGCTGCGGCTGCTCCTCGCTCGGTCAGGGCATCCTGCCTTGGCTCGGTCGCACGCCATCCATGGCGTGCTTGGCGCAGCATCTGCCCGGCCCGCCACTGCCGCGAGCGTCAGGATCGTGGCATCGAAGGCTATCCATGCAAACCCTGCGGCCGACAAGCGCTTCCGAAGCCGATAACGCCTGTGCATGGCACGACACCAAGACACCAATGGCGGCCCTTTTCTTCCCTTCGGAGAAGAGCAAAAAAAAGCCCCGGTATCGACCGGGGCTTTGGGGATCACTGGCGGCCATTCAGGCCCGCGATGCGGACGCTACCGTGCGCATTACCACTTGTAGTTGATGCGACCGTAGACGAACGCACCGTTGAAGCCGAACGGCGACTGGCTGTTGTACGGGAACTGGTTGCTGTTGGCCAACGCCGGGATCGCGCGCTCCGGATACTCGTTGAGGATGTTGTCCGCGCCCAGCGTCAGCGTCCAGTTCTCGCTGGGACGGAAGCTGGCCGAAGCATCGAGCAGCCACTTCGCGTCGAAGGTCTGATCGTTGGCCGGGTTGGTCAGGTGGCGTGAGGTGTAGGCGCCGTAGCGGGTCGTACCGAGATTGAAGTCCCAGTGTGCCAGGTTCCAGTTGGCGCTCAGGTTGCCCTTCGTGCGCGGGTAACCTTCCTGGATGCGTCCCTGCTCATCGCGGCCGAGGATCGTCTGCGACGAACCGATCGCCGCCAGCTCGGACGGCTGCGGGGCGACGCGGGTGATCTCGGTCTTGTTGTAGTTGTAACCCGCCGTCAGGTTCAGCGTACTGTTGGCCAGCGGGATCGCGTAGCTGCCCACCACATCGATACCGCGGGTGCGGGTATCGATGGCATTGGTGAAGTAACGCACGCTGGTGACGTTGGGATAACCCAGGCGCTGCAGCTCACCGAGCACGGCAGCGTCGTTGAGGTTGGACGACAGCACGATGCGGTCATCGATGCTGATCTGGTAGGCATCGACCGTCACGTACAGGCGGTCGAGCGGCTGCAGCACCAGGCCTAGGCTGTAGGACAGCGAGGTCTCCGGCTTCAACGCTTCCGAACCCAGCGCCTGCGCCACGGCACTGTTGACCGGGAACGTGCCCGACTCGAAGAACGCACCGTTGCTGAAGTTGCTGGTCACGGCCTGGTAGAACTGCTGCGACAGCGCCGGAGCGCGGAAGCCCGTTGCGATGGTGCCGCGCAGGGCCACTTCCGGCGTGAACGCATAACGTGCCGACAGCTTGCCCGAGGTCTCGCTGCCGAAGTCGTCGTAGTCCTCATAACGCACGGCCAGGCCGCCCGAGAACTTGTCCGTGAAGTCGGCTTCCAGGCCCGTGTACACCGCGTAGTTGCTGCGCGAATAGGCGCCGGCATTGATCGGCGCGAAGCCGCCGAAGCCCTGCGCGCCGCCGGGACGGGTGGTGTCGGGCTGCGCGTAGGAGTTGTACTCGCCGGGCGACTGGTTCCACTTCTCTTCGCGGTACTCGGCACCGAACGACCAGGTCACCGGATACGCCAGGCCCCATTCCAGCGCCTTGTTGAAGTCCAGGTTCACCACGTTGTGGGTGTACTCCAGCGCACCGTCATAGAACTGCGTCGGGCTGTTCGCGCCGAGGCTGTAGTTGACCGAGTTGCGGGTGTAGAACTCCAGGTGGTTGTAGCCGTAGTTGTAGCTGACGTCCCAGTTCAGGCCGCCCTCGGTGTTGCCCTTCAGGCCGGCGACCGCGGAACGGTCCTTCGAGATCTGGTTGATCTCGGGCACGTAGCCATTGGGATAGAACTGGCTGATCAGCGCCGCCTGGCTGCTGTGGTTGCGCGAGCGGTAGAACGCGAACGAGGTGATGTCGCGGTTGCTGGCGATCGTGCTGGCGTAGGCCGTGATCTTGTCGGTGAACTGGAATTCGCCGTTGAGCGAGACCGCCCGCGCGTCGACTTCCGGATCGCCGTAGACGAAGGCCACTTCGCCGACGCCGGGATTGTTGCCGCTGTTCGGGCTGGTGCCCTGGTACGGACCGGCGCGGTTGGTCGCGTCCTGGTGGCCGATCTGGCCGGCGACATGCAGGGTGCCGCGGCCGTCGGCGAAGGACACGCCGGTGTCGCCGGAGATCTGGTGCTGCCTGCCGTCGCCGGCGGAGTACTGGCCGAGGTCGACGCTGAGGCTGCCGCCCTGCTCGGAACCCTTCAGCACGACGTTGACAACGCCGGCGATGGCATCGGAACCGTACTGCGCGGACGCGCCGTCACGCAGCACTTCGACGCGCGCGATGGCCGCGATCGGAATGGTGTTGAGGTCGACGGCCGAGGAACCACGGCCGATCGAGCCGTTGACGTTGACCAGCGCCGAAATGTGGCGGCGCTTGCCGTTGACCAGGACCAGCACCTGGTCCGGGGACAGGCCGCGCAGCTGCGCAGGGCGCACGCCGCTGGTGCCGTCGGTCACGGCCGGGCGCGGGAAGTTCAGCGAGGGCAGGGCGCGCGACAGCGCCGTCGCCAGCTCGGTGGAGCCCGTGGCGGTCAGCAGTTCGGGCGTGATGATGTCGATCGGGGACTGCGACTCTGCGACGGTGCGGTCGCTGACGCGGGTGCCGGTGACGATCAGCGTGTCCAGCGTGCGGGTCGAGGCCGGAGACTGGGCCGCGTCCTGCGGCTGGGCGTAGGCGGCGCTGCTGGCGATGACGGCCGCCAGGGCGAGCGAGAGGCGATGGTGCTGCATGGGGACGATCCTTGGAGGGGCTGAAATTTGTTAAGCGCGATTTAACAACTATGTTCTGATCGCGTCAATAAACTTTCTGGCATATCGAAATAATCCCAAAAACAGAACAATTGCTGAACGCTGGGTTTCGCCGCTGGAATGGTCCGGCGCTTGCGGCCCGCCTTGGGCTGGGCCAGCCGACATCCCGCCGCCGCATTGCACGCTTATGGATGGAGGGATCAAGCGCGGGCGGCCGGAGGGCATTCGCGGGTGCCGGCCGCGGACGGGAAAGCGCGGACGACACAACAAGAGCAGGCGATGACTGGCCGTCGCGGGTATCATTCCGGCACCTTGGCGCGGCGCAGTCCGGCTGCTGGCCGAGGTCGCAGGGCCCGCCAAGGCGCTGCCCGCACCCCGAGTTCCTCCTTCCGATATGACCCGTGCCGACCCCGGTGCGGGCCCTGGCTAGAATGCGCACCCGATGATCTCGTTCAAGAATTTCGCCCTCCGTCGCGGCGAACGCCTGCTGCTGTCCGATGTCGACCTGGCTCTGCATGCCGGCATGCGGCTGGGGGTGGTCGGCCGCAACGGCACCGGCAAGTCCAGCCTGTTCGCGGCCGTGCGCGGTGAAGTCGAAGCCGACCGTGGCGACCTCGATATCCCCAATCGCGTGCGCATCGCCAGCATCGCGCAGGAGATGCCGTCCTTGCCGGACCCGGCGATCGAGTTCGTGCTGGGCGGCGACGCCCGCGTCGCGGCCGCGCTGAAGGCCGAGGCCGACGCACTGGCGGCCGAGGACTGGGAAGCGGTCGCCGAAGCCCATCACCTGCTCGAGGAAGTGGGCGGCTACGACGGTACCGCGCGTGCCGGCAAGCTGCTGCATGGCCTGGGCTTCCCGGCCGACACCCACCAGCGTGCGGTGGCGAAGTTCTCCGGTGGCTGGCGCGTGCGCCTGAACCTGGCGCGCGCACTGATGACGCCATCGGACCTTCTGCTGCTCGACGAGCCGACCAACCATCTCGACCTCGACGCTGTACTGTGGCTCGAGCAATGGCTGTTGAAGTACCCAGGCACGCTGCTGCTGATCTCGCATGACCGCGAGTTCCTCGACAACGTCTGCACGCACACCCTGCACCTGCATGGCGGCAAGGCCAAGCTCTACACCGGCGACTACACCTCGTTCGAGCGTCAGCGCTCCGAGCAGTTGCGCCTGCAGCAGATCACCCACGAAAAGTCGCAGGCCGAACGCGCGCACCTGCAGAGCTTCATCGACCGCTTCAAGGCCAGCGCGGCCAAGGCCAAGCAGGCACAGTCGCGCGTCAAGCGGCTGGCCAAGATGGCCGATACCGAAGCCGTCCGCGCCGAGCGCGAGGTGCAGATCGATTTCCCGCAGCCGACCAAGCTGCCGCACGCGCTGCTGCGCATCAATCATGGCACCTGCGGCTATCCGACCCAGGAGGGCGCCGTGGTGATCCTCGACGAGGTCGGTTTCGGGCTCGAGGCCGGCGATCGCATCGGCTTGCTCGGCCCCAACGGCGCCGGCAAGTCGACCCTGGTCAAGACACTGGTCGGCGAACTGCCGCTGCTGTCGGGCGAGCGCTATGCGCATACCGACCTGCGCATCGGCTACTTCGCCCAGCACACCGTCGAGGCGCTGGTGGCCGGCACGTCGCCGATCGACCATCTGCGCGAGATCTCGCCGAATGTCGCGATCCAGGAGTTCCGCAACTTCCTCGGCAAGTGGAGCTTCCCCGGCGACCGCGCATTCGAAAGCATCGATGGCTTCAGCGGTGGCGAGCGCGCGCGCCTGGCCTTGTCGCTGATCGCGTGGCGCCAGCCGAACGTGCTGCTGCTCGACGAACCGACCAACCATCTCGATCTTGAGATGCGCGAGGCCCTGGCCGAAGCGCTCAGCGATTTCCCCGGCGCCATCGTCCTGGTCTCGCACGATCGCCACTTGATCGGCCTGGTCAGCGATACCTTCTGGCGCGTCTCCGACGGCGTGGTCAAGCCCTTCGATGGCGACCTCGACGAATACGCCGCATGGTTGCGCGCACGCGGCAATGCCGGCGAATTGCGCACGCCGCCGGCAAAGCCCATCGCGGCCGCCGTTGCCGTCGACGCTGCACCGGCGCCGGTGCCGTCGAAGGCCGCCAAGATCAATCCGCACAAACTGGGCAAGGCCGAGGCGCGCGTGGCCGAGATCGAACAGGAGCTTGCGGACCTGCTGGCCAAGCTGGCCGATCCTTCGAGCTACCAGGGCGATGCGGGCAAGGTCGCCGCGTTGCAGCGCCAGGAAGCGGCATTGCGCGAGGCGCTGGAAAGCGCCGAGTCGGAACTGCTCGCACTGTACGGCTGAGGTCGACGCGCGCGATCTGTCGACGCAGCCGACATGTCGCGCTGCGTCGCGAGCCGCCTGCGTCCGCGTGCAAGTCCCGTGTCCGGCTTGCAGGGGCATGCCCCCGCGGTTACGGTTGGGGCATGACCTTTCCTCTCCGCCCCCTGCCGTTCGCCGTGCTCGCGTTGACGCTGTCTGCCTGCACGCCCTCCAACGACACCGCAGCCGCGACCGCCACGCCCGCCGTTGCAGATCCGGAAGCCAAGGTGGCCGATGCCGCCGAGGCCGCGCCTGCCGATGCCTTCCTGGCCGCGCTGGCGCAGTATTGCGGACAGGCGTTCGCAGGCCGCATCGTCACCAATGAGCCCGCGTCTCCGGAACCCGACGCCTTCGATGGCAAGCCCCTGCTGATGCATATCCGCGGTTGCGACGACCCGACCCGCGAACTGCGCGTGCCGTTCCACGTCGGCGACAACCATTCGCGGACCTGGATCCTGACCCGTACCGACCATGGCCTGCGGCTCAAGCACGACCACCGTCTCGAAGACGGCAGCGACGATCCGGTGACGATGTACGGCGGCGATACCACCACTGAAGGCACCGCGATCCGCCAGAGCTTCCCGGTCGACGCAGAGTCCATCGCGATGTTCGAGAAGGAAGGCCTCACCGCCTCGGTGAGCAATACCTGGGCGATGGAAGTCGAGCCCGGCAAGCGCTTCCTGTACGAGCTGGCCCGGCCGGGCGGCCGCCTGTTCCAGGTCGAATTCGACCTGACCAGGCCGGTGGACCTGCCGCCGACGCCCTGGGGCTACTGACACCCTGAAGACGCGCCGGTCCGCGCCAGCGCGCCGCGATGGGCCGGGACGTGGGCGCCCCAGAAGGCAAACACTTGATTCATTTCGCCGCAGCCCCACACTGTCGGGCTGAGTCCATCTGATCGTGTCGCCGTCCCCATGCCTATCTATGCCTTCCAGTGTGCCGATTGCGGCCATGCCTTCGACAAGCTGCAGAAGCTGTCCGATCCCGATCCGGCGGCCTGCCCGGCCTGTGGTGCCGCGGCGGTCAAGCGCCAGCTGACCGCGCCGTCGTTCCGGCTGGCCGGCAGCGGCTGGTACGAGACCGATTTCAAGAAGGACGGCGACAAGAAGCGCAACCTGGTCGAGGGCAGCAGCGGCGCCACGGCGACCGATGCCAAGCCTGCGGCCGCCGCCGAGCCGAGCAAGCCGGCCGCTGCGCCTGCCGCCACGCCTGCACCGGCCGCCAGCGCCGACTGAGCGCGCTGACGGGCCACTGGCCCGCCATGCCGTCCTGGCTGGCGCGTCCGCGCGACCAGGTTTGCTCGCGCGTCCCCTGATCCAAGGGGCGCCACTGACGCCGGGCGTGCGCCATCGCAGGACCTGCGCGAGGCCGTTGGCGCCATTGCTTTAAACTACGGCGTTGCCACGCCACCCATGCCATTACCGGCGCCCCGGCCAAGCCGAGCGCCTTGCGGAGTTTCCATGCGTACCCATTTCTGCGGCCGGATCGAAGAATCGATGATCGGCCAGACCGTGACCCTGTGTGGTTGGGCGGATGTCGCCCGTGACCTGGGCGGCCTGTGCTTCATCGACCTGCGCGACCATGAGGGCATCGTCCAGGTCGTGGCCGAACCGTCGTCCGCAGAAGGCAACGCCGCCGTGGTCGCCGCTGCCAGTGCGGTCGGCTACGAGGACTGCCTGCGCGTGACCGGCGAGGTGCGCCGTCGCGAATCGCCGAACGCGAAGATCCCGACGGGCCAGGTCGAAATCGTGGCGACGCGCATCGAAGTGCTCAACAAGGCCGAGCCGCTGCCGTTCCACCACCATGAGAATCCGGGCGAAGAAACCCGCCTGACCTATCGCTACCTCGACCTGCGCAGCCCCGACATGCAGCGCAAGATGCGCACGCGCACCCGGCTGGTCAGTGCGATCCGGCGCTGGCTCGACGCGCGCGATTTCCAGGATATCGAGACCCCGATCCTGACCAAGGCCACGCCCGAGGGCGCGCGCGACTTCCTGGTGCCTGCACGCATGCATCCGGGCGAGTTCTACGCGCTGCCGCAGTCGCCGCAACTGTTCAAGCAGATCCTGATGATGGCGGGCTTCGACCGCTACTACCAGATCGCGCGCTGCTTCCGCGACGAAGCCCTGCGTGCCGACCGCCAGCTCGAGTTCACCCAGCTCGACATGGAGTTCGCCTGGGTGTCGGAGCGCGATGTGCAGGATACCGTCGAGGTCATGATCCGCGATGTCTTCCGCGAAGTCGTCGATGTCGAACTGGCCGCCGAGTTCCCGCGTTTGACCTGGGCCGAGGCGATGCGCCGCTATGGTTCCGACAAGCCCGACCTGCGCATCGCGCTGGAGCTGGTCGACGTCGACGCGCAGGTCAAGGCGTCGGAGTTCAAGGTGTTCACCGACTGGGCCGGTGTCGACGGCGGTCGCGTCTGCGCGCTGACCGTGCCCGGCGGCGCCGCGCTGTCGCGCAAGCAGATCGATGACTACGCCGCGCATGCCGCCAAGTACGGCGCCAAGGGCCTGGCCTACATCAAGCTGTCGGAGACCGGCGACGTCACCTCGCCGATCGCCAAGTTCTTCAGCGATGAGGCTTTCCAGGCGCTGGTCGCGCACGTCGGCGCCAAGCATGGCGATATCGTGTTCTTCGGTGCCGGCAAGTACGCCACCGTCAGCGACTTCATGGGCGCGCTGCGCCTGAAGGCCGGTCGCGACTTCAACCTGGTCGCCGATGCCTGGGCGCCGCTGTGGGTCACCGATTTCCCGATGTTCGAATGGGACGACGAAGGCCAGCGCTACGTGGCCCTGCATCACCCGTTCACCGCGCCCGCGGTCGACGACGAGGGCGACCTGCGCGCCAACGCCGCCACCGCGGTCTCGCGCGGCTATGACATGGTGCTCAACGGCAACGAGATCGGCGGTGGTTCGATCCGCATCCATCGCTCGTCGATGCAGTCGGCGGTGTTCGACCTGCTCGGTATCGGCCGTGAAGAGGCCGAACTGAAGTTCGGCTTCCTGCTCGACGCGCTGAAGTACGGCGCGCCGCCGCACGGTGGCATCGCCTTCGGCATCGACCGCATCGCGGCGCTGATGGCCGGCACGGACTCGATCCGCGACGTCATCGCGTTCCCCAAGACCACTTCGGCGCAGTGCCTGATGACCGGCGCACCGTCGCCGATCCCGGACGCGCAGCTGGCGGAAGTGCATATCCAGGTCCGCCCGAAGCCTGCCTCATCTGCTGCGCAGTGAGTCCCCCACGATTCCGCTGAGCGGAATCGCGGGCCCAGGCGCAGTCCTCCAGATCCCCCGCGGCTCTCGCCGCGCCCCCTTGACTCAAAGGGGGGCTCCACGCCGGAGAGTTCTCGTATGACCGGACAATCCGCTGACGCTGCGTCCAACGTCGTGCCGACGCTCCGCCGCGCCACCGTCGACGATGCGGCCACGCTGTCGCGCCTGGCCGCACAGACGTTCACCGAGACCTTCGGTCACCTGTATCCGCGCGAGGACTTGCAGGCCTTCCTCGACGAGGCCTACGCCATCGACCGGCAGCGTACGATCCTCGCCCATCCCGATTACGCGGTCTGGCTGTTGGAAGCCGACGGTGAGGCGATCGGCCATGCTGCTGCCGGGCCCTGCGGCCTGCCGCATCCCGACGTGGCCGCTGGCGATGGCGAGCTCAAGCGGCTGTATCTGGTGCAGGGCCAGCAGGGCGGTGGCCATGGCAGCCTGCTGATGCAGACGGCGATGGACTGGCTGTTGCGCGATGGCCCGCGCACCTTGTGGGTCGGGGTCTGGTCGGAGAATCTCGGCGCGCAGCGTTTCTACGGACGGTATGGCTTCGACAAGGTCGGCGACTACCTGTTCCCGGTCGGAAGCGTCCGCGATCGCGAGTTCATCCTCAGGCGCGGCGCGCAGGCCTGAGGCCGGGACTCAAGCCGGCACGGCACGCATGCGGACGATCTCGCGGCGTGGCGGCGCACCGAACAGGCGCTTGTATTCGCGGCTGAACTGCGATGGGCTCTCGTAACCGACGCGATGCGCGGCCGTCGTCGCCTCCAGGCCTTCGGCCAGCATCAGCCGGCGCGCCTCGTGCAGGCGCAACTGCTTCTGGAACTGCAGTGGCGACATCGCGGTGACGGCCTTGAACTGGTGGTGCAGCGAGGACGGGCTCATGTGCAGCGACTGCGCCAGCTCCTCGATGCTCAGTGGTCGCGGATAGTCGCGCTTGAGCGCTTCCACCGCGCGCACGATGCGCTGTGAGCGGCTGTCGATCGATGCGACCTCGCGCAGCCGGTGCCCGAGTTGGCCGGTCAGCACCCGGTAGTGGATCTCGCGCAGGGCCATGGGTGCCAGCACCGGAATGTCCTGCGGCGTGTCCAGCAGCCGCAACAGCCGCAGCACCGCATCGAGCAGGGATTCGGTGACGCGGGCGCAGTAGAGGCCGCGGTCGACGCCGTCGCTGGCGATGCCCTCGCAGCCCTCCAGCAACAGTTCCGCGATCTCGCGCGGGTCGACGTCGATGCGCAGTCCGAGGTAGGGCTTCTCGGGGGTGGCCTCGATCACCTGGCTGGCCATCGGCAGGGTCACCGAGATCACCAGGTAGTTCAGCGGGTCGTAGACGTAACTGTCGCCGCCGAGCAGGGTGATCTTGCTGCCCTGCGCCACGAAGCCCAGCCCGGGCTCGTAGATGCCGGGCGAGCACGAGGTCGGAGCACTGGCACGGATCAGCCACAGCGGTCCGATCGCCGTGGCCTGCCGGCCTTCGGCAGGTGCGAATCGGTCAATGCGCTCGACCAGCTCGGCCTGCCGGGCCGCCATCGCAGCGTGGAGGTCGGAGGGGCCTGGAGCGGGGTGCGACATGGGGATCCGTGGGGTCGGGGCAGCCTCGACACTATGCTCGCGGGCTGCCTCATGCAACCATGTTGCAGTGCATGAATTGCAGGATCGGGCAATTTTTGGCTAGCAATGGTCTAGCCGCTCATGGCACCGGCAGCCTAACGTCTGCAGAGCCCCTGACGGTGGCGCGACGCGATCGACCCGAGGGATCCCACCCATGCCCTGCGGGACGCGCCTGCGCTCCAGCGGGGCCGTCGGCGTCCCGGTCTTGCGATGGGGCGTTCCCTGTCTTCCCCCCACCGGGATCCTGCCGTCGATGTGGATCGTCCAGTACGCCCTTTCGCGCCGCTACACCGTCGGCGTGCTCGCCATCCTGATCCTGCTGTTCGGCCTGCAGTCCGCGCGACGGATGCCCACCGACATCCTGCCGGATGTCGGTATCCCCTCGGTCAACCTGATCTGGACCTACAACGGCCTGCCGGCCGCCGAGATGGCGGCCAAGCTGACGTCCTTCTCCGAGATCTCGGTGCTCAACAATGTCGACGACCTGAAAGAGGTGCGTTCGGAAAGCCTCAACGGCATCGGCATCGTGCGTGCCGACTTCCAGCCAGGCGTCAACCTGGAGCGGGCGCTGGCGCAGATGACGGCGGTGTCGCAGACCATCCTGCGGCGCATGCCGCCGGGCAGCTCGCCGCCGCTGGTGGTCCGCAACAACGTCTCCAGCACGCCGGTGCTGCAACTGGTGCTGTCGTCGGACTCGCTCAGCGAAGCCCAGTTGCACGACTACGCGCGCCTGCAGCTGCGTTCGCAGATCCAGTCGATCCCCGGCATCCGCATGAGCCTGCCCTACGGCGGCGCGGCGCGGCAGATCATGGTCGACCTGGATCCGCGCGCGCTGCAGACCTACGGAATCACCCCGGCCCAGGTCACCGGCGCGCTGGAACGCGGCAGTGCGACGCTGCCGTCGGGCACCATCCGCGAGGGCGAGCGCGAAATGCAGATCGCGCTGGAGACCAGTCCTGAAACCGCGAGCGGCTTCCTCGACCTGCCGATCGTGACCCGCGGCAGCAACGTCATCTACGTGCGCGACGTCGCCAGCGTGCGCGATGGCGGTGCGCTGCAGTCCAACATCGCGCGCATGGACGGCGCCAGCGCGGTGTCGGTGGCATTGATCAAGATGGGTGGCGCCTCGGCGGTGGAGATCGTGCGCTCGGTGCGCGAGCGCCTGCCGGAAATCACCGCGTCGGCACCGGCGGGCATGCGCATCGAACCGATCTTCGACCAGTCGGTGTTCGTCGACAACGCCATCGCCTCGATCCGCCACGAGGCGATCCTGGTCGGCCTGCTGGTGGCGCTGGTGGTGCTGGTGTTCATCGGCTCCTGGCGCTCCAGCCTGATCGTGCTGTCGGCGATCCCGCTGGCGCTGCTGGCCTCGGTGGCGATGCTGTACCTGCTGGGCTATACATTCAACGTCATGACGCTGGGCGGACTGGCGCTGGCGATCGGCATCCTGGTCGACAACGCCGTGGTGGACGTGGAAAACACCAATCGCCACATTGCCGAGGGCAAGGACGTGCGTACGGCGATCGTCGACAGCGCACGCGAGGTGGTATTTCCCGAGTTCGTCTCCACGATCTCGATCTGCATCGTGCTGACGCCGATCCTGCTGATGACCGGCCTGTCGGCCTGGGTGTTCACGCCGCTGGCGCTGGCGGTGATCTTCGCGATGGCGACGTCGTTCCTGCTGTCGCGCACCCTGATCCCGGTGCTGTGCTATCTGATGCTGCCGGCCGACATCCGCAGCCGCGAGCAGCCGCGCTGGGCCGCCGAACGTTGGCTGCTGGCGGCCAATCACAAGGTCGAACACACGCTCGAATCGGTGCGCGAGCGTCACCATGCGCTGCTGGTCAGGCTGGGCCACCACGGCGGCGTGCTGACGCTGGCCGCGCTGCTGCTGGTCGGCGTCGGCGCGCTGGCGGCGGTATCGCTGGGGCGCGAGTACTTCCCGCATGTCGATGCCGGCCAGATCCGCCTGCAGGTCCGCCTGCCGACCGGCACCCGGCTGGAGCAGACCGCGGACAAGCTCGCCGAGATCCAGCGCGAGATCCGCAGCATCATTCCCGCCGACGAACTGCAGACGATCTACGAACAGATCGGCATTCCCGATGCCGTCAACCTGGCCTGGGTGGACAGCGCGGTGGTCGGCTCGTTCGAGGCCGAGGTGATGGTGCAACTGCGCACGCCGCACGCGTCCAGCGCCGGCTACCTGGCGACGATCCGCGAACGCGTGGCCGAGAAGTTCCCGGACGTGAAACTGTTCGAGCGACCGCCTGATGCCACCAGCCGCACCCTGGCCGGATCGGCGGTCGGCGCGCTGGAAGTGCGCATCAACGGCCGTGATGCCGTCGGCAATCTCGCCATCGCGCGCCAGATCGAGACCCGCCTGCGCGACGTGCACGGCGCAGTCGACGTGATGCTGCGCCAGGTGCTGGACCTGCCCGAGTACCGCATTTCGATCGACCGCACGCGTGCCGCGCAATTGGGCATCAGCGCGCAGGACGCCAGCCGCGCGGTGTTGGCGGTGCTGGGTTCGTCGGGAACGGTCACACCGGTGTTCTGGGTCGAGCAGGCCACCGCCAACGCCTACACCGTGCAGGTGCAGGCCTTGCCGAACGATCTGTCCGGCATCGATACCCTGCTCAATACGCCGCTGCGGGTCGGCGAGGACGGTCGCACGGTGTTGTTGCGCAATATCGCCGTGGCCACGCCGCGCAGCGTGCCGGCCAGCGTCGGCCGCACCATGATGGCGCCCACGGTCAGCGTGCTGGCGAACGTGCAGGGCACCGACCTCGGCTCGGTATACGCCGATCTCAATACCATCGTCGCCGACCTGCAGCCGCAGTTGAAACCGGCCAACCGCATCGAAGTGGTCGGCCAGGCCGGCGAGATGCAGAGCGCCTACGGGGAGCTGGCGGGCGGCCTGCTGATGTCGGCGGTGCTGGTGTTCCTGGTGCTGGTGATCAACTTCCAGTCGTGGGTACAGCCGCTGGTGGCGATGGCAGGCTTGCCGATCGCGATCGCCGGCGCGGCGGTCGGCCTGTTCGTCACCGGGACGCCGCTCAGCGTGCCAGCTCTGATGGGCGTGATGATGGTGATCGGCGTGTCCACCGCCAACAGCGTGCTGGTGACCAGCTTCGCCCGCAACCTGATCGCCGAAGGCCACGACCCGGAACTGGCGGCCTATGAAGCCGCCGCCGTGCGCCTGCGCCCGGTGCTGATGACCGCCAGCGCGATGGTGCTGGGCATCGTGCCGATGGCGCTGGGGCTGGGCGAAGGTGGCGAACAGAACGCACCGCTGGGCCGTGCGGTGATCGGCGGCCTGCTGTTCGGCACGCCGGCGACGCTGGTGCTGGTGCCTTCGGTCCTTGCCGTGCTCGGGCGTCGCGACAAGCGCCATGTCGAGGCTGCCGTTCCTTCCGTCTTTGCCGAGACCGACCGTCCTGGAGCCGCGCCATGAACACACACGCCATCCACCGCCCGCACGGGCGCCTGGTTCACTCTCCTTCTTGCTCTTCTTCTTCCATACGCATGCAGGTCCTGCTGTCGTCGATGGTGCTGGCCGGCCTGTTGGCCGCTTGCAGCCGCGCGCCGGCAGAGCAGCACGACGAGGCCTTGCCGGAAGTCCGCACCGCGCAGGCGAAGGCTGCCGGGGACGCGTTCGAGCTGAGGCTGCCGGCGCGGGCGCTACCCGGCGAGAGCGTGCGCCTGTACGCGCGCACGACCGGCTTCATTTCCGAACGTCGCGTCGATATCGGCGACCGGGTCGAGGCCGGGCAGGTGCTCGCGGTGATCTCGGCACCGGAGACCGACCAGTCGGTGCGCGAGCTGGAAGCCGACGCGACCCAGGCGCGCGCGGAACTCGAACTCGCGCGTGGCAACCACGAACGTGCCTCGACGCTGGTCGCATCGAACCTGATCTCTCGCGAGACCTTCAGCGATCGCGTCGCCGCGCGCGACGCCGCGCAGGCCGCCCTGGGCGCGGCCCAGGCGAGGCTGGCCAGTGCGCGCGACCGCAAGGGCTTCGCCGTCGTGCGCGCACCGTTTGCCGGCGTGATCTCGGCACGCAACATCGAACGCGGCGATCGCGTCGTCGGCGATTCGGCGTCCGCCGCCGAACCCATGTTCGAACTCAACGCGCTGGATCCGCTGCGTATCGTGGTCGACGTGCCGCAGAGCGCGGCGATGCAGGTCCAGCCGGGACTGCGCGCGCAGGTCGGCTTCGCCGAGATCCCCGACCAGTCCTTCGAGGCCGAGGTGGTGCGTTCGGCGCGCAGCATTTCCGGCGATGCCGGCGGCATGCGGGTGGAACTGCAACTGCCCAATCCGGGCGAGCGGATCCCGGCCGGCATGGTCGGCGAAGTGCGCCTGGACGTGCCGCGCGGCGCCGCAGTGGTGACCGTGCCGATCAGCGCCGTGCTGCAGGGGGCCGAGGGCGCCCGGGTCATGCGCTTGGGCGCCGGGACCGTCGTCGAGTACCTGCCGGTCAGGCTGGGCCGCAACCTGGGACAGGAGATGGAGATCCTCGGCGGCCTGAGCGCGGGCGAGACCGTCGTGCTTGCCCCCAATGCCCTGCTGGCGTCCGGCAGCAAGGTCAGGCTCGCGCCGGAAAAAAAGCCGGCCGGGGCCTGAGCCCCTTCCCGCGTTCCCCCCAATGACGCTGGTTTCGACGATCATGGCGGGATGAGACCACCCCGTTTTTTTCGATGACCCGTCGGGTGATCCTGCTGCATGGCATCTGGATGGTGGGCGCGACGATGCGCTGGCTGGCCGAGCGCCTGCGCGAACAGGGCTTCGCGCCCGAGATCTTCGGCTATCACAGCATCCTGGGCGGTCCGCAGGCGGCGATTCCCGATCTGGTCAAGCTGCTGGGGGAGGGCGGACCGGCGCATCTGGTTGGGCACAGCCTCGGCGGCCTGATCGCGGTGCGCGCGCTGGCCGAGCATGCCGACCTGCCGGTGGAGCGCACCGTCTGCCTGGGCTCGCCGCTGTGCGGCAGTGGGGCGGCGGCCAGCCTGGCGCGTTTCTCGCTGTTGCCGCTGTACATGGGACGCAGCGCCGGTGCACTGCTCGACGGCTGCGCTGCCTGGCCGGACCGTTTCGACGTCGGCATGATCGCCGGCCGCGTGCCGCGCGGCCTGGGGGGGCTGCTGGCCCATTTCGAGGAGGAGCACGACGGCACGGTCGCGATCTCCGAGACCCGCCCGCCGGGCCTGCGCGACCACCTGGTCGTCGATGCCAGCCACACCGGGCTGCTGTTCTCCCGCGAAGTGTCCGACCAGACGCTTGCCTTCCTGCGCACGGGCCGTTTCGAACACCAGGACTGAGCGTCAGCGACCAGGCCCGCCCGGCCCATCCGGATCCGTCCGGTCCGCGCCATCCGGCAGGGCGGAGGTCAGTAAGATCGCGGCGCCCCCTCCCCGCGTCGCCGGCCAGCCGTAGCCGTCGCGCTCGGCCCACGGCGGCGAACGCTATAATTGGCGTCCTGTTTCCGGCAAGACGATAGACGCATGGGTCGCGGTCCCTCCATCGAAGCACGCAAGAACGCCACCGACGCCAAGCGCGGCAAGATCTTCACCAAGATCATCCGCGAGATCGGCGTGGCCGCCCGCGCCGGCGGCGGCGACCCCGGCAACAACCCGCGCCTGCGTGCGGCGATCGACAAGGGCCTGGCGTCCAACATGTCCAAGGACGTATTCGAGCGCGCGATCAAGAAGGCGACCGGCGAACTCGAGGGCGTCGAGTACGAAGAGATCCGTTACGAAGGCTACGCGCCCGGCGGCGTCGCGGTGATCGTCGACTGCCTGACCGACAACAAGGTGCGCACCGTGGCCGATGTCCGCCACGCGTTCGGCAAATGCGGCGGCAACCTCGGCACCGATGGCTCGGTCGCCTTCATGTTCAAGCGGCTCGGCGTGCTGAGCTTCGAAGGCGTCGACGAAGACAAGGTCACCGATGCCGCGATCGAGGCCGGTGCGGACGACGTCGTCGTCTATGCCGGGCACAACGCGATCGACGTGCTGACCTCGCCGGATACCTTCGAGGACGTCAAGGCCTCGATGGCCGCGGCCGGCATCCATCCGGGCCATGCCGAAATCACCTTGCGCGCCGACAACGACATCGCGGTCCAAGGCGACACCGCGCTGCAGGTGCGCAAGCTGCTCGACCTGCTGGAAGACCTGGACGACGTGCAGAGCGTGTATTCCAACGCGGACCTGGACGGCGCCTGAGGTGCCGGCAGCCGGGAATCGGCAAGACCCGCCGTCTCCATGACCCGTATCCTCGGCATCGACCCGGGTTCGCAGCGCACGGGCGTCGGCATCATCGATGTCGATGGCGCCGGACGCACGACGCATGTGTTTTCCGCGCCGCTGAACCTGCTGGCCGCGGATTCGTTCGCGCAGCGGCTGAAGCTGCTGCTGGTCGGGCTGGGCGAGATCATCGACGCGCACCGTCCCGATGAAGTCGCGATCGAACAGGTGTTCATGGCGCGCAATCCCGATTCTGCGCTGAAACTCGGCCATGCCCGCGGCGCCGCGATCTGCGCGGTGGTCATGCGCGACATCCCGGTCCACGAATACGCGGCCACCGAAGTGAAACTCGCCGTCGTCGGCAAGGGCAGCGCCGACAAGGTGCAGATCCAGCACATGGTCGGGATGATGTTGAACCTCAAAGGCAAGCTGCAGGCGGATGCCGCCGATGCGCTGGCAGTGGCGATCACGCATGCGCATGTCAGGGCGAGCGCCCATCGCATGGGCGTCAGCGTCCGCCAGGCCTGGAGCCGGAAATGAAGGCCGGGAATGGGGAATGCGGAGCAGGGGATGCACGGGGCCGGCTTTGCCGGGGTCCGCGTGATACCCGGTTCTGCATTCCCGATTTCCGTTTCCCGAGGCAGCAGCCATGATCGGTCGATTGCGCGGTACCGTGATCCACAAGTCGCCGCCATGGCTGGTGGTCGACGTGCATGGCGTGGGCTATGAGCTGGAGGCCCCGATGAGCACGTTCTACGACCTGCCCGAGGTCGGCCGCGAGGTCGTGCTGTTCACCCACTACGCGCAGAAGGAAGACAGCGTCTCGCTGTACGGCTTCCTGACCGATGCCGAGCGCAGGTTGTTCCGCGACGTCCAGAAGGTCACCGGCATCGGCGCGAAGATCGCGCTGGCGGTGTTGTCCGGGGTCTCGGTGAACCAGTTCGCCCTGACCGTCCAGGCCGGCGACGTCACCGCGCTGACCCGGATCCCCGGCATTGGCAAGAAGACCGCCGAGCGGATGGTGGTGGAACTGCGCGACCGCGCCGCCGACCTGGTGACCGCGGGCGGCGCCGCATCCAGCGTGCGGGGCCCGGCCGAGCCGCTGTCGGAGGCGGTCATCGCGCTCCAGCAACTGGGCTACAAGCCGGCCGAGGCCCAGCGGATGGCCAGCCAGGCCGCCAGTGAAGGCGACACTGCAGAAATCATCATCCGAAAAGCGCTACAGTCCGCGCTTCGCTGACAGCCCCACCTGTCCCCAGGTCCATTCAGATGTCACAAGTTGCGAGTCAAACCTCCCCGGGCAAGCCTGCCCAGGCGGGCAGTCATGCGTCCGGCGGTCACGCCAAGGGGCATGGCTCCGGCGGGCATGGCCAGATCGGCCTGACCGGCCTGATCGTCGGTGCGATCGGCGTGGTGTTCGGCGACATCGGCACCAGCCCGCTGTACACGATTCGCGAGGCCTTCTCGCCGCACTACGGACTGATCGCCAACCACGACACCGTGCTCGGCCTGCTGTCGCTGGTGTTCTGGTCGCTGATGATCGTGGTCACGCTGAAGTACGTGACCATCATCATGCGTGCCGACAACGACGGCGAGGGCGGCATCATGGCGCTGATGGCGCTGGCCCAGCGCACCTTGTCGCCGAGTTCGCGCAGCGCCTACCTGCTCGGCATCCTGGGCGTGTTCGGTGCCTCGCTGTTTTTCGGCGATGGCGTGCTGACGCCGGCGGTGACCGTGTTGTCGGCGGTCGAAGGCCTGGAGGTGGTCGCGCCGGGCATGCACAACTGGATCGTGCCGATCGCGGTACTGGTGCTGATCGTGCTGTTCGCGACGCAGCGCTTCGGCACCGCGAAGGTCGGCAAGGTGTTCGGGCCGATCATGGTGCTGTGGTTCCTGGTGCTGGCAGTGCTTGGCGTCATGAACATCCTGCATGAGCCCGAAGTACTGCATGCGATCAATCCCTGGTGGGCCGCACGTTTCTTCATGGAGCACAGCTGGCACGGCGTGTTCATTCTTGGCGCAGTGGTGCTGGCCGTCACCGGTGGCGAAGCGATCTACACCGACATGGGCCATTTCGGCGCCCGGCCGATCCGCTTCGCCTGGTATTTCTTCGTCCTGCCGGCATTGATGCTCAACTACCTGGGGCAGGGCGCGCTGGTGCTGGAGAATCCGGCCGCGATCCGCAACCCGTTCTACTTCGGCGTGCCGGACTGGGCGCGCTGGCCGATGATCGGCCTGGCGACGATGGCGGCGGTGATCGCGTCGCAGGCGGTGATCACCGGTGGTTATTCGGTCGCGCGCCAGGCGATGCAGCTGGGCTACATCCCGCGCATGCGCATCAAGCACACGTCCAGCGACACCATCGGCCAGATCTACATCCCCGGTATCAACTGGACGATGATGGTCATCGTCATCGGCCTGGTGCTGTCGTTCCGCAGCTCGTCGGCGTTGGCGACCGCGTATGGCATCTCGGTGTCGGGCACGATGCTGATCGACACCCTGCTGCTGGCGGTCGTCGCGCGCGCACTCTGGCCGGGCTGGCGGCGCTGGGTGTTGCCGCTGTGCGGCGCCTTCCTGGTCATCGATCTCGCTTTCCTGGTCGCCAACGGCGCCAAGATCCTGCAGGGCGGCTGGTTCCCGGTGGTGCTGGGCTCGCTGCTGTTCACGCTGTTGCGGACCTGGCGTCGCGGGCGCCAGCTGCTGCATGACGAAGTCCAGAAGGAGGGCATCCGCCTCGATGCCTTCATTCCCGGCCTGATGCTGGCCCCGCCGGTGCGCGTACCAGGCACGGCGGTGTTCCTGACCAGCGACAAGGGCGTGGTCCCGCATGCGTTGATGCACAACCTCAAGCACAACAAGGTGCTGCACGAGCGCAACGTGTTCCTGACCGCGGAAACGCTGGCGGTGCCGTATGCGCCGAAGGAAGGGCGGCTGAAGATGGAATCGATCGGCGACGAGTTCTATCGCGTCGTCGTGCGTTTCGGCTTCATGGAAATGCCGGACGTGCCGCTGGCGCTGATGCGTTCCTGCGACCAGGGCGGCATCCATTTCGATCCGATGGACACCACCTATTTCGTCAGTCGCGAAACCATCGTCGCCAGCGCCCGTCGCGGCATGCCGATCTGGCGCGACAAGCTGTTCGCGCTGATGCATCGCAATGCGGCGCCCGCCAACCAGTTCTTCCGGATCCCGGGCAACCGCCTGGTCGAACTCGGCGCGCAGGTGGAGATCTAGCCGTCTGGTCACCGGTTTGCTGCGCCCGCGCTCCCGTGCGGGCATGAGGCTCGAAAGAACCGCTGTTTGAAAGCGCCGCGGCTTGAAAAAACCTGCACTTGAAAGCGCCGCGGCTTGAAGCGGTTCCCGCCGGCGCCTTGCGCTGGCCCGGCGAGCGCTCGGCTTTCAGGGGCCGAGGGTGGCGATCCGGGCCCATGAGCCCTCGCGCTGCCCCGATGCCGATCAGCACGCCCCGTCGTAGCACGCCACGCGTAGCGCGCTCATAGCGCGCCCATCTGTGGACGCATGCCTGTCGTCGGCCCCGCGCCTCGCGCGACCCGCCTGTGCGCCGGCATCCGTGCCGCCAACCGCCCTAATGCGTATTCATTTTGGCGCGCCGGGGCAAATTGTGACCCAGATCAACATCTTGTCGCGCATCCGTCCCGAACAGCCTCCGGGGCGGTGACCGGCTGGACGATTCCTTTTTCCATATGGCTGGATTTAGCTCAACTAATTGAAATGAAAGGATTTAATGGCAAATTTGCGCCTGTTTTGTGATGGGCATCATTGTTTGGCATCGATTGTGCTGTCGGTCTTGTCAGGGGAATGCATGTGCCGTGGCGCGGAGGGTCTTCGTCCGCGCGGCATGTCGCCGAGCCCCCTTCCAGCATCAAGCCCGTCCACATATATGAAGCGCCAGGAGCCATATGAACAGGATCTACAGCAACGTCTGGAACCACACCCTTGGCCGGCTCGTCGTGGCCTCCGAACTAGCACGTCATCGTGCGGGTAGCCGGCGGGTTGTATCGCGCGTGGGACTCCAGACGAAGGCATTGGCCGCGCTGGTGCTTGCCGCCTGCACGGGCGGCGCCATGGCGGTCGACGCGGTGTGCGTGGACCCTGCCAATCCTGGGACGCCGGTCGGTCAGGCCTCCGGCGTCGGCGACAACGTTGCCTGCGGGCAAGGCGCCGTGGCCAGCGGTGGCGAGGCCATCGCCATCGGCGCACGCGCACTGGGGTCCGGCACCAGCGCGGTCGCCGTCGGTCCCGACGCACAGGCCACGACAAGTTCCGCCGTGGCGGTGGGTGACGATGCCCGGGCGACAGGACTGACCGCGACGGCCATCGGTTTCGGGACGCGGGCGGCGGGTGAGTACAGCGTCGCCCTCGGTTCGGGCGCGCAGGCGCTGGGGAACCTCAGCTATGCGTTGGGCAACGACGCGCAGGCGCGGGAAGGCGACGTCGCCGTCGGTGCGGGTGCGTTGACCGGCTCCACCGGGTCGACCCAGACCACGGCGATCGGTTTCAACTCCGGCTTCGAGTCGCTCAACGCCGCGGAGTCGACCTTCATCGGCGCGACGGCGGGCAACCACAGCAACGGCCAGCAGAACAGCTACATAGGCTTCGGCACCGGCTCTGCGGCCAATGGCAATCGCAATGTGTATTCCGGTTTCTATACCGGCGTGCAGGCGGTGGGGAACTTCAATATAGCCAGTGGCGACTATGCGCTCGCGGGCGCCAGCGGCAACCACAACGTAGTCCAGGGCACCGCTGCCGGCGCCCTGGTGTCGGGCGAAGGCAACGTCGCCATCGGTTATCTCGCCGGTACCATGGTCGAGGTCGATGCCAATGGCGATCCCGATCCAACGACCCTTGCCCCGGTGCTCTACAACAATGCCGTCAACATCGGCAGCAGGACGCGGGCACTGGCTGACGGTGCGATTGCGATCGGTTCAGGGGCGGAATCGAGTCACGCCGGTTCGGTTGCGCTGGGTTCGGGCAGCCTTGCCAATGGCAGTACGCTGGGCAACCAGGCTTACGCGCCGTTGGACGAAAATGGGGCTCCAGTGGTGGTTGCGGGTCTGAATCCAGTGGGTGAAGTCTCGGTGGGCTCAACGGGCAACGAGCGTAGGGTCACTAACGTGGCCGCAGGTGCGAACGCCACCGATGCGGTCAACGTCTCGCAGCTACGTGCCGTCGAAGGGGTGGCAAGCGCCGGCTGGAACGTGACCGATGTCGACGGCAATGAAGTCAACATTGGTCCCAACGGCAAGGTGACGTTCGAGAGCGGGAACGACAATATTGCGGTGAGTCAGACGGGTGCGGATGACGACGGTGTGGTGGACATCACGCTCAGCAATGATCTTGACCTGACAGCAGCGGGCAGCCTGACGATCGGTGACACGCTGGTGAACGGTACGGGAGTGGTTATCGGCGCGGACGTGACCTTGGGCAACACCGGCCTGGTGATCAATGGTGGCCCCAGCGTGACCGTGGCGGGTATTGATGCCGGCAATGCCGTCATCACCAACGTGGCAGCCGGTGTGGATGACACGGATGCGGTGAACGTGAGCCAGCTGAGCGATGCCATCGACGCAAACCGCAGCCGCTACTACAGCGTGAACAGCTCTGGTGGAGGCAACCAGGACAACGACGGTGCGACCGGTGCGAATGCGATTGCAGCGGGTCGGGATACCTTGGCCCAGGGGGACGAAGCGGTCGCACTTGGCTTCGCCGCAAGTGCTAGCGGCGAGGGTAGTGTCGCGGTCGGATCCTCGGCCCAGGCTTCGTTGCTCAACACCATTGCGATCGGCTCCGGCGCAACGGCTATGCATGCCAACAGCATCGCGTTCGGCGCCGGCTCGGTGACCACCGTCGGGGCGCAGGCCAGCTACCAGGGCGCGTATGTCGGCACCAGCAGTTCGACGGGCGAGATGAACATCGGTGGTCGCCAGGTGACCGGCGTTGCCGCCGGTTCGGCGGATACGGATGCGGTGAATGTCAGCCAGTTGCAGGGTGGCGTGACCCAGGCGGTCACCACCGCCAATGCCTATACCGATACCCAGATCGGCAATGTCAACGTTGCGATCGGCAATCTCGACAACCGGGTGACCGCCATCGAGGGCGATCTGGTCGACATTCGTGGCGACATCACCGACATCCGCGGAGACATCGTCGACATCCAGGGCGACGTCAACGACCTGGGTGATCGCGTGACCACGGTCGAAGGCGATGTCGCCGGCCTGACCACGACGGTCGACGCGTTCGACAACCGCATCGTCACGGTCGAAGGCGATGTCAGTAATGTCCAGAATGGCGCGGACGGCATGTTCCAGATCAGCCAGGAAGGCCCGGTCGTCAAGCCGGTGCCGACCGGAACCAATGCGGCGGCGGGTGGCAACGGCGCGGTGGCCAGTGGCAATCATGCGCTTGCGGTGGGCAACCAGAGCACGGCCGGCGGCGCCAACAGCACGGCGCTGGGAACCGGCGCCTCGGCGTCCGCAACCGGCAGCACCGCAGTGGGGCAAGGGGCCAGTGCGACCCATGGCAACAGCGTGGCCCTTGGCGCGGGTTCGGCCACGACCGTCGGCGCCCAGGCCAACTACAACGCGGCCTACGTGGGCGACAGTACGTCCACGGGTGAAGTGAACGTGGGAGGCCGCACCATCAGCGGCGTTGCTCCGGGCATCGCGGGCACCGATGCGGTCAACGTCAACCAGCTCAGTGCCGGCGTCAACCGCGCGGTCGGCATGGCAAACCAGTACACCGACCAGCGGCTCGGCGAGCTGCAGAACGACATGTGGACGATGAATCGCGGCTACCGCGGGGCGACGGCCTCGGCGATGGCGATGGCGGGCCTGCCGCAGGCCTACCTACCGGGCAAGAACATGCTGGCGGTGGGGATCGGCGGCTACCAGAGCGAGTACGGCATGGCGGTCGGGCTGTCGGGGATCACCGACAACGGGCGCTATGTCTACAAGGCCTCGGCCAGCGGCAATACCTCGCGCGACTGGGGCTTCTCGGTCGGTGCCGGCATCCAGTGGTGAGTGCGCGGGAGGCGGTGATCCATCGCCTCCCGTCCTGGAACGATGGAATTTTCGCGGTGGCAGCGCGACGCCTGCCGCCCGGTCAGTTGAATAACGGGGAAACACAATGAAGATCTTGGTACGGAGCAAGCGCGGACGGATCGCGGGCATGTGTGTTGCGGGTATGTTGGTCGCCCTGCTGGGTGCGTGCGGGACCCGCCACGTCAGTCGGGATATCTCGCCGAACGGGCAGGCGGGCGAGGTGGTGTTCCCTGACGTGTCCGGCATTGTCCTGAAGGAAGGAACGTTCCCGAACATCGACAACCTGCGCGCGATCGGTCCGGGCGTGACGAAGGATCAGCTGTACGACCTGCTGGGGCGTCCCCACTTCCGCGAGGGCCTGGTCGGCGTGCGCGAGTGGGACTATCTCTTCCACTTCCGCACCGCTGACGGTGTCGTCACCTGCCAGTACAAGGTGATCTTCGACAAGGACTATCGCGGGCAGGGCTTCCATTGGGCCCCCGAGTCCTGTGCGGAGCGCATCAGACAGCAGGGCGTTGCCGCGCAGGCGTCCGTCGAATCCCGGGTCGACCTGTCGGCCGATGCCCTGTTCGCCTTCGCACGCTCTGGACTCGAGGACATCCTGCCCGGCGGTCGCGAGCAACTGACGGCGCTGGCCGCGCAGCTGTCTTCGCTGCGGGATCCCGAGATCCGCGTGGTGGGGCATACCGACCGCATCGGCAGCGATGTCGATAACCTCGTGTTGTCGCAGCGTCGCGCGGAGACCGTCCGTCGCTTCCTGGTCGACCATGGCGTGCAGGCCCGCGCGATCTCGGCCGAAGGTCGTGGCGAGGTGCAGCCGGTGACCACCGATTGCGATGCGCGCCTGCAGGGGACCGCGCTGGTCAACTGCCTCAAGCCGGATCGTCGCGTTGAATTGTTCGTGCGGGCGCGATCGGCCGATTGACCCGGTGTGCGCGGCGGCGATGGTTCTCATCGCCGCCGCCGGCTCCCTTGTGCAAGTCCGCCTGTGCCGAGCGTCGAGGTGGCTCCCCGGCTCGACGCCGCTGTCGGAGCCGTGATGCGCCTGGCACAACGGGAAACTGTGTTGCTGCAGCCGGCTTGGTAATCGGGGGCAGGCACTCCATGTTGCTGGGATGAATGCTTCTTCCCGTGCTGCCATCTCGTACTCCCTCCTCGACCTCGCGCCTGTCTGTGAAGGCAGTTCGCCCGGCGAGGCCTTCGCCAATGCCCTCGACCTGGCGCGTCATGCCGAGGCGCTCGGCTATCATCGCTACTGGCTGGCCGAGCACCACAACATGCCCGGCATCGCCAGCGCCGCGACCTCGGTGTTGATCGGACATATCGCGGGAGGCACCCGGACGATACGCGTCGGTGCCGGCGGGATCATGCTGCCCAACCATTCGCCGCTGCAGGTCGCCGAGCAGTTCGGCACGCTGGCCGCGCTGTATCCGGGAAGGATCGATCTTGGCCTGGGGCGCGCGCCTGGCACCGACCAGCCGACGATGCGCGCGCTGCGACGTTACCTCGATGGTGCCGATACCTTCCCCCAGGATGTCGGCGAGCTGCTGCGCTACTTCGAGCCGGCGCAGCCGGGCCAACTGGTGCAGGCCGTCCCCGGCGCCGGACTCGACGTGCCGGTGTGGTTGCTGGGCTCCAGCCTGTTCAGTGCGCAGCTGTCGGCGGCGCTCGGCCTGCCGTTCGCGTTCGCCTCGCATTTCGCGCCCGGGTCCATGGACCAGGCGCTGGCGCTGTATCACCGTGATTTCAGGCCGTCCAAGCATCTGCAGCAGCCGTACGCGATGTTGGCCCTGAATGTCGTGGCCGCCGATACCGCCGCGCAGGCCCGCCGCCTGTTCACCACCCAGCAGCAGAGCTTCGTGCGCCTGCGTCGCGGCGCGCCCGGGTTGATCCCCGCGCCGATCGACGACATCGAAGCATTCTGGTCGCCGGCGGAGAAGGCGATGGTCGAACAGGCACTGGCCTGCGCCGTGGTCGGCGATCCGCAGGACGTGCGCGAGGGCATCGCCGCCTTCGTCGCGCGCCATCGCCCCGATGAAATCATGCTGACCGCCAACATCTTCGACCATGCCGCCCGCAAGCACTCGTTCGCGCTGGCGGCCGCGGCCTGCAGCGCCGGCTGAGTCGGCGCCCGCGGTCAGCCCGGGCTGATGGATCGCGGCCGCCGCGGCCGGCATCCGGTGAACCGGAGCCGCCTGTTCCGGTGCGTCGCAACGGTCGCCATGCGAAGATGGCGCGATGACCGACGACCGTATCATTGCTGCCAGCGCGACCCGTGAAGACGATGCCCTCGAAGCCTCGATCCGCCCCAAGCGGCTCGACGACTACCTGGGCCAGCAGCCGGTCCGCGAGCAGTTGGGCATCTACATCGAGGCCGCCAAGCGCCGCAGCGAAGCGCTCGACCATGTCCTGATCTTCGGTCCGCCCGGCCTGGGCAAGACCACGCTGAGCCATGTCATCGCCAACGAGCTCGGGGTCAACCTGCGGGTGACCTCGGGGCCGGTGATCGAGAAGGCCGGCGACCTCGCCGCGCTGCTGACCAACCTGCAGCCGCACGACGTGTTGTTCATCGACGAGATCCATCGCCTGTCCCCGGTCGTCGAGGAAGTGCTGTACCCGGCGATGGAGGATTTCCAGATCGACATCATGATCGGCGACGGCCCGGCCGCGCGTTCGATCAAGCTCGACCTGCCGCCGTTCACCCTGATCGGGGCCACGACCCGCGCCGGCCTGCTGACCGCGCCGCTGCGCGACCGCTTCGGCATCGTCCAGCGGCTGGAGTTCTACAGTGCCGACGAGCTGACCCGCATCGTGCGCCGTTCGGCCCAGATCATGGGCATCGACTGCGTGGCCGAAGGCGCGGGCGAGATCGCGCGTCGTTCGCGCGGGACCCCGCGCATCGCCAACCGCCTGCTGCGCCGGGTGCGCGACTACGCCCAGGTCAAGGCCGACGGCCGCATCGACCATGCCGTCGCGCATGCCGCGATGCAGATGCTCAAGGTCGATCCGGAGGGCTTCGACGATCTCGATCGGCGACTGCTGCTGCTGATCATCGAGAACTTCGATGGCGGTCCCGTAGGCGTCGAGTCGCTGGCGGCGGCGCTCAGTGAAGAGCGCGGCACGCTGGAGGATGTCATCGAACCCTATCTGATCCAGCAGGGCTTCCTGGTCCGCACCGCGCGTGGCCGCATGGCCAGCCACAAGGCCTATCGCCACCTCGGCCTGACCCCGAGGGAGCGCGAGCCCGGCCAGGGATTCGCAGAGCCCGGGACCCTGTTCTGAGATGCGTCATCAAGCCGTTCGCGAGCAGGAGCTCTGTGTCTGATGTCCGATTCCCGTGTGTCCATCGACGATCCATCGCCGTTGTTCAGCTTTCCGACAAGGGTGTACTGGGAAGATACCGATGCTGGTGGGGTGGTCTACCACGCGCAGTATCTGGCGTTTCTCGAGCGGGCCCGCACCGAATGGCTGCGAGCGCGCGGATATGGCCAGGAACAGTTGCGGGGCAGCCACGACCTGGTGTTCGCGGTACGGGCGATGCGGATCGACTTCCGCAAACCGGCACGGCTGGATGATGCGCTGCAGGTCACCGTCGCGCTGCGCCAGTGCCGCCGCGCCAGCCTGGTGCTCGACCAGGCCATCCATCGCGATGGCGTGCTTCTGCTGGATGCGGAAGTCAGGTTGGCGGCGCTGGATGCCGCAGGTTTCAAGCCACGTCCTATTCCCCATGAGCTTCACCAAGACATGACCCAACTCGTCACTGACCCCGGAGCCGACGAATGATGCCGATCGCGATGTTGCTGCAGGCCGCCCAAGTGGAACCCCTGCCGGAAGAGGCCGCGGCCACGGCGACCGCACTGGCCAACGAGGCATCGGTGGCGGCAAGCGCGGCAGCACATGGCGGCATCAACTACTTCGACCTGCTGCTCAAGGCCAGCCTGCCGGTGCAGTTGATCGTGCTGCTGTTGCTGGCCGGTTCGGTGATCAGCTGGGTGATCATTTTCCGCAAGGCGCGCGCCTTCAGCGCCGCCAACCGCGAGGCCGACGAGTTCGAAGACCGGTTCTGGTCGGGCGCTGAGCTCAGCAAGCTGTATTCCTCCGCGACCGATCGCAATCGCGTCGTCACCGGGCTGGAGGCGATCTTCGAAGCAGGTTTCCGCGAGTTCTCGCGCCTGCAGGGCCGCCGCGATCCCGACGGCCGTGCCCAGCTCGAAGGTGCGCAGCGCGCCATGCGTGTCGCAGGTACCCGTGAGGTCGACCGGCTCGAGCGCAACCTGGAGCTGCTGGCCAACATCGGCTCGACCGCGCCCTACGTCGGCCTGGTCGGCACCGTGTTCGGCATCATGGTGACCATGCACGACATGCTCAACAGTGGCGAGCAGGCGGGTATCGCCGCGGTCGCGCCCGGCATCTCGGAAGCCCTGTTCGCGACCGCCATCGGCCTGTTCGTGGCGATCCCGGCGGTCTGGGCCTACAACCGCTTCACCACGCGCGTCGAGCGACTGGCTGTGCGCTATGACAGTTTCGCCGAGGAATTCAGCTCCATCCTGCAGCGCCAGCAGTCGGCCGGCTGAGCGGAGGTACCGATGGCTGCCCCCGTGATCCACCGCAAGCGGCGCAAACTCAAGTCAGAGATCAACGTCGTTCCCTATATCGACGTCATGCTGGTGCTGCTGATCATCTTCATGGTGACCGCGCCGCTGCTGACCCTCAGCGTGGACGTCAAGTTGCCGTCCTCGAACGCACGCGCCACCAGCGACAGCAGCGAGCCGATTGTCGTGGTGGCCTATCCCGATGGCCGGCTCGGCCTGACGCTGCCCGGCAGCGGCCAGCCCGAAGTTCTCAACGAGGCCGCGCTGGAAGCCCGCATCACCGCGATCCGTGGCCAGCAGGGCAATGACCTGCGGATCCTCGTCGCGGCCGACGGCCAGGCGTCCTACCAGCTGGTGCTCGACGCGATGGGCGTGCTGCGGCGCGCCGGCGTCGTCAACGTCGGCCTGATGACCAATGCAGGTGGCAATGCACGCTGACGCTGCTCGCCATCCGGTGCACGAAGAGGAAGGACTGGGTCGCGCCATCGTCCTGGCCATCGGCGTGCATCTGCTGCTGGCGTTCGTGCTGTGGCTGGGCACCGTGATCACCTGGGATCGCAAGCCGCTCAGCGTGGCCGGTGCGCCCTCGATGGAGGCCACGCTGGATGCGTCGAGCGCCGACCGTCAGGCGGTTGCGCGCGCGCTCGATTTCAAGCCAGAACCCTTGCCCGAACCTCCGGTCCCCCAGCCGTTGCCCGAGCCGGCCGAGGAGGTGGTTCCGCCGCCACCGCAGCCGCTGCCCGAGCCCCGGCCGGAGCCCATCGTGGAGACGCCCAAGCCGCTGCCGCAGGAGCGCGTGCCCGATCCGGAACCGATCAATCAGGAAGAAGTGCGGCGCGACGCCGAGCGCGAGCGCGCACGCATCGATCGCGAACAGGAAGCCAAGCGCCGCCAGGAGCAGATCGACCTGACCGAACGCCAGCGCCAGGAGGAAGCCGAGCAGAAGCGTCGCCAACTGGCGCAGCAGCAGCTCGAGAAGATCCGCGCCGATCGCGCCAAGGCCGAACGCGAGGAGCGTCTGGCGCAGGAGCGCCTGAAGCAGATCGCCGATCGCAGCACGCCACCGGCCGCGCAGGCCGGGCCGACATCGTCCGCGCCGCCCCCCCCGGGCAATGCCGGCGTCGATGCCGGGCTGGCCGCACGCTACGCGGCCGCGCTGCAGGAAGCGATCCTGCGCAACTGGACCCGTCCGGACAATATTCCGCCGGGACAGCGCTGTCGGATCAACATCCGCCAGACCGTCGGCGGGCAGGTGGTATCGGCCCAGGTCGACCCGTCGTGCCCCTACGACGAGTTGGGCCGACGCTCGGTCGAGGCCGCCGTGCTCAAGGCCGAACCGCTGCCCTATGCCGGGTTCGAGTCCGTGTTCCAGCGCAACCTGATCCTCAATTTCCAGGCCCAGGATCGCTGATCGGCGGCGATCACCCGCTGATCACGCGCAATCGGTCCTGATCTGCGCCATCCGCCCGCGAGTCCGAAGGCGTTCATCTTCCGGCCCGTGTTCACCGCCAAGCTGTTGCCCATTCGATGCCGCTGGAATCCATCATGAAATCACCTGTCCGCTGGTTGCTGGTCCTGCTCGTCCTGCTGCTCCCCCATATAGCGTCCGCGCAGCAGCAAGGGCTCGAGATCGACATCATCGGCGGCAACCCCTCCGCGCTGCCGATCGCGATCGTGCCGATGCCCTACCAGGGCACGGGCGCTGCGCCGACGACCGACGTCTCGGCGGTGATCCGCGCCGACCTCGAGCGTTCCGGCCAGTTCCGCTCGCTGCCCGAGCGCGACATCACCGAGCGCCCGACCCGCGGCGCCGAGGTCCAGTACCCGACGTGGCGCGCGCTGCGCCAGGACTTCCTGGTCGTCGGCCGCGTGGCCGATGCCGGTGACGGCAGCTATCGCGTCGAGTACGAACTGTTCGACGTCGCCAAGCAGCAGCGCCTGCTCGGCCAGGCGATGACCGCGCGCTCCAACGCCATGCGCGACGTCGCCCACCAGATGGCCGATGCCATCTACGAGAAGATCCTCGGCGTGCGCGGCGCGTTCTGGACCCGGGTCGCCTACGTCACCGCGACCGGCACCGGCAAGGGCAGCCGGTATGCGCTGATGGTCGCCGATGCCGACGGCTACAACCCGCAGACCGTGGTCCGCTCCAACGAGCCGCTGCTGTCGCCGGCCTGGAGCCCGGATGGTCGCAAGCTGGCCTACGTCAGCTTCGAGCGCGGCAACTCGGCGATCTACATCCAGGACATCGTGACCGGCGGCCGTGAGCTGGTGTCGAGCTTCCGCGGCATCAACAGCGGACCGGCGTTCTCCCCGGATGGCCGCAAGCTGGCGCTGACGCTGTCGCGCAGCGGCAATCCCGAGATCTACGTCATGGACCTGGGCAGCAAGGCGCTGACCCAGATCACCAACCAGTTCGGCATCGATACCTCGCCGGTCTGGAGTCCGGATGGCGCCAGCCTCTATTTCACCTCCGACCGGGGTGGCCGACCGCAGGTCTATCAGGCGTCGGCAAGTGGCGGTGGCGCGACCAGGGTCTCGTTTGAGGGGACCTACAACGCCGATCCGAGCATTTCTTTCGATGGCAAGAAGATTGCCGTGGCGCAGGGCGCGGGCAACGTGTACCGTATTGCAGTGCTGGATCGTAGCCTTGGCTCGCCACGTTGGTCCACGCTGTCACCCGGTTCGCTCGATGAATCACCGAGTTTTGCACCGAATGCCAGCATGGTCCTGTATGCGGCGCGTGAAGGGCGGCGGGGGGTGTTGTATGCCGTGTCGGCCGATGGTCGGGTACGCCAGCGACTCGTGCTTGCGGATGGAGATGTCCGTGAGCCGGCTTGGGGTCCGTATCGGGCGCAGCGGTGACGCGGCCCTGCACGTCCCGTCCATCAATCTGCTACACGCGCTATTTCTGACCATACGCTGAGGATCGACGAGATGAATACCACTACACGTGTCGCGCTGGCGATCATGCTTTGCGCTTCGATTGTTGCCTGCAAAAAGGATGTCAAGCCGACGCCGCCGACCGATACCGGCCCGTCGACCGGCACCGTGACCCAGCCGGGTCCGACCACACCGGGTGCCTATGGTCCGAGCGACCTGGATACCGATGCGTGCCTGCGCCAGCGCGTGGTGTACTTCGATCTCGACCAGGACGCGCTGCGTCCGGAATTCCAGGCTGCGATGGCCTGCCACGCCAAGTACCTGCGTGACCGTCCGACCTCGCGCATCACGCTGGAAGGCAATGCCGACGAGCGCGGCAGCCGCGAGTACAACCTGGGCCTGGGCGAGCGTCGCGGCAACGCGGTCTCCTCCGCGCTGCAGTCCAACGGTGGTTCGGCCGGCCAGCAGACCGTCGTCAGCTATGGCGAAGAGCGTCCGACCTGCACCGAGTCGAGCGAAGACTGCTGGGCGCGCAACCGTCGCGTCGAAATCGTCTACACCGCGAAGTAAGTGTTGATGGGACTGACCAGGTCACTGGCAACATGCGTCCTGGCGGCGGCGGTCCTCGTGACCGCCGCACCCGCCATGGCCCAGCGCGCCAGCCTGGCGGACCGGGTGGCGTCGCTTGAACAGCGCGCCGCCGACACCAGCGTCAATGTCGACCTGCTCAACCAGGTCACGCAGCTGCGGACCGAGCTGCAGACCCTGCGTTCGCAGATTGAGGAGCTCCAGCAGCAGAACGAGCAGCTGAAGTCGATCAACCGGACCCAGTACATCGATCTTGATGATCGTTTGAACAGGATCGAAGCTGCGGGCGCTGTGCCGCCTGCAGCCGTTGGTGTGGTACCGCCCCCGGCGGCGACAGGAAAAGGCAACGCGGGCGCGGCCCGCGGTACCGCCCCGGCGACACCCGCCAATCCGGCCGTGGGCGCCAATACCGCCGATGAGCGCAGTGCCTACGAGACAGCATTCGATGCGCTCAAGGCAGGTCGTTACTCCGAGTCGTCGCGGTTGTTCCAGGGGTTCCTGCAATCCTTCCCGGCGGGCAGCTACGCGGCCAATGCGCGTTACTGGCTCGGCGAAAGCTATTACGTGACCGAGAACTATGCGCTTGCGCAGGAACAGTTCCAGGCACTGGTGGATCAGTTTCCCACCCATGACAAGACGCCCGGCGCCTTGTTGAAGATCGGCCTGTCCCAGTATGGGCAGAAGAATTTCGACGCCGCGGAAACCACGCTGGCGGCCGTTGGCACCAAGTATCCCGGCACCGATGCCGCACGCACCGCGGAAGACCGGCTGCGCGCCATCCAGGTCTCGCGCCTGCGCTGACCGACGCCATGGACGCCGCCGTCATGCCTGATGCGGCCGCCGCGTCGCAGGCGGACCGTCTCAAGATCACCGAGATCTTCCTGTCCCTGCAGGGCGAGGCCCGCGATGCCGGATGGCCGACCGTCTTCGTGCGGCTGACCGGCTGCCCGCTGCGTTGCCAGTATTGCGATACCGCCTACGCCTTCCATGGTGGCCAATGGCACGACATCGCGGCGATCGTCGATGAAGTGGCCAGTCATGGTGTGCGACATGTCTGCGTGACCGGTGGCGAACCCCTGGCGCAGAAGCGTTGCATCGGCCTGCTGAAGCGGCTTTGTGATGCCGGGTATGTGGTGTCGCTGGAAACGTCCGGCGCGATCGACATTTCCGATGTCGATCCCAGGGTCTCGCGCGTGCTCGACATCAAGACGCCGGACTCGATGGAAGTCGCGCGCAATCGCTGGGAAAACCTGCCCCTGCTGACCGCGCACGACCAGATCAAATTCGTGATCTGCAGCCGGGCCGACTACGAATGGGCACGCGAGATCCTGCAGCGCCATGCGCTGGCCGAGCGCTGCGACGTGATGTTCTCGCCCAGCAAGTCCGAGATCTCATCGCGGGACCTGGCGGACTGGATCGTCGCCGACCGCCTGCCGGTCAAGTTCCAGCTCCAGTTGCACAAACTGCTCTGGAACGATGAGCCCGGACGCTGAGGTTCCATCCGCGCCGCCGTGCGCGCGTGTGTCGCGTTCCCGTTGCCCAGCGCGGCCCCCCCCTCTTTCCGTCGTTACGGATCTACCCCATGAAGAAAGCCGTCGTCCTCGTTTCCGGTGGCATGGACTCTGCCGTCGTCATTGCCATGGCCCGCGAGCAGGGCTTTGCGGTCCACGCCTTGAGCGTGCGCTATGGCCAGCGGCACACCGCCGAGCTGGAGGCCGCCGCCGAGGTCGCAGTGGCCTTAGGTGCCATCGAGCACAAGACCGTGCATGTGGATCTGCGGAGCATCGGCGGCTCGGCATTGACCGCCGATATCGAAGTGCCCGAAGCGGGCGGGGCAGGGATCCCGGTGACCTACGTGCCGGCGCGCAACACCATCATGCTGTCCATTGCCCTGGGCTGGGCCGAGGTGCTGGAGGCGGCGGACTTGTTCTGCGGCGTCAATGCGGTGGACTATTCGGGCTATCCCGACTGCCGTCCCGAGTTCATCCAGGCCTTCGAGCAACTGGCCAACATCGCCACCAAGGCCGGCGTCGAAGGTGCCGGCCTGCGCCTGCATGCCCCGTTGCTGCGGATGAGCAAGGCCGACATCGTCCGTGAGGGCCAGCGGCTGGGCGTGGACTTCGCGATGACCGTCTCGTGCTACCGGGCCGATGCGCAGGGCCGGGCCTGTGGTCGCTGCGATGCCTGCCAGCTGCGGGCAGAAGGCTTCGCCGCTGCGGGCCTGCCGGACGTGACACGTTACGTCGCCTGAGCGCATGCGCTAGAATGTCGGCCGCCCGGTGCAATGCCGGGCCTGATGTCATGTGGGTCGTTAGCTCAGTCGGTAGAGCATCGGACTTTTAATCCGCTGGTCGATGGTTCGAATCCATCACGACCCACCATCTTTTTCCATCCCGATGCGGGATGTCAGACAACAAGCCCACACGTATCGCCTTGACGATGTCCATGTCGCGGTGCGTGACCCCGCATGTGTTGATCTCGCGTGGCATGGGCATGCAAGGGATAGACATGCGTTGCATGCCGAAAACGTAAACGGAAATCCCGCGCGCACCATCAGGTGCACAGCAATGCATGCGCGGTGGATGTGCGATGTCGCATTGGAGCAGTGTTGCGTTGGCGTGGACTGCAACAGTGTGCTTGTGGCGTGCCGCGATTGCGGTGCGCGTTGTGGAAAGTCATTGCGATGATTGCTGAAAAGCGCTCATTGCAGGAAAAGCGCTGATTTACAGCATCTTGCGCGCTCTATTCGGAATGACGTGTCGTCTATCGCGTTGCGTCATCGATGATGCTTGTGTCTGGCTTGAACGCATGCAATGCGATCCATTGCGACGCGAGTGCCAAGTCTTCTGTTCAATCGTCTGCGGGAATTCGCGATCCCATTGCGCAGATGTTTCATGTGATGCGGCCACGTGCGGTGTTTTCAGGCGCGTGACTCAGCGCTGACACCGCGTGGTTGCGCGCTTGCTGGAAATTTTTCACATTG
>NZ_JBUBPF010000017.1:0-62844 GCF_054902115.1 Luteimonas sp. RIT-PG2_3 | reverse complement strand
ATCCGCCCACCGTCACTCCCGAACTCCTGGCCCAGGCCGAGGCGTTCATGGCACGCCGCCAGCAACTGTTCATCGGCGGCGAATGGTCCGACGCGTCCAGCGCCGGCGTCATCGACACCGAGAATCCGGCAACCGGCCAGGTCATCGGCCAGATCGCCGCCGCCACCCAGGCCGATGTCGACCGTGCGGTCGCGGCCGCGCGGGCCGCGTTCGACGGCGACGCCTGGCGCGCGATACGCCCGGGCGCACGCAGCCGCCTGCTGGCGCGCCTGGCCGACGTCATCGAGGCGCATGCCGACGAGCTGGCGCTGCTGGAAAGCCTCGACAACGGCATGCCGTTCTTCAATGCGCGCTTCTTCAGCATCCAGGGCGCGATCGAGAACCTGCGCTACAACGCCGGCTGGCCGGCGCGCATGGGCGGCGACACCACCAACATCTCGTTCCCCGGCGAGTGGCACACCTACACGCTGCGCGAGCCGCTGGGCGTGGCCGCGCTGATCGTGCCGTGGAACATGCCGCTGGTGATGGCCGCCAACAAGATCGGCACCGCGCTGGCGGCCGGCTGCACGGTGGTGCTCAAGCCGGCCGAGCTGACCTCGTTGAGCGCGGTCCGTTTCTTCGAACTCGCGCAGCAGGTCGGCTTCCCACCGGGCGTCATCAACCTGGTCACCGGACTGGGCGCCGAGGTCGGCGCCGCGCTGGCCGCGCATGCCGATGTCGACAAGGTCTCGTTCACCGGCTCGACCGCGGTCGGCAAGAGCATCATCGCCGCGTCGGCCGGCAACCTGAAGCGGGTCACGCTGGAGCTTGGCGGCAAGTCGCCGACCTTCATCTTCGGCGATGCCGACCTCGAGCCCGCGATCGCTGCCGCCGCGCGCAGCATCTTCGGCAATACCGGCCAGGTCTGCGTCGCCGGCTCGCGCCTGTTCGTGCATCGCAGGATCTTCGACCAGGTCGTCGAAGGCGTGTCCGGGATCGCCCGCAAGCTGCGGCTGGGGCCGGGGACCGAGCCCGGTGTCGAGATCGGCCCGCTGATCTCGGCGCGCCAGCTGGAGCGCGTCACCGGCTACATCGACAGCGGCCGCCAGGACGGCGCCGAAGTCGTCGTGGGCGGACAGGCCGTCGATGGCAGCGGCCACTTCATACAGCCGACCGTGCTGACCGGTACCGATCCGTCGATGAAGGTCATGCGCGAGGAGATCTTCGGGCCGGTGCTGTGCGCCGTGCCGTTCGACGATGCCGACGAGCTGCAGACGCTGGCCGACCGCGGCAACGACACCGAATACGGCCTGTCGGCGAGCATCTGGACCCGCGACATCAGCACCGCGCACAAGCTCGCGCAACGCCTGAAGGCCGGCACGGTGCGCGTGAATACGCCGGTGGGCATCGACTTCTCGATGCCGTTCGGCGGCTACAAGCAGTCCGGCTGGGGCCGCGAGAACGGCCGCGAGGGCGTCGAGGCCTATACCGAGCTGAAGTCGGTCTTCGTCGGACTCTGAACCGCCGCACGGCATGCTGCGCTGCACATTGACAGCCCATGCCGATGATATAAAGATTCCTTATATTGTGGGTGGCGCGGCCACCCCGACCGAGCCGAGGCCCAGCCAGATGAAGTCATTCCCGCCGCTGCCGATCTACACCGGTTTCAACACCCCCCAGCGGATGGAGGTGGACATCTACGACCTGGAAGTGGAAGGCGAAGTCCCCGACCAGCTCGATGGCATCTTCTACCGCGTCGGCCCGGACCCGCAGCACCCGCCGCGGCTGGGCAACGACATCTACTTCAACGGCGATGGCATGGTCAGCGCCTTCCGGTTCGAGAAGGGCCGCGTCGACCTCAAGTGCCGCTACGCGCGCACCGACAAGTTCAATCTCGAGCAGGCTGCGCGGCAGGCGCTGTTCGGCTCGTACCGCAATCCGTTCTTCGACGATCCGTCGGTCGAAGGCCGCATCCGCGGCACCGCCAACACCAACGTGGTCATGCACGCCGGCAAGCTGCTGGCGCTGAAGGAAGACAGCCCGCCGCTGGTCATGGACCCGTGGACGCTGGAAACCGAAGGCTATTCCGACTACGACGGCGTGCTGACCAGCGAGACCTTCACCGCGCATCCCAAGCTCGATCCCGATACCGGCGAGATGATCGCGTTCGGGTATTCGGCCAAGGGCATCGCCTCGCCGGACGTGGCGTACTACGTGATCGATCGCGATGGCAAGGTCGTCCACGAAACCTGGTTCCAGGTGCCGTACCCGTGCCTGATGCACGACTTCGGCGTAACCCGCGACTACGTGGTGTTCCCGATCGTGCCGGTCATCAGCAGCCTGGACTTCGCCCGCGCCGGCCGCCCGACCTTCGGCTGGGATGCCAGCAAGGACGTCTACCTCGGCGTGCTGCCGCGCCGTGGCAGTGCCAAGGACCTGCGCTGGTTCAAGACCTCCAACCTGTTCGCGTCGCATGTCATGAACGCGTTCAACGACGGCACCAAGATCTACTTCGACACGCCGATCGCCAAGGGCAACATGTTCCCGTTCTTCCCGGACGTCAGCGGCGCGCCGTTCGATCCGGTCGCCGCGACCGCGCACATCACGCGCTGGTCGGTCGACTATGCCGGCGGCGATGCCATCGGCTTCCAGCAGTTGACGACGCTGGCCGGCGAATTCCCGCGCATCGACGACCGCTACGTGATGGAAGCCTATCGCCACGGCTACATCTGCGTCAGCGACCGCACGCGGCCCTACGACGAGAAGCGCGCCGGCAGCATCACCGGCATGTTCATCAACTGCCTGGGCCACCTGGACCACGCGACCGGCGAGCAGGACGTCTACTACGTCGGCCCGGTGTCGTCGCTGCAGGAACCCGCATTCATCCCGCGCAGCAAGGACGCGCCCGAAGGCGACGGTTACCTGGTCGCGCTGGCCAACCGCTATGACGAGCAGCGCTCGGACCTGCTGATCCTCGACGCGCAGCGCCTCAGCGAAGGCCCGCTGGCGACGATCAAGTTGCCGCTGAAGCTGCGCAACGGCCTGCACGGCAACTGGGTCGCGGTCGAAGACCTGCCGCCGAGGCCGGTGGCGGCGTGAACGCGGCGGCCGTGCCCCCTCCCGTGCCCGCACCGGCCCGGGTCTATCCCGCGCCGCAGCTGTTCATCGATGGCCAGTGGCTGGATGGCGAGGGCCGTGCGACCTCGGCGATCGTCAATCCCGCCAATGGCGACTGGATCGGCGACCTGCCGCATGCCAGCGATGCCGATCTCGCGCGCGCGCTGGCGGCGGCCGATCGTGCGTTCAAGCCGTGGAGCCGCCGGTCTGCCTTCGAGCGCGCGCAGATCCTCCGGCAGGCCGCGCAGTTGCTGCGCGAACGCCTCGACGACATTGCCGCGATCACCACGCTCGAGCAGGGCAAGCCGTTGCAGGAAGCGCGTGGCGAGATCGCGGCCGCGGCCGATGTCTTCGACTGGTTCGCCGAGGAAGGGCGCCGCGCCTATGGTCGCGTCGTGCCGTCGCGCGCGCCCGAGGACGTGCGTTACCTGGTGCTGCGCAAGCCGGTCGGACCGGTCGCGGCGTTCTCGCCCTGGAACATCCCGGCGCTGATCCCGGCGCGCAAGATCGCCGCCTCGCTGGCGGCGGGCTGCAGCTGCATCATCAAGCCGGCCGAAGAAACGCCCGGTACCTGCCTGCAACTGGCGCGGGCGCTGGCCGATGCCGGCCTGCCGCCGGGCGTGCTCAACGTTGTCACCGGCGACCCGGCGCGGATCTCGCAGACGCTGGTGTCGTCGCCGCTGATCCGCAAGTTGTCGTTCACCGGTTCGACCGCGGTCGGCCGCCACCTCGGCGCGCTCGCCGGTGGCGCGATCAAGCGGATGACGCTGGAACTCGGTGGGCATGCCCCGGTGCTGGTGTTCGCCGATGCCGACATCGATGCCGCGATCGCCCAACTGGTGCCGTTCAAGTACCGCAACGCCGGCCAGGTCTGCATCGCCCCGACGCGGTTCTTCGTGCAACGCAGCATCCACGACCGCTTTGCCGAGCGCTTTGCCGAGGCCGCGTCGCAACTGGTTGTCGGCGATGGCTTCCGTTCCGACGTGCGCATGGGGCCGTTGGCCAACCCGCGCCGGATCGATGCGATGCAGGCGCTGGTCGGCGACGCCATCGCCAGCGGCGCGCGTTCGCTGTGTGGCGGACGTGGCGACGGCGCCGGCAATTTCTGGACGCCGACCGTGCTGGCCGACGTGCCGGCGCAGGCGCGCATCCTGCGCGAGGAGCCGTTTGGCCCGGTCGCGGTGACCGTTCCATTCGATACCGTCGACGAGGCCATTGCGCGCGCCAACGAGTTGCCCTACGGCCTGGCCGCGTACGCCTGGACCGGCTCGATCCGCACCTCGCACCGGCTCGCCGAAGAGGTCGAATGCGGAATGCTCGGCGTCAACAACACCGCCATCACGTTCGCCGAGACGCCGTTCGGCGGCGTCAAGGACAGCGGCTATGGCAGCGAGGGCGGCAGCGAGGGACTCGATGGGTATCTGGACGCAAAATTGGTTAGTCTGGGCTGATCGACGACACATGGAGCCTTCGTCATGAGCCCGACCGCAGAATCCGCCAGCGCCCAGCGCGCCCGCACCGTTTACCTGATCGCCAGCGTCTACCACGCGCTGCGTGCGACCCGGCTCGAACCGGCATTGAAGCCGCTCGGCATCACCCCGTTGCAGTACACCATCATGACCGTCGTGGAGTCGCACGAGGGCCTGTCGTCGGCGCAGCTGTCGCGCCGCTTCTACGTGACCCCGCAGACCATGGGCCAGGTACTGGCCGGACTCGAGGAGCGTGCGCTGCTGCGCCGCAAGGAAGACCCCGAGAACCGCCGCGTGCTGCTGGTCAGCCTGACCGCGAAGGGTCGCAAGCTGGTCGACGAATGTGGCCGCCTGATCGGCGCCATCGAGACCGAGATCTTCGACGATCCCGATTGCCCGCAGACCGCCGCGTTACGCGAGCAGCTGCAGCGCATCTCCAGCCACCTGCGCAACAACAGCACGCCGCCGGTCGCGGCGGCCGACGCCCCGAAACGACGCAAACGCACGCCCGCACCTGCCTGAGACTCCTGCTGCCATGCCATCCGCATTCGATGATGAAGACTTTTCCGCACTGATCGACACGCTCGACCGCTACATCCGGGAACGGCTGATGCCGCTGGAGAAAGTCGTCGAGGAGACTGCAACCGTGCCGGCGGAGATCATCGACGAGATGCGCGAGATGGGCCTGTTCGGGCTCAGCATCCCGCAGCAGTACGGCGGCTTCGAACTCGACGTCGTGCAGGAAACCCGCGTGCAGATGCTGTTCAGCGGCACCTCGCAGGCGTTCCGGCTGGCGTTCTGGCCCAACGTCGGCATCGGCAGCCGCGGCATCGTCTATGGCGGCACCGACGCGCAGAAGCAGCGTTACCTGCCGGGACTGGCGAGTGGCGAACTGCGCGCCGCGTTCTGCCTGACCGAGCCCGACGCCGGTTCGGACGCCGCCAACATCCGCACGGTCGCCGTGCGCGATGGCGACGACTTCCTGATCAGCGGCACCAAGCGCTTCATCACCAATGCGCCGCATGCCGACATCTTCACCGTCATGGCGCGCAGCGATGCGGGCAAGACCGGCGCCGACGGCATCAGCGCGTTCATCGTCGAGAAGGGCACGCCCGGCCTCAGCATCGGCAAGCCCGAGCACAAGCTCGGCCAGCGCGGCGCGCCGATCTGCGACGTGATCCTGGACCAGGTGCGCGTGCCTGCAGCCAATGTGATCGGCGGCGCGGCGGCGGAAGGCAAGGGCTTCCGGATCGCGATGCAGGTGCTCGACTCCGGCCGCATCGGCGTCGCCGGCAGCGCGGTCGGCATGATGAAGCGCATCATCGACGAGGCCGCGACGTATGCGTTGTCGCGCAAGCAGTTCGGCCAGCCGATCTCCGAGTTCCAGCTGATCCAGGGCATGCTGGCCGATTCCGAGGCCGAATACCTGGCCGGCCATGCGATGGTCATGGAAGCGGCGCGCTCGCTGCAGGCCGGTAAGGACACCCGCATCCTGGCGGCGTCGGCCAAGTATTTCTGTTCGGAGGCCCTGGGGCGCGTGGCCGATCGCGGCCTGCAGATCTTCGGTGGCGCCGGCTACATCGCCGAGTATCCGATCGAGCGACTGTGGCGCGACGCGCGCGTGTTGCGCATCTACGAAGGCACCAGCCAGATCCTGCAACTGGTCATCGCGCGCGGCATGCTCAAGCGCTACGCGTGAGCGCCGAGGTTGCCGGGCTGTCGCCCGACCAGACGTTGCGGATCGCTTTCGCATGCGAGCAGCTGATCCGCAGGTTCGCGCTGTACAACGATGCCGGCGACCATGCAGCGCTGGCACGGATGTTTGTGCGCGACGGCAGCTTCGCACGGCCGACCGCGCCGGACGCGCCGGTGTACGGACGCGACGCGATCGAGGCGATGTTCCGCGACCGCCCGCGCCGCTTCACCCGCCATCTGATGCTCAATACCGTCGTCGACGTGCTGTCGCCGTCGCAGGCGCGCGCGACCAGCTATGTCGCGCTGTACGTGGCCGATCCCGATAGCGAGGACACCGGCGCTCCGCCGTATCCGTGTACCGGCCCGCAGCTGCTGGGCGGCTTCGACGATGACCTGGTGCTGGTCGATGGCGATTGGCGGTTCCAGTCGCGCCGGGGCAGCCTCGCGTTGCGCATCGCTCCGCAGCCGGTCGCACAGTCCGCCTGAAGCGGCGGGCGCCAAGCCATTGGGCGTCAGGGCTGCGCGTCGCGCGCCTCGGGTGTCTGCAGCCAGTTCCGCAACGCGCGGTTGACCGCGCCTGGCGCTTCGCAGGGCGCCATGTGCCCGGCACCGGCGAAGATCTCCAGCCTTGCCCTGTGCGCCGCGCCGAGCTGGTCCACGATCTGCCGATGCTGGGCCGGCGGACTCCAGCGGTCGTCGCTGCCGACGCCAACCAGCACCGGCACGTCGAGCGCGGCCAGTACCGCCTGCGGATCGGGGCGATGCAGCAGGGCCTCGATCTGCCCGGCGAAGATGTCGGTATCCATGCGCATGACCATCGCGGTCAACACCGACAGGATCGGTCCGTCCTGCGCATGCGCGGGATGCAGCATCGGCGGAAGCCATTGCGCGGCCAGCGCCTGCATGCCGTCGCGCCGTGCCAGTGCCAGCAGCTGCATGCGCTGCGCGCGCTCGCCAGCGCGGACGGTGTGGATGCCGGTGTCGAGCAGGGCCAGCCGGGCGACCCGGTGCGGGGCCTGGCGCACCACGTCGAGCGCGACCCGCGCGCCCATTGAGTGGCCGGCCAGTGCGAAGCGCGCGGGCGCCTCGCGCAGCACTGCGGCCGCCATCGTCTCGATGCGATCGTAGCCACGGAAGTCGAGGGCGCGGATGTCGGCGATGTCGGACAGATCCTGCCGCTGCGACGCCCAGACGGTGTCGTCGCACAGCAGTCCAGAGAGCAGCAGCAGCGGGGTCCGTGGCGGCATGTCAGGCGAAATAGACGGTCTTGGTCTCGAGGTAGGCATCGAACCCCTCGATGCCGCCTTCGCGACCGATCCCGGACTGCTTGAAGCCGCCGAACGGCATCGTCGGATCGACGATCAGCCCGTTGACGGTGACGCTGCCCGAGCGCAGGCGGCGCGCGACCGCGTAACCGCGCTCCGCGTCCGGGGTATAGACCGCGCCATGCAGGCCGAAGATGGTGTCGTTGGCCTTGCGCACGGCGTCGTCGAGGTCGGTATAGCTGATGATCGAGACCACCGGGCCGAAGATCTCCTCCTGCGCGATCGTCATCGCATTGTCGACGTCGCCGAACACCGTGGGTTCGATGTAGTAGCCGCGCGACAGGCTGGTGGGGCGGCCGCCGCCGAGCAGCAGCGTCGCGCCCTGCGCGTGGCCGCTCGCGATGTAGTCCTGCACGCGTTGCAGCTGGCGGGCCATCGCTAGCGGACCCATCTGGGTGGTGTCGGCGAACGGATCGCCGAGCTTCAGTGCGGCCATCGCGCCGACATAGGCATCGGTCACTTCGCGCTTGCGCGACTCAGGGACCAGCAAGCGGGTCAGCGAGAAGCAGACCTGCCCGGCAATCGGCATCGAGTACGGGACCAGGCTTTGCAGCATGTGCCCGATGTCGGCATCCTCGAGCACGATCGCGGCGGACTTCCCGCCCAGTTCGAAGCCGGTCCTCAGCATGCGCTGCGCTGCGACCGCGGCGATGTGGCGGCCGGCGGCGGTGCTGCCGGTGAAGCTGATCTTGTCGATGCCGGGGTGGCGGATCAGGTGCTCACCCAGCTCGCGTCCACCGGCGACGACGTTGAACACGCCGGCTGGCACACCGGCGGCATGGATGCATTCGGCCAGCAGGTAGGCATCGATCGGCGTTTCCGGCGACGGCTTGGCGACCACGGTGCAACCGGCGGCCAGCGCGGCGGCGACCTTGTAGCACAGCAGCACCAGCGGCGCGTTCCACGGCGTGATCGCGGCGACGACGCCGACCGGCTCGCGCAACACGCGGACCCGGCCGCCCTTGGCGCCGGTGCGCACGTCGACCATCGGCGTGTCGCGTAGCAGACGGGCATGGAAGCGGAACAGCTGCGGTGCCTGCGCGACCGCGTAGCGCGTCATCGCGATCGGCGCGCCGACCTGGACCGTCCAGGCATTGGCCAGCTCGGGCAGTCGCGCGTCCAGCAGGTCGGCGATGCGTTCGAGGTATGCGCCGCGCTCGTCGGCAGGCATGTGCGGCCAGGGCCCGTCGTCGAACGCCCGCCGGGCCGCGGCGACCGCGTCATCGATGTCGTGCGCATTGCCCTCCGCATAGCGGGCGAACACCTCTTCGGTGACCGGCGAAATGACCGGCAGCTGCACTGCCGAATCGGGCTTGCGCCAGTCGCCGTCGACATAGATGGATAACGGGGCCTGGACGGCGACCTGCGGGTCGCGATGGCGTGGATCGAGCATGTTCCCTCCCGGACGGCTGCGATGGCTGGCGCGGGACCTCGGGATCCCACGTTGCCTGGATCTTACCGCGACACAAGTAAGTGTGCCTTATTTTGTGATTTTCGGGATCCCGTATTGACAGCACCGGATCCCGTCCGCAATATAAGGCAACTTTCTATGTTGGTGGGCGCGTGCATTCGCAACTCTCGCAAGCCACGCTGCGCCTCCGCGAGATGATTCTGCGCGGCGAGCTGGCGCCGGGCCAACGCGTTGCCGAGGCGCCGCTGGCCGAGCAGCTCGGGATGTCCCGGACGCCGGTGCGGCAGGCGTTGCCGCTACTGGCGCAGGAAGGCCTGCTGACCCAGCAGCCGGCGCGTGGCTATGCCGTGCGTGCGTTCACCGCGGGCGATGTCGACGACGCCATCGACGTGCGCTCGGTGCTGGAAGGGCTGGCCGTGCGGCGGATCGTCGAGCGCGGCGTCTCCAAGGCCTGCCTGCGCGAACTGCGCAACTGCCTGGAGGATGGCGATGCGATCTTCGCCCATCGCGAGCTGCAGGCCGGCGACGAGGCCGCCTATGCCGACATGAACACGCGCTGGCATGCGGCGATCGTTGCCGAGGCTGGCAGTCAGACCATCGCCGATGCGCTCGAACGCGTGCGCCACGTGCCGTTCGCCGGGCCGCAGGCACTGGCCTTCGACAAGGACGCGCCCGACAGGATGGGCGCGATGCTGCAGTACGCGCATCGCCAGCACCACGCGATCGTCGAGGCGATCGCCCTGGGCCAGGGCACGCGTGCCGAAGCGCTGATGCGCGAACACGCGTTCGCGGCCAAGGAAAGCATCAACATGGTCGCGATTGCGTTCGCGGCCGACCCTGCACAACCCGGCCGATCCCGGCCGCGTTGAGCACAACCTGAACCTGTTCCCGGGAGGACATCGATGAGTGAGAGCAATCTGGACCAGCGCCTGCAGGCCAACGGTGGCGCGGTCCATCATCTGCGGCATTCGCAGAGCGGACCCAATCCGTACCCGGTCGTGCAGCCCGAATACACCAACTGGCGCGACGAACAGCGGGCCTGGCAGGAAACCGCCGTGCTGTTCAACCAGTCGTACCACATGACCGACATGTACGTGTCCGGCCCGGATGCGTTCAAGCTGCTCGAGAAGCTCGGCATCAACAGCTTCAAGGGCTTCACCGTCAACAAGGCCAAGCAGTACGTGCCGGTGAACTGGGACGGGCATGTCATCGGCGACGTGGTGCTCTGCTACCTCGACAAGGACCTGTTCAATCTGATCGGCCGGCCGGCGGTGCACAACTGGGTGCAGTACCACGCCGAGACCGGCGGCTATGACGTCACCTGCGAGCGCGACGAGCGTTCGGCCTCGCGTTCCGATCCGGTCGCACGCAAGACCTACCGCTACCAGATCCAGGGCCCTAACGCGATGAAGATCATGACGCGCGCGCTCGGCAAGGCGCCGCCGGACCTGAAGTTCTTCCACATGTGCGAGGTCGAGATCGCCGGCAGGCCGGTGCGGGCCCTGCGCCACGGTATGGCCGGGCAGCCGGGCTTCGAACTGTTCGGTCCGGTGGCCGACGGTGAGGCGGTCAAGGCCGCCCTGGTCGAGGCCGGCCAGGACGACGGCCTGCACCTGGTGGGTGCGCGCGCGTACTCGTCGAACACGCTGGAATCGGGCTGGATTCCGTCGCCGATGCCGGCGATCTATTCCGGCGACGAGCGCATGCGCAAGTACCGCGAATGGCTGGCGGCCAACAGCTTTGAAGGCAACGCCTCGCTGGGGGGCAGTTACTACTCCGACAACATCGAGGACTACTACCTGACCCCGTACGACCTCGGCTACGGCGCGTTCGTGAAATTCGACCACGACTTCATCGGCCGCGAGGCACTCGAGAAGATCGCCGGCAAGCCGCACCGCATCAAGGTCACGCTGGAACTCGACGACCACGACGTCGCGATGGCGATCGCGTCGCAGTTCGGCAAGCAGGAAGACCGCGCCAAGTATTTCGACTTCCCGTCCGCGGTCTACGCGATGTACCCGTTCGACCGCGTCATGAAGGACGGCCAGCTGGTCGGCCTCTCGACCTGGGTCGGCTACAGCAGCAACGAACGCAAGATGCTGACGCTGGCGATGCTGGATCCCGAACACGCCGAGCCGGGCACCGAGGTCGTGTTCGTCTGGGGCGAGGAAGATGGCGGCTCGCGCAAGCCGACCGTCGAGCGCCATCGCCAGGTCGAGATCCGCGCGACGGTGTGCCCGGTGCCATACGTGGCCTCGGTGCGCAGCGGCTATGCCGACGGGAGTTGGCGGACGACCGGCAAGCTCTGACACGCGCTGGCTGCGCGCGCGACAGGTCGTCAGCAGATCATCTGCAGGTCCGGTGCGGGCGTGTGCAGGCGGACAGGCCTTGGACGGGATGCCCGTCGATCAACGTGCCGAGACCTTGGCCAGGGCCTTGCGCAGCACGCGCAGCTCCTGGGCGGTCAGCGACGCGCTGAGGTCGGCCTCGAACGCATCGACCTCGACGACAGCCTGCGCCAGCAGTTCTGCGCCGGCCGGGGTCAGGTGCAGGTGATGTACGCGGCGGTCCTGCCGGCTCTGGCTGCGGCGCAACAGGCGACGCTTGATCAGCCGGGTGATGACGGCGACCAGGTTGGGAGGCGATACCCCGAGGGCTTCGCCGATCTGGCTCTGGTTGATGCCGATGTTGGCCTCGACCAGCAGCAGGATCGAGAACTCGGCCGGGCGCAATGCGAACGGGTCGAGGCGTTCGACCATGCGGCGATGCAACGACACCTCCGCGCGCGTCAGCTGGTAACCGAGCAGACCCTGCAGGCGCGACTGGTCGATCGTCGCGTGGCCGTCGTCTGCGGTGGTGGCGGGCGTGCCGTTGGCGGGAGAGGGGCTGCGCATCCTGATCCTGGAAGGTCTTCGGGTCGTCGTTGACGCCCGCCCATGATACGTGCGGATCGGCCGTGGTGAGCACGCGCCGGTGCGGATATGCGCGGCGGTGCCTGCACCACTGCCTGCACGACCGTCTGCATGATCGCCCCGCGTGATGCCCGGCCGCGGCCGCGCGGTCGCGATATCTTTATGAAACATAACGACATTCTTGTGCCTGCGGTGGCGGCTTGAGGTGGTGGGCTGCGGTCGTGCCGCAGCAGGCGTGCTCCAGCGGGCGTGCCGTGCGGTCGGCCTGTGCGCTGCTGCACTGCGCAACGTGCGGCCTGCCGTCTTCACGCCGTCCACGCTCGCCACGCAGGCGTTGCGCCGGGGGCTTGCCATGGCGCGGGACCTGCCCTACATTGCGTCGGGCAAGAAGTTATGATTCATAATTAATATCCGGGTTCGCCTCTGGCGACGGTCGTCCCGGCCGCGGCGGCGCTGGCCATCGCAGCCATGAACCCGCGAACCCCGCAGCGGAAGATGTCCAGGAGCAATGACATGAGCGATCGTGACGTGGTGTCGGTAAGGATCGAGGACCGGGTGGCCTGGGTGAAGTTCGCCCGGCCCGAGAAGCGCAATGCGATGAGCCCGACGTTGAACCGGCGGATGATGGACGTGCTCGACGAACTCGAGTTCGACGATGCCGTCGGCGTGCTGGTGCTGGGCGGCGAGGGCACCGCATGGTCGGCCGGCATGGACCTGAAGGAATACTTCCGCGAGACCGAAGCGCAGGGCCTGCGCGGCGTGCGCAAGTCGCAGCGCGAATCCTATGGCTGGTTCCGCAGGTTGCGCTGGTTCCAGAAGCCGACCATCGCGATGGTCAACGGCTGGTGCTTTGGCGGCGGTTTCGGCCCGCTGTTCGCATGCGACCTGGCGATCGCGGCCGACGAGGCGCAGTTCGGCCTGTCGGAAATCAACTGGGGCATCCTGCCCGGCGGTGGTGTCACCAAGGTCGCGGTCGAGCTGATGTCGATGCGCGATGCGATGTGGATGTCGTTGACCGGCGAGGTCATCGATGGCCGCAAGGCCTCGGAATGGCGGCTGGTCAACGAGAGCGTGCCGCTGGACCGGCTCGAGCAGCGCGCCCGCGAGGTCGCCGACATCCTGCTGCGCAAGAACCCGATCGCGCTGAAGTACACCAAGGACGCGGTGCGTCGCGTTGGCGGCATGAGCTACGACGAGGCCGAGGATTACCTGGTGCGTCTGCAGGAGGCGGCCAACAGCTTCGACAACGAAGGCCGCAAGGAAGGCATCCGCCAGTTCATCGACGAGAAGAGCTACAAGCCCGGCCTGGACGCCTACGCGCTGAAGCCGCGCTGAGCCCTCCGGCTCGACGTCCTGCCGCAGGTATCCCGCGATGCGCGCGACGGGCGTTGGCCAGCTGCGGCTGGTTGCCAATTTCCATCCATGAGCCACGTGGGAGCGTCTCATGCCCGAGCTTGTTGATTACATCGCGTTCCATGCGCGTCTCGCACCGCATCGGCTTGCGGCGCGCGACCTGGCCAAGGGCCTGGCGTGGACCTATGCCGAACTGGACGACCTGGTCGGCCGCATGGCCGGACGCCTGGCGGCGCTCGGCTGCGCCGATGGCGAGCGCGTGGCCGTGCTGGCCCGTAACAGCGTCTGGCTGGTCGCGCTGCACCACGCCTGCGCGCGCACCGGCGCGATCCTGGTACCGCTGAACTGGCGACTCAGCCAGGCCGAGCTCGAAGGCCAGCAGGCACTGGTGACGCCGCGGCTGCTGCTGGTCGACAGCGCAGGTGCGGCATTGCTCGATGGTGCCTCGATCGACGCCTTCGCAGAGGCGGCCGCGCAGGCGCCCGTGCATGCGCCCGCGCGCATCGATCCCGATGCGGTCAGCCTGATCCTGACCACCTCGGGGACCTCCGGACAGCCCAAGGGCGTGATGCTGACCGAGCGCAATCTCGAGCAGACCGCGCTGAATTTCGCCGCCTGCACGCGGATCGATGCCGGCAGCCGCTTCCTGTGCGAGGCGCCGATGTTCCATGTCATCGGCCTGGTCACCAATGTCCGTCCGGTGCTGCGCGCAGGCGGCGCGCTGCTGGTGTCGGATGGCTTCGAGCCGCAGCGCACGCTGGCCTGGCTGACCGATGCCGCGCTGGCGATCACCCACTATGTCGGCGTGCCGCAGATGATGGAGGTCTTCCGCACCCAGCCGGGCTTCGATCCGGCGCCGTTGCGCAGGATGACGGCGCTGGTCACCGGCGGCGCGCCGCATGCGATCGACGACATCCTGGCGTGGCTGGCCGACGGCGTGCCGATGGTCGGCGGCTTCGGCATGAGCGAGGCGGGCACGGTGTTCGGCATGTCCGTCGAGCTCGACGTGATCCGCGCCAAACCCGGTTCGGTCGGTATCGCCGCGCCCGGCATCGAGACCCGCGTCGTCGATGGCGACGGCCGCGTCTGCGCCGCGGGCGAAGCCGGCGAACTGCTGCTGCGCGGGGCCAGCATCACGCCGGGCTACTGGCGCAATCCGCTGGAGACGGCGAAGGCCTTCGACCGCGATGGCTGGTTCGCGACCGGCGACATCGTGCGCCACGACGAGGACGGCTTCTTCTGGATCGTCGATCGCAAGAAGGACATGTTCATTTCCGGAGGCGAGAACATCTATCCCGCCGAGATCGAGGCCGCGCTGGCCGATCATCCCGGCATTGCCGAATGTGCCCTGGTCGGCCTGCCCGATCCGCGCTGGGGCGAGGTCGGCTGGTTGGCGATCGTGCCGGCCGATCCCGGCCTGCAGGTGGACGCGGTGCTGGCCCATCTCGAGCAGCGACTGGCGCGCTACAAGTTGCCGCGCCAGGTGGTCATCGTCGAAGCGCTGCCGCGCACGGCGACAGGCAAGTTGCAGAAGGCCGCGCTGAAGCGTTGGCTGGCGGAGTCGTCGAGGCGCTAGTCGCGCATTGCGTTGCGCCGCTGGGGCCGCAGGACAGGGTCCCGCGGCCCGCAAGCTCCGCCCGTGTGACTCAGCCCCAGACCTCGCGGGCGGTGTCGACGACGAGCTGCAGCTTCTGGCGCTGCTGCTCGACGGCGATGTCGTTGCCGTGCACGGTGCTGGAGAAACCGCACTGCGGCGACAGCGCCAGCTGGTCGAGCGGCGCGTACTGCGCGGCCTCTTCGATGCGGCGCTTGATGTCGTCCTTGGACTCCAGCGCGCCGAGCTTGGTGCTGATCAGGCCGAGCACGACGATCTTGTTCTTGGGCAGGAAGCGCAGCGGCTTGAAGTCGCCCGAGCGCGCATCGTCGTATTCCAGGAAATAGGCGTCGACGTTCATTTCCGACAGCAGCGCCTCGGCGACCGGCTCGTAGCTGCCCTGTGCGGCCCAGGTGCTCTTGAAGTTGCCGCGGCACAGGTGCACCGCCAGCGTCATGCCGGCCGGCTTGCGGTCGACCACCAGGTTGATGAACTTCGCATAGCGATGCGGCAGCTCGTCGGGATCGTCGCCGCGGGCACGGGCGGCCTCGCGCATCTTGTCGTCGCACAGGTACGCCAGGTTGGTGTCGTCCATCTGCACGTAGGTGCAGCCGGCGGCGGCCAGCGATGCCAGCTCGCGGCCATAGGCATCGGCAACGTCTTCGTAGAAGGCCGGATCGAGTTCGGGATAGTGCTCGGCGCTGATGCCGGCGCGGCCGCCGCGGAAATGCAGCATCGTCGGCGACGGGATCGTGACCTTGGGCGTGCGCGCGGTCTGGCCGCGCAGGAACTGGAAGTCGGCCAGCTGGATGTCGCGCGCATGCGTGACGCGGTCGACGACGGTCATCGTCGGCGGCAACAGTTCCTCGGTGCCGTCCTCGCGCTTGCGCGTTCCAGGTTCGCCGACGTGCACGCCGCCAAGCTGCTCGAGGAAGTCGAGATGGAAATAGGTGCGCCTGAATTCGCCGTCAGTGATCGCCTGCAGGCCGACGTCTTCCTGGAACTTGACGATCTCGGAGATCGCGCGATCTTCCACCTTGTGCAACGCGGCGGCATCGATCTGCCCCAGCTTGAAGTCGTCGCGCGCCTGCAGCAGGTACGCGGGGCGCAGGAAACTGCCGACGTGGTCGGCGCGGGAAGGCAGGATCGGGTCCATCGGCATCGTCACGACATCCATCTGTTGAAAACCCCGATTATCAGGAATCCATACATGCACGTCGAGCGATGGTGTTGCGGCGCTGCGCAGTCCCTCAAGGTCCGGCTCAGGGCCAAGTGTCAGGGCCAGGTGTCAGGGCCAGGTGTCGGGATGCCGCGGCGTGCCGTGCCGGTGCGAGGGGTCGAGCGCCCCGGGCAGGGTTGCGCGGATCAGCGTCATCAGTGCGCGTTGCGCCTGCGTGGTCGGCCGCTGCGAACTGGTGGCCAGGTGGATCCGCGTCGACAGGCCGGGCGCGCCGATCGGGTTGACCGTGTAGCGGCCGGGGACGACGGCGGTCGCGACCGCGGCGGCACCGAGCACGGCGCTGCCGACACCATCGGCGACCAGGCCCAGGATCGCATCGACGCCATCGGCCTCCATCGCGATCCGGGGCGGCAGGCCGAGCTTGGCCAGCGCATCCTCGACCAGCACGCGGAACGCATTCGGGCGGCGGGGAATGACCAGTGCGAATGTCGCGAGCTCGGACAACGGAACCGCACGCGGTGCAACGCCGGCGACATTGCGCGACACCAGGAACAGGGGCTCATCGAGCACGAACTCGCTGTCGATGTCCGGATGCGAGGGCATGTTGTAGAGCAGGGCGAGGTCGAGCTGGCCGCTGATCAGCGCGTCCTGCATCGCCGTGGTCAGGCCCTCGCTGACCGACAGCCGCACGCCCGGCAGGGTGCGGGTCGCGGCACGCACCAGCGGGACCGTCAGCAGCTTCGACAGGCTTGGCGGCAGGCCCAGCGACACGCCGCCGGCGAAGCCGCCGCGGATCCTGCCCAGCTCGTCGCGCAGGCGCGCGACCTGGTGCATCACGCCCCGGCCCTGTTCGAGCATGACCTTGCCGGCCTCGGTCATCGTGACGCCACGGCCGTTGCGCAACAGCAGCGGCTGCTGCAGCTCGACTTCGAGCAGCCGGACTTGCCGGCTCAGGGCCGGCTGGGCGATGCCGAGTGCGACCGATGCCCGGGTGAAGCTGCCCAATTCTGCGACCCGGACGAAGTATTCGATCTGCCGAAGGTCCATGCCTGGTCCTGCCTGTATGTGATACCACGGCTTGAAATATATCAAACTGATATAGCTGTTAGATCCGAATCCCCGTAGTCGGAGCGGCAGCCCGGCGGCAAGATCGGGGCATGCATACCGCGACCTTGCAAGGCATTTCCTCGATGGCCACGCGACAGGTGCTGGCCGAGCTGGCGGCGGCCTGGCAGGTGCGCGAAGGCAGTGCCGTCGCCATCGAGTCGGTCGGCGGCGTCGACGCCGCCAGGCGCGTGCTGACCGGGGACGAGGCCTTCGATGTGGTCGTGCTGGCTTCCGAGGCCATCGACCGTCTGCTTGCGGCCGGTCGTGTTGTCGCCGGCAGCAAGGTCGACCTGATGCGCTCGGCCACGGCGGTGGCGGTGCCGGCCGGCGGCGTGTCGCCGGACATCGGTTCCGAAGCCGCGTTGCGTGCCGCCGTGCAGGCCGCCGCGACGATCGGGTACTCGACCGGGCCGAGCGGCGTCGCGTTGCAGCGTCTGTTCGAACGTTGGGGCATCGCCGTGCAGATCGCACCGCGCATCGTGCAGGCCTCGCCGGGTGTGCCGGTAGCCTCGCTGGTCGCCAGTGGTGCGGTGGCACTGGGCTTCCAGCAACTGAGCGAACTGATGCACGTACCGGGTATCGACATCGTCGGTCCAATGCCGGACGAGGTCGCCATCGACACGACGTTCTCGGCAGGCGTGGTGGCGGGCTCGCCGCATGCCGACGCCGCGCGCCGCCTGCTGGGGTTCCTGGCGTCGCCGGAGGCCGCCGAGGCGAAACGACGCCACGGCATGCAGCCCCTTCCTTCCCCTGTCACAACGCAGTTGCCAACGGAATCCGCATGATCATCGACTGTCACGGTCACTACACCACCGCGCCCGACGCGCTGGCGGACTGGCGCAACCGCCAGATCGCCGGCATCCAGGATCCCTCGGCGATGCCGACGGCCTCGGCGCTGAAGATCTCCGACGACGAGCTGCGCGAGACCATCGAGGCCAACCAGCTGCGGCTGATGCGCGAGCGCGGCTCGGACCTGACGATCTTCTCGCCGCGTGCGAGCTTCATGGCCCACCACATCGGCGACTTCCAGGTCAGCGCGACCTGGGCGGCGATCTGCAACGAACTCTGCCACCGCGTCGCCGGGCTCTACCCGGAACATTTCATCGGCGCGGCGATGCTGCCGCAGTCGCCCGGTGTGGATCCGGCGACCTGCATCCCCGAACTCGAACGCTGCATCCGCGACTACGGCTTCGTCGGCATCAACCTCAACCCGGATCCGTCCGGCGGCCACTGGACCGCGCCGCCACTGACCGACCGGCACTGGTATCCCATCTACGAAAAGATGGTCGAGTACGACATCCCGGCGATGGTGCATGTGTCGACCAGCTGCAACGCCTGCTTCCACACCACCGGCGCGCATTACCTCAATGCCGACACCACCGCGTTCATGCAGTTGCTCGAAGGCGACCTGTTCAAGGACTTCCCGACGCTGCGCTTCGTGATCCCGCACGGCGGCGGCGCGGTGCCCTACCACTGGGGGCGCTTCCGCGGACTGGCGCAGGCGCTGAAGAAGCCGCTGCTGCAGCAGCACCTGATGAACAACGTGTTCTTCGACACCTGCGTCTACCACCAGCCGGGCATCGACCTGCTGGGCACAGTCATCCCGGTCGACAACATCCTGTTCGCCTCCGAGATGATCGGCGCGGTCCGCGGCGTCGACCCGGAGACCGGTTTCAACTTCGACGATACGCGCCGTTATGTCGACGCCTCGCCACGCTTCAGCGATGCCGACCGCTACAAGATCTACGAAGGCAACGCCCGTCGCGTCTATCCGCGACTGGATTCCATCCTGAGCGCACGGGAGGCGCGAGCATGAGTGACATCAATACCCTGGGCGTCGTCCGCCGCAACATCGTCCGCGCCGACCGCGACGCCACCGCCGCGCTGGGTCGCTTCGGCGCCGCGACTGTGCACGAGGCGATGGGGCGGATGGGGCTGCTCAAGCCCTACATGCGTCCGATCTACGGCGGCGCGCATGTCGCCGGCACGGCCGTGACCGTGTTGCTGCACCCGGGCGACAACTGGATGATGCACGTCGCCGCCGAGCAGATCCGGCCCGGTGACATCGTCGTCGCTGCAGTGACCGCCGAATGCACCGACGGCTATTTCGGCGACCTGCTGGCGACCTCGTTCATGGCACGCGGCGCGCGCGCCCTTATCATCGATGCCGGTGTCCGCGACGTCAGGGACCTGACCGCGATGGGCTTCCCGGTGTGGAGTCGCGCGATCAGCGCCAAGGGCACGATCAAGGCGACGCTGGGCTCGGTCAACATCCCGGTGGTCTGTGCCGGCGCGTTGGTCAATCCGGGCGATGTCATCGTCGCCGACGACGATGGCGTTGTCGTGGTGCCCGCGGCGCAGGCAGCGCAGGTCGCCGGGGCGGCCGCCAAGCGCGAGGCGCTGGAGGCGGAGAAGCGAGCGACGTTGGCATCCGGCGTGCTCGGCCTGGACATGTACAGCATGCGCGGACCATTGGAGAAGGCTGGCCTGCGCTATGTCGATTGAATCCGGCCAGCACGCGGTGCGTGGTCATGACGACGGACGCCGTCGCATGTGCCTGCGCTGTGGTGGCCGCCTGTCGTCCCCCCTCCTGATGCCTTCCCGCGGACGAGTGACCCGATGAGCTTCGAGAAAACCCCCGGCTGGCTGGACTGGTGCGCGGCCCCGTCGACGCCGACGCTGCGCTTGCCTGCGGGCGCGGTCGACGCGCACTGTCATGTCTTCGGCCCCGGTGACCGCTTCCCTTATGCGCCGGGCCGCAAGTACACGCCCTGTGATGCCTCCAAGGAACAGCTGTTCGCACTGCGTGATCATCTCGGTTTTGCCCGCAACGTCATCGTGCAGGCGACCTGCCATGGCGACGACAACCGCGCGCTGGTCGATGCGCTGGTGCACGCCGACGGACGCGCGCGCGGCGTGGCGACGGTCCGCCGCGACGTCAGCGACGCCGAGCTGCAACGGCTGCATGACGCCGGCGTGCGCGGCGTGCGCTTCAACTTCGTCAAGCGGCTGGTCGACTTCACGCCGCGCGACGAGCTGATGGAAATCGCCAGCCGGATCGCGACGCTCGGCTGGCACGTGGTGATCTATTTCGAAGCGGTCGACCTGCCCGAGCTATGGGACTTCTTCACCGCGCTGCCGACGACCGTGGTCGTCGACCACATGGGCCGGCCCGATGTCGGCCAGCCGGTGGATGGCCCCGAGTTCGAACTGTTCGTCAAATTCATGCGCGAGCACGGCAACGTCTGGTCCAAGGTCAGCTGTCCCGAACGGCTGTCGGTGTCCGGCCCGGCTGCGCTCGATGGCGAGCGCCATCCCTATCGCGACGTGGTCCCGTTCGCGCGCCGCCTGATCGAGACCTTCCCCGACCGCGTGCTGTGGGGAACCGACTGGCCGCACCCCAATCTCAAGGATCACATGCCCGACGACGGCCTGCTGGTGGATTTCATCGCGCAGATCGCCACGACCGTGGAGCTGCAGCACAAGCTGCTGGTCGACAACCCGATGCGTCTTTACTGGAGTTCAGAAGATGAGCGTTGACAAACCCTACAACGATATTCCCGGCACCACGGTGTTCGATGCCGAGCAGTCGCGCAAAGGCTACTGGGTCAACCAGTTCTGCATGTCGCTGATGAAGGCCGAGAACCGCGAGCGCTTCAAGGCCGACGAGCGCGCGTACCTGGACGAGTGGGCGATGAGCGAGGAGCAGAAGCAGGCCCTGCTCGATCGCGACCTGAACCGCTGCATCGCACTGGGCGGCAACATCTATTTCCTGGCCAAGCTGGGCGCGACCGACGGCAAGTCGTTCCAGCAGCTCGCCGGCAGCATGACCGGGATGACCGAAGAGGAGTATCGCGAGATGATGATCAAGGGCGGACGTTCGCCGGAAGGCAACCGTTACCTGGGCGAGAGCGGCGACGCGCAACCGCATCGGCAGCCGCAGGGCTCGTCGGGCAAGGGAGCGGTGTGATGGCGAAGATCAGCGCAAGCGTCTACACCTCGCACGTGCCGGCGATCGGCGCGGCCCTCGATGCCGGCAAGACCGCCGAGCCGTACTGGCAGAAGGTCTTCGAAGGCTACGACGCCTCCAAGGCCTGGATCGCCGATCCGGCGAATACGCCCGACGTGGTGATCCTGGTCTTCAACGACCACGCCACCGCCTTCAGTCTCGAAATGATCCCGACGTTCGCGATCGGTACCGCCGCCGAGTTCCAGCCGGCCGATGAAGGCTGGGGCCCGCGCCCGGTGCCGACCGTCGAAGGCCATCCGGAACTGGCCTGGCACATCGCGCAGTCGCTGATCCAGGACGACTTCGACATGACCATCGTCAACAGGATGGATGTCGACCATGGCCTGACCGTGCCGCTGTCGCTGCTGTGCGGACAGCCGCAGGCCTGGCCGTTCAAGGTGATCCCGTTCGCGGTCAACGTGGTGCAGTACCCGGTGCCGTCGGGGCGCCGCTGCTACAACATCGGCCGCGCGATCCGCAAGGCGGTCAACACCTTCGGCAAGGACCTCAAGGTCCAGGTCTGGGGGACCGGCGGCATGAGCCACCAGCTGCAGGGCCCGCGTGCCGGCCTGATCAACCGCGAGTGGGACAATGCCTTCCTCGACCGCCTGATCGCCGACCCGCAGGACCTGTCCGAGATGTCGCACATCGACTACGTGCGCGAGGCCGGTTCCGAAGGCATCGAGCTGGTGATGTGGCTGATCGCGCGCGGCGCGATGGCCGACAGCGACGGCGGCCCGGCGCCCAAGGTCAGCCATCGCTTCTATCACGTGCCGGCCTCGAACACCGCGGTCGGCCACCTGGTGCTGGAGGAGCAGGCATGAGCGGGCACACCGGTCCGATCAGGGTCGCACTGGCGGGCGCCGGCGCGTTCGGCATCAAGCATCTCGACGGCATCCGCAACATCGATGGCGTCGAAGTGGTGTCGCTGGTCAGCCGCGACCTGGGCAAGACCCGCGAGATCGCCGACAAGTACGGCATCGCCCATGTCGCCACCGAACTCGACGAAAGCCTGGCGCTGCCCGAGGTCGACGCGGTGATCCTGTGCACGCCGACGCAGATGCATGCCGAGCAGGCACAGGCCGCGCTGCGTGCGGGCAAGCACGTACAGGTCGAGATCCCGATGGCCGACCGCCTGGCCGATGCCGAGGCCGTGGTCGCGCTGCAACGGCAGACCGGGCTGGTGGCGATGTGCGGGCACACCCGCCGCTTCAATCCCAGCCACCAGTACATCCACCACAAGATCCGCGACGGCGCGTTCAATATCCAGCAGATGGATGTGCAGACCTACTTCTTCCGTCGCAGCAACATGAACGCGCTCGGCCAGCCGCGCAGCTGGACCGACCACCTGCTATGGCACCACGCCGCGCATACCGTCGACCTGTTCGCCTACCAGGCCGGGGCCGAGATCGTGCAGGCGCATGCGGTGCAGGGGCCGATCCATCCCGAGCTCGGCATCGCGATGGACATGAGCATCCAGCTCAAGGCCGCCAACGGCGCGATCTGCACGCTGTCGCTGAGCTTCAACAACGATGGCCCGCTCGGCACGTTCTTCCGCTACATCGGCGATACCAATACCTACATCGCGCGTTACGACGACCTCGTCGACGGCAAGGAGAACGCGATCGACGTCTCGCATGTCGACGTGTCGATGAACGGCATCGAGTTGCAGGACCGCGAGTTCTTCGCGGCGATCCGCGAAGGCCGCGAACCGAACGCGAGTGTGGCCCAGGTGTTGCCGTGCTACCGCGTGCTCGACCAGCTCGAGCGCCAGCTCAACGCAGCCGGTTGAGCGCACCATGACGATGCCGTTGCGCAACATCGCAGGCGTGCCGGTGTCGGCGCTGGGGCTGGGCTGCATGAGCCTCAGCCACGCCTACGGCACGCCACCGCCGGCCGAGGTCGCCGAACAGGTTCTACGGCGCGCGCTGGCGTGCGGCGTGACCCTGTTCGACACCGCGGCGCTGTACGGCTTCGGCGCCAACGAGGCGCTGCTGGGGCGCGTGCTCGGCGCAGAGCGCTCGCGCATCGTGCTGGCCAGCAAGGGCGGCATGGCCGGCGTCGATGGCAAGCGCGTCATCGACGGACGGCCGGCGACGCTGGTGCAGAACTGCGAGGACAGCCTGCGCCGGCTGCAGACCGACGTCATCGACCTGTATTACCTGCACCGCCTGGACCCGGGCGTTGCGATCGAAGACAGCGTCGGCGCACTGGCGCGGCTGCGCGAGCAGGGCAAGATCCGCGCGATCGGCCTGTCGGAGGTGTCCGCGGCGACGCTGGGCCGGGCACAGGCGGTGCATCCGATTGCCGCGGTGCAGACCGAGTATTCGTTGTGGACGCGCAATCCGGAGATCGCGCTGCTGGCGGCCTGCCGGGACGCGGGCACCGCGCTGGTGGCGTTCAGTCCCTTGGGACGCGGCGTGCTGACGGCGACGCTGCGCGACGTCGAGGCGCTGGACGCCAGGGACATCCGTCGCGGCATGCCGCGGTTCCAGCCCGGCAACCATGCCCACAACCTGGCGCTGGTCGACGCGATGGCCGCGATCGCCGCCGAGGCCGGTTGCACGCCGGGCCAACTGGCGCTGGCGTGGTTGCTGGCGCAGGGCGACGACATCATCCCGATCCCGGGCACGACCCGGGTCGCGCATCTGGACGAGAACATCGGCGCCGCGACGCTGTCGCTCGATGCGGCGCTGCTGGCACGGGTGTCGTCGTTGATCGGCGAACACAGCGTCGCCGGCAAGCGTTATCCCGACGCGACCCAGGCAGAGATCGATACCGAGCAATTCTGAGAGCCTGCTCCCGATCTCGCTGCGCTGGCCATCTGGTGCACCGGGGCATTCACGCGCCGGTTCCCGTCGCAAGCCCTCAGGGAATCACCACGATGTCGACGCGACGGCGCGAGCTGTCGCGCAATCCGTCGGCGCCTTCGATGTCCGCCGCCTGGTCGCGGGACGCGGCCTTGACGACGATGCGCCCGGCGTCGATGCCGGACATCACCAGCCACTGCGCGATCATGTCGGCGCGGCTCTGCGCGAGTCCGGCCGGCTCGGCCAGCGTGCGTCCCGAGACGGTGATCGGCGTGGTCGCCGCCCAGCCGGTGATCTCGATGCGGCGGGCCTGGGTGTCGCGCGCGTACAGCACGGCCTGGTTGGTGTAGTAGTCGCCCAGCTGGTAGACGATGAAATCGCTGCCATGGTCGAACGGCACGTGGAAGCTGCGCGTGGCGAACGGCGGGGCCGGGATCTCGCGCGCCTCGTGGATCGGGCGCACGTTGCGCGCGGGCAGCACGAACGCGATGCCCGGATACGTCTCGGCGGGCAGCATCGCGCGCGTGCAGCCTTCGGCCAGCAGCGACACCCGCACCGGCTCCAGCACGATGCCGCCGCAGGTATTGGCCTGCCCGGCGGACACGCGGCCTTCGACCAGGATCGCGCGATTCCAGTCGGGCTTGGTCGGCGACCGGGTGACGTCGTAACGCAGGCCGTCCTCCGGGTTGTCGGCCAGCCAGCAGCCGGATTTGCGCCCGGCGTCGGTGTCGCGATAGATCGGGCAGGCGACGAAGCGCAGCTCGTTCGCCGGTTCCGCCGTGGACACCGCCGCAGCGCACAGCATCAGCGCAGCGCCCAGCATCCCTTGCCTGCCCGCGTTCATAGCGCCTCCATCAGATGCACGAGATCCTGGATCTCCTGTTCGGAGTAGCCGATGTTGTAGCGACGGTCGTAGTACTCGATGACCTCGCGCAGCGTCTTCGCCGAGCCATTGGAGAAGTACGGCGCACGCGCGGCCAGTCCGCGCAGCGTCTGCAGCGTGATCTTGCCGACATCGCTGCATTGCCCCGTGGTCAGCGCAAAGCCGGGGTCATGGGTATGGATGACCTTGCCGTAATGCGGATGCGGCGGGCCGCTGCAGGTGATGCGGAACAGCGGCAGGTGCGGCTGCGAGTCGGCGAACGGTTGCGTCGTGGTGCCGAGGTCGACCTGACCAGGCGCGACGTCCATGCCCATCTGGCTCATGTTGTGGCAGAACGCGCAGCGGTCGCGGACCGGATTGCCGAAGCCGATGCGCGAGTTGATGCCCGAGCTGTCGCTGATCAGGAACGTGCGCTCGCGGAAGTTCTCGGCACCGCGCGCGACCGACTCGCGCCATGCGCGCTGCGCTGGCGTCAGCGTTGGATCCTTGGCGGCATCGGCCCAGGGCTTGAACTCGCTCCACAGCGGCACGCCCTGGCTGCCGAGCCGGCCTGCGGGGGAGTCTCGCAGCATCGCCGGGCCGCCGTGGGCGCCGCCGCCGTCGAGTTCGCCGCCCACGCGCGAGCGCTGCTGGGCGACGTAGATGCGCGATTCGAAATCGGTGATACGGGCGATATCCTCGGCCGACAGCTTGTCGCGGAAGCCCAGGTGCGTCTGCAGCGCGTCGCGGATCTGCGCCTCCAGCGTCAGCGCGCGCCGGTCGGCCAGCAGGTTGCCCGACACCGGCTTGCCGCTGTCGGGATCCAGCGGCAACGGCTGGCTGCGCTTGGGGTCGATCGCGAAGCCCATCGCCAGGATGTACTTGAAGTTGGCGACCGGACGCGGACGGCGATAGACCGAGATCATCGGGTCCTTGGCGTTCAGGCCCCAACGCGGACTGAGGTTGCAGTGCGTTGGGTCGCGCACCACTTCGATCTTGAAGTCCGGCTGGATGAGGCTGCCGTCGTGGTTGCGCGGCGGCCACGGCCGCGCGATGCGGATCAGCCCGTGGTCGAGCAGCAGCGAGTGCGAAGACGCCAGCTCCTGCGGCAGGTCCGGGCAGTTGGAACCGTCGTAGGCGGCGAACAGCGGATCCTTGTACCCGCGCTGCTGCCATTGCGCGCGTGCCGAGGCGACCGACAGGCTCATGCCGTCGGCGGGCTGGTGGCAGGTCACGCAGGCGCGACCGTAGTCACCGATCGGCTCGAAGAAGGGATGGCCGCGCGTCTCCATTGGCCCGTCGACGACCAGCAGGCGCAGGGTGCCGCTGTCGTTGCCGTACTCGGTGGTCTCGGCGAACACCCGGCCTTCGCCGGGCGACCACCAGCGCTGCGGCGCCTGGCTGTAGGACCATGCCGTGGCGATGGCGGCCAGCAGCAGCGCGGCAAGCGTGGCGCGCGCGGCGATGAGGGGCAGGCGGGACGGGCTGGCTGGAGGCATGGGCTCGGGCGGGTCGTTGCGGAGCGCGCGACCCGGCCATCGTGGCCGGGTGGCGATGCGGCGCCGGCGAACCGGCGCGGGGAGGGGCGGTCAGCCGGTCAGCGGAAATCGTAGCGGACGCGGACACCGTAATGACGGGGCGCGCCGTACAGCGTGCCGCCGTCGGCCGACGACGAATTCATCAGCTGCATCGTCGAATAGGTCTCGTCGAAGATGTTGTTGACGAAGGCGTCGAAGCTCAGGTTGTCGTTGTAACGCAGGCTGAGCTTGGCGTCGACGACGCTGCGCGACGAGACCTCGGTGCGGTCGACCGTGAACGGGGTCGCGTAGCTCTTGCTGATGTAGTTCCACTGCAGGCGAGGGCTCAGCAGCTTGTCGCCCAGTTCGATGTCGTACTGGACCCCGGCATTGAACGTGACCTCCGGCGAGAACGGCAGCATGCTGCCGGCCTGCACCAGCTGGTTCTGGTTGGTCAGCGTGTTCTGCAGCAGCGCATCCTCGCCGAACTCCGCCTGCAGCCAGCCCAGGCCGGCATTGATCGACAGGTTGCCGAGCAGGGCCACGGCTTCCAGCTCGAAGCCCATGGCCTCGCCCGAGGCCGCGTTCTGCGTCAGCGGCAGGCCGTTGGCCAGGCTGGCCAGCTGCATGTCGCGATAGTCGGAATAGAACGCCGCGGCGTTCAGGCGCAGGCGGCGGTCGAACAGCGTCGACTTCAGGCCGGCCTCGTAGACGTAGTTGGATTCCGGGCCGTACGCGGGTGCCGCCAGCGGCAGGTTGGCGCCGCCGGCCTTGTAGCCCTTCGACGCCGAGACATAACCCATGATGTCGTCGGTCAGGTCGTAGTTCAGCGCGAGCTTGCCGGTCGTCTGCGAGGACTCGAGCGTGGTCTCGCCGATGCCGCCGGCGCTGGCGATGCGGTTGTAGGACTGGCGGTCCCAACTGCGGCGGACGCCGGCGATCAGTTCGGCGCGCTCGCCCAGGCGTGCATTGGCCTGGCCGAACACCGACTTTGAATTGTTGCGCAGCTCGGTCAGGATCGTCGAGGTCGAGCCGACGAAGTCGACGGTGTGGTTGTTGTCGCGCAGCACCGCGGCCTGGATGCGGCCATCGAGCAGGAAGCCGCCGACCACCCAGTCGATCGGGCCGTTGCCGGTCGAGATCAGGTTGATCTCGTGGATGTGGTTCTTCAGCTCGGTATCGGTGTAGCCGACGCGGCCGACGCCCGGGCGCGGCAGCGCGGTATCGGTGCGATCGCCGTCGGCCTGGTCGGTGGTCGAGCCGTCCTGCCAGCTGCTGAGCCAGCGCAGTTCCAGGGTGTCGTTGAGCGCGTAGTTGATCTCACCCGACAGTCGCGTGCCCTTCTGGCGCATGTACGACAGCGCGTCTTCCTGGATACTGAAGGGATCGCTGCTGACGGTGTCGTTCCAGCGCTTGACGGCGTTGTTGTCGTTGTCGCTGTCGTAGTACTCGCCGCGCAGGTTGAAGCGCAGGCGTGCGTCGAGCCCGCGCACGGCCAGGTTGAAGCGCGCGCCGTGGTAGTCGGTATTGCCCGGCTCGCTGGGACTGCTGCCGGTGTTGCGGGTATAGCTGTCGCGCTTCTCGGTGACCGCGGCCACGCGCAGCGCGACGTTGTCGTTGATGCCGAAGTTGGCGGCGCCGACCGATTTCAGCCAGCCGTAGTCGCCGAACGACTGCTCGAAGTAACCGCTGGTCTCGTCGTGGATCGGTGCCGGCGTGCGCACGTAGATCGCGCCGCCGGTCGAGTTCTGGCCTGTCAGCGTGCCCTGCGGGCCGCGCAGTACTTCGATGGTCTCGATGTCGTAGAAGCTCTGGCCGATCGACTGCTCCTGCGGGATCAGCTGGCCGTCGATGTAGTAGGCGATGCCGGGGCTCGACGTCGGCGCGGTCTGGGCGATGCCGACGCCGCGGATGTTGATGTAGATCGAGCGGTTGACCTGGTTGATCGACACCGACGGCGCGACCTGCATCATGTCGTGCAGGTTGTGGATACCGCGCTTGCTGATGTCCTCGGCGGTGATCACCGTGGCCGCGATCGGCACCTGCTGCAGGCTCTGGTTGCGGCGCTCGGCCGTGACCCTGACTTCATCCAGCGTCTGCACGCGTTCGGCGGTGGCGGCTGGCGGTGGCGTGTCGGTCGCGGCGGCTGCGCCATCGACCGCCTGTGCGGAGGCTGCGCCGGAGAGCGCGGTCAGGATGGCTGCAGACAGCAGGCGCTGTCGGATGTGGCGATGGATCACGGTATGTCCTCCCAAGGGTCGCGTGATGTACGGCAGGCGGGCGGCGTTCGCGCCACCCGCCAAATAGTTCTATTACATAATTGTTTTGATGTTTAAGTTAGTAAAGTTGCAGCGCAGCATCGGCGGCGGAGGGGGTGCGCGGCCGGCGGCCGGCGCGGCTGCGCCTGCGCTCAGATCGGGTAGTGGCGTGGCCCGTTCTGGACGGTGATCCAGCGCAGCTCGGTGAACTCGTGGATGCCGGCCTTGCCACCAAAGCGGCCGTAGCCGCTGGCCTTGGTGCCGCCGAACGGCATCTGCGCCTCGTCGTGCACGGTCGGGCCGTTGATATGGCAAATGCCGGTTTCCAGGCGTGCGGCGACGCGCCAGGCGCGCGAGACATCGCGGCTGAACACGGCCGACGACAGCCCGTACTCGGTGTCGTTGGCGATCCGGACCGCATCCTCCTCGCCACGGGCGCGGACGACGCTGACCACCGCGCCGAACGACTCCTCGGCATAGATGCGCATCTCCGGCGTCACGCCGTCGAGCACCGTCGGCTGCATGATCGCGCCGTCGTAGCGGCCGCCTGCGGCCACCCGCGCTCCCTTGGACACCGCGTCGTCGACAAGCTCGCGGCAGCGCTGCACCGCGTCGACGCTGACCAGCGCGCCGAGCACCGTGCCCTCCGCATGCGGATTGCCGGCCACCAGCGACGTCGCCTTGCGTGCAAGCCGTGCCACGAAATCCTCGGCGATGGCGTCGTCGACGACCAGGCGCTCGGTCGACATGCAAATCTGGCCCTGGTTCATGAACGCGCCGAAGCCGGCCGCATCGACCGCGGCATCGAGGTCGGCGTCATCGAGCACGACGAACGGCGCCTTGCCGCCGAGCTCGAGCACCGCGGGCTTCAGGTGCTCGCCCGACAGCCGGCCGATGATGCGGCCGACGCGCGTGGAGCCGGTGAAGTTGACGCGGCGGACCTTGGGGTGCGCGATCAACGCCTCGACGATCGCGGCCGCGTCTTCGGGCGCATTGGTGATCACGTTGACCACGCCGTCGCCGAGCCCGGCGTCCTGCAGCGCGCTGCCGATCAGTCGGTGCACGCCGGGGCACAGTTCCGAGGCCTTCAGCACCACGGTGTTGCCGCAGGCCAGCGGCATCGCGATCGCGCGCACGCCCAGGATCACCGGCGCATTCCACGGTGCGATGCCGAGCACCACGCCGGCTGGCTGACGCACGGCCAGGGCCAGGCAGTCGGGCACGTTGGACGGGATGACCTCTCCAGCGACCTGGGTCGTCAGCGCCGCGGCTTCGCGCAGGATGTTCGCGGCCAGCGCGACGTTGAAGCCGTACCAGCCGGGCACGGCGCCGGTCTCGGCGACGCCGATGCGGATGAACTCCGGGGTCTTCGCTTCGAGCAGGTCGGCCGCTTTGTTCAGGCGCTTGCGGCGTTCGGCCGGCGACAGCGCCGCCCATGCCGGGAACGCTGCGGCGGCGGCATCGGCGGCGGCGTTGGCATCGTCGATGCTGGCGGCGGCGCTGCGCGTGGCGACCGCGCCGGTCACCGGATCGATGCGGTCGAACGTGCGCGCACCGGAGGCATGGCGGTCCTGGCCGCCGATCAGGAGCTGGAGTTCAAGCATGGTGGGTCTCCACTGGCTGGTGCGTGCGATGCGGCAGCGTCCGTTGGACGTGCCGGCGTCGCGCACGGTTCGCGAAAGGGATGTCAGCCGGCCTGCCGCTTGTAGGTCTGCAGGCCGGGCTTGATGGTCTTGTCGTCGAGGAATTGCTTCAGGCCCTGCTGGCGACCCTTCTCCGGATCGCGATGGTTGGACTGGTCGACCTTGGCGTACAGGTAGTCTTCGTTCTGCTCCCAGGTCAGTTCGCGGCAGCGCTTGAAGCCCTGCTTGGCGTAACGCAGCACCACGGGATTCTTCTGGCGCAGCTCCTGGGCCAGCAGTGTGACTTCCTCGCGCAGGCGGGCACGCGGCACGCTGGCATTGACCAGGCCCATCTGCGCGGCCTTCGGGCCGTCGAAGGTGCGGCCGGTCATCACGTACAGCAGCGCTTCGCGATGGCCGACGGTGTCGGCGAGCGCCTTGCTGACCAGGTTGCCCGGCGGGATGCCCCAGTTGATCTCGGACAGGCCGAACACGGCCTCGTCGGCGGCGATGGCGAGGTCGCAGGCGACCAGCGGCGAGAACGCGCCGCCGAAGCACCAGCCGTTGACCGCGGCGATGGTCGGCTTGCTGTAGAAGCGCAGCAGCTTCCATTGCCATTGCGAACAGTCGCGGCGGATGCGTTCCTGCGCGATCTCGGGCTGGCCATCGATCTCGCGGAAGTATTCCTTCAGGTCCATGCCCGCGGACCAGGACTCGCCGGCGCCGGTCAGCACGACGACTTCGGCGTCGGCGTCGAGTTCCAGCGTTTCCAGCACATCGATCATTTCGCGGTTCAGCGTCGGGCTCATCGCGTTGCGCTTTTCCGGGCGGTTCAACGTGACCCAGGCGACGCCGTCATCGATCGCGACGTCCACCGTGGTCCAGCGGTCCTTGTAGTCGGCCATGTCGTTCGTACTTCCTGTCTGAGGGGGATCGAGGTTATGTTCACTCAAAAACAATTATAGTCAATAATTAATTTTCGTGGGATAGTCCGGAGGCCGTGATTTCCCGGGAAAAGTGCTGCATTGCAGCAATTCACGGACTCGAAAACATGCGTTGCGAACGGCCGCGACGCACTCACACAATGGCCCGCGCATTCAGCGTCGGCGGCGCGAACGGGAGGAGCGAATGGCGATTCAATCTGCGATGGGCACGACAGCGGACGGACAGCAGCGACGCAGCTGGCTGACCGTCGCGATGTGCTGCCTGGTGGCGGTGTTCGAAGGGTTCGACCTGCAGGCGGCCGGTGTCGCCGCGCCCAAGCTGATCCCGGTGTTCGGGCTGGATCCAGCGCAGTTGGGCTGGTTCTTCAGCGCCAGCACGTTCGGGCTGATGCTCGGCGCGGTGTTTGGCGGTCGCCTGTCGGACCGCTTCGGACGCAAGCGCGTGCTGATCGCATCGGTCGCGGTGTTCGGACTGCTGTCGGTGCTGACCGCACTGTCGACCACGGTCGATCATCTGCTGATCACGCGCTTCCTGACCGGCGTCGGCCTTGGCGGTGCATTGCCGAACCTGATCGCGCTGGTGGCCGAGAACACGCCCGCGCGCCATCGCAACCTGGTCGTGGGCATGTTGTATGCGGGACTGCCGGCAGGCGGTGCGCTGGCGGCGTTGACCAGCCTGGCCGGCGCGCATCCGGAAAGCTGGACGGCGGTGTTCTATGTCGGCGGCCTCGCGCCGCTGGCTCTGACGATCCCGTTGATGCTGTTCCTGCCGGAGTCGCGCGCGATCGAGCGCGTGCAGCGCAGCGACACCGCGACCGCGCGACAGGGCTTCGCGACGGCGCTGTTCTCGGAAGGGCGGCTGGCGCCAACGCTGCTGCTGTGGGTCGGCTTCTTCCTGGCGCTGCTGACGATGTACCTGCTGCTGAACTGGTTGCCGTCGTTGCTGATCGAACGCGGACTCGCGCGCGGCGATGCCTCCTGGGTGCAGATGGCCTTCAATGTGGGCGGCGTCATCGCCAGCATCGCGGTCGGCAAGCTGATGGACGGTTCGCGGCGCGGGCTGACGATCATCGCCACCTTCTCGGCGACCGTCGTCGCCCTGGCGGCGCTGTCGAGCGTGCCCACGGTGTTCGCCCTGCTGCTGCTGGTCGGCGCTGCGGTCGGTGCGACCGTCTCCGGCACCCAGACCATCCTCTACGCGATGGCACCGAGCGCGTACCCGGCACGCGTGCGCGGCACCGGCGTCGGCAGCGCAGTGTCGGTCGGTCGCCTGGGCTCGGCGGCAGGGCCGATCCTGGCCGCGGTGCTGCTCGGTTCCGGGCAGAGCGGCACCCAGGTCATCCTGACGCTGGCGCCGATCATCCTGGTGGCCGGCGTGGTCACGCTGGTGCTGATGAAGTACACCGTCGCCCGAGACGAATGATGTCGCCTTGCAGGACGGGCGGGTGATTGCGACCGGGTGAGCGGGGCGGCGTCAGCAGGGCTGCTTTGAGCAGGGCAAGCTGCCGACATGTGCCCGCTAGAGCAGCGGGCGAAGCTCGCGCGAGGCTTCCTGGAGCAAGGACAGTACGTCGCGCAGGCGCTGCTGCGGCGTGTGCAGCCGCAGCGGGGCGATCGCGTTCAGTGCCGCGTGCATGCGGCCGTGGGCGTCGTCCAACGGCACCGCGAGCGCATGCACGCCCAGCTCGTGCTGCTCGCTGGACAGGCAGTGGCCGGCCTTGCGGATGCGCGCGATCTCGGCACGCAGCTTGCGCGGATCGGTCTGCGTATGCGGCGTCAGCCGCGCCAGCGGCCGCGACGTGCCGCTGGCATCGTGTCGTGCCAGCCAGGCATCGACGGCGTCGCGCTCCCAGCTTGCCAGCACCAGCTTGCCGGTGGAGGTCGCGTGCAGCGGCATCCTGGCCCCGAGGTACATGCCGTGCACCATGGTCCGCTGGCTGACCTGGGGCGGCGCGCTGCGCGCGATGACCACGACATCGTCGCCATCGCTGACGACCACCGAGCATGAGCAGCCGGTCTGAGTGGCCAGGCGATCGAGCAACGGCTGCGCGAGACGCGGCAGGCGTGCCGACGCCAGGTAGCTTCCGGACAGTCGCAGAACCTTCGGCGTCAGCCAGTACCAGTGCCCGTCCGTTTCCAGGAAACCCAGATGCACCAGCGTCAGCAGGTGCCGGCGCGCGGAGGCGCGGGTCAGGCCCGCGCGTTCGGCGGCCTGCGTCGAATTCAGGCGCTGGCGATGGGTGTCGAAACTCTCGAGCACGGCCATGCCCTTGGCCATCCCTTCGATGAAATCCGCGCGTGCGATGCCGTTGCCGGCGCGTTCGGCGCCGGAAGCGGGGGCAGCAGTTGTGCGATTAACGCGCATCGGGTTCGATAATCGCACAGATTCGTGCGCGGGTGGATGCCCGCGCGCCCCCCGGCGCCTAGCGTGTCGGGAACGTTGGATGGAAGGTGTGACGCATGCGTACCAGGGTCGTCATCGTCGGCGCGGGGCCATCGGGCCTGCTGCTGGGACAGTTGCTGCACAAGGCCGGGATCGACAATGTGATCCTGGAACGGCAGACCCCCGATTACGTGCGTGGGCGGATCCGCGCCGGCGTGCTTGAGCAGGTGACCGTAGAGCTGATGGACGAGGTCGGCATCGGCGCGCGCATGCGCGAGGAGGGGCTGGTGCATGGTGGGGTCGCGCTGCTGTTCGGCGGCCAGCGCCACCGCATCGACCTGGCGCGACAGAGCGATGGCCGTACGGTCACGGTCTACGGCCAGACCGAGCTGACCCGCGACCTGATGGATGCGCGCGAGGCCAGCGGGCAGGCCTCGGTCTATTCCGCGTCCGATGTCGTTCTGCACGATTTCGACACGCGTGCGCCGCGCGTCAGCTATGTCCAAGACGGCAAGCGCCACGAGATCGCCTGCGACTTCATCGCCGGCTGCGACGGTTTCCATGGCGTCAGCCGCGCCAGCGTGCCGGTGGACGCGGTCACCACCTACGAGAAGATCTATCCGTTCGGCTGGCTGGGCATGTTGTCGGACACGCCGCCGGTGTCGGGCGAGCTGATCTACGTCAACAGTCCGCGCGGCTTTGCGCTGTGCTCGCAGCGCAGCGCCACGCGCAGCCGCTACTACCTGCAGGTGCCGCTGACCGACCGCGTCGAGGCCTGGTCGGACGAGCGCTTCTGGCAGGAGCTGCGGCAGCGCCTGGATGGCGAGGCCAACGGTGCGCTGGTGACCGGCCCGTCGCTGGAGAAGAGCATCGCGCCGTTGCGCAGCTTCGTCGCCGAGCCGCTGCGTTTCGGCCGGCTGTTCCTGGCCGGCGATGCCGCGCACATCGTGCCGCCGACCGGCGCGAAGGGACTGAACCTCGCGGCGGCCGACGTGAAGTACCTGTCCAGCGCCTTCGACACGTTCTACAACGCGCGCAGCGAGTCCGGCATCGACACCTACTCGCAACGCTGCCTGGCCAGGATCTGGAAGGCCGAGCGCTTCTCGTGGTGGCTGACGCGGCTGATGCACCGCTTCCCCGACGATGCCGCGATCGAGCAGCGTTTCCAGCAGGCCGAGCTCGACTACCTGGTCAGGAGCGAGGCAGGGCAGCGCACGTTCGCGGAGAACTACGTCGGGCTGCCGCTCGACTTCTGAGCGCCTGGCCACGATCCGTCGCGGGCAGGTTCCAAGCGCTGTCGGAATTGTGCGGACGCCCGGCGCGACCCCGGCGGCGTCGCGGCGTCAGCGTGCGCGCGCCTCGTCGCCCAGCAGTTGGCGTGCCGCCTGCACCGTGTTGGCCAGCAGGCAGGCGATCGTCATCGGGCCGACGCCGCCGGGCACCGGCGTGACCGCCGCGGCATGGTCGAGTTCGGCGGTCGCGCAGTCGCCGACCAGTCGCGGCTTGCCGTCGGCGTCGGTGATGCGGTTGATGCCGACATCGATGACGATCGCGCCGGGCTTGACCCAGTCGCCACGGACCAGGCCGGGACTGCCGGCGGCGACCACGACGATGTCGGCGCCGCGCACGATGTCGGGCAGGTTGCGCGTCAGCAGGTGGGTGACCGTCACCGTGCATTCGCGTTCGAGCAGCAGCAGCGCGACCGGCTTGCCGACGATGTTCGACTTGCCGATGACCACCGCCTTGAGGCCGCGATAGTCCGCGACCACGGTGTCGAGCAGCTTGATGCAGCCCAACGGCGTGCATGGCGTCAGCCCGCCGCCGGCGCCGGTCGACAGTCGGCCGACATTGACCGGATGGAAGCCGTCGACATCCTTGGCCGGCGAGATTGCGCCGAGCACGCTGCCGGCATCGATCTGCGCCGGCAATGGCAATTGCACCAGGATGCCGTGCACGTCGGCATCGGCATTGAGCGCGGCGATCAGCGCCAGCAGCGTGTGCTGCGCGGTGTCGTCCGACAGGCGATGCTCGATCGAGCGGATGCCGGCCTTGCGGCATTGCGCGATCTTGCGGTTGACGTAGACCTGGCTCGCGGGATCGTGGCCGACCAGTACGACCGCCAGTCCGGGCGCCCGACCGTGGCGGTCCTGCAGCGCGCGGACGTCGGTCGCGATGTCGTTGACCAGTCGCGCCGCGATGGCCTTGCCGTCGATGAGCTGTGCCATGGGGGTCGACTCGGAACCTGTTCAAGACCTGTCGCGAAGGCTGACAGGGAGAGTGTGGTGACGTGCGAAACGCGCGCGTCATGTATGGATGCGTGGGCGTCGCGGTCGTGCGCGCGCCCGCTGCCAGGCGCGGTACGCGCGTGGACGGGTTCTCAGAAGACCACGGTCCTGCTGCCGTTGAGCAGGACCCGGTCGTCGAGGTGGTAGTGCACCGCGCGCGCAAGCACGCGGCGCTCGATGTCGCGGCCCTTGCGGACCAGGTCGTCGGCATTGTCGGCGTGGGTGATGGTCTCGACGTCCTGCACGATGATCGGGCCTTCATCGAGGTCGGAAGTCACGTAGTGCGCGGTCGCGCCGATCATCTTGACGCCGCGCGCGTAGGCCTGGTGATAGGGCTTGGCACCCTTGAAGCCGGGCAGGAAGCTGTGGTGGATGTTGATGCAGCGCCCGGACAGGTAGCGCGAGAAATCATCGGACAGGATCTGCATGTAGCGCGCCAGCACGACCAGCTCGGTGCCGGTGTCCTCGATCAGCTGCTTGATGCGGGCTTCCTGTTCGGGCTTGCTGTCCTTGTCGATCGGCAGGTGGTGGAACGGGATGTCGCCGATCAGCGAGATGTTCAGGGCTTCGCGCGGATGGTTGGAGACGATGCCGACCACGTCCATGTTCAGTTCGCCGATGCGCAGGCGGTACAGCAGGTCGCCGAGGCAATGGTCGAAGCGCGACACCATCAGCAGCACCTTCTTGCGATGGTCGCGCGCGCGCAGCTGCCAGCGCATGCCGGGGGAGGCGACGGTCGCGGCGAAATGTGCGCGGATCTTCTCGACATCGCCATCGGGCGAGACGTCGAAGACCACGCGCATGAAGAAGGTCCTGGTCTTGAGGTCGTCGAACTGCTGCGCTTCGAGGATGTTGCCGCCGTTGTCGAACAACAAGGTGGCGACGGCCGCGACCAGGCCGGGTTTGTCCTTGCAGGAAAGCGTCAGGATCTGCGCATTGCTCACGGCGGGAGGTTCCTGGGATCTTGGGTTCGTGGAGGGCCGCCTGTCCGCAAGCGGCGGACAGGGCGACACGGGCCGCGCGCATGCCGCGGCGGCGGGAAATCGGCTGCACGCTGGCGCGGCAGCCCTTGCCATTGCGATGCCGCAGGAAGCCACCGGGCGGTGGCTTCCCGTGCTGGCGCGGCGCTGGAGCGGGCCGGTTGCGCCGGACCGTCAGCGTCGGCCAGTCGCGCGATCAGTCGCGCGAGGTGCGCCAGCTGCCTTCGTACTCTTCGCGCGCGGTGCGCGAGTACGGCACCGGGCTGACGACCACGCGGACTTCGAGCTGCTTGTGTGGCTCGACTGTGGTCTTCCTGGTGCCGCCGTTCTCTTCGCCCCAGACCACGCGCAGCTCGGTGCCGAGCGGGATCTCGTGGTCGATCGTCGCCAGCGACAGCGCGGTCTTCTCGTTGTAGCTGTAGCCGGTGAACATCGACATGCCCACGGTGCGGCCATTGCCGTCGATGACGCGATCGGCATTGGTCGAGGCGTAGTTGGCCAGCGGCAGGTCGAAGAACTTGTACTGCTCGCCATCGGGGTCGAACAGCGAAGCGAAGATCTTCGCCATGTCCTCGGCGTTCCAGGCCAGCGTGACCTTGGCGCGCTGGTGGGTCTTGTCGAGGGCTTCGAGCGCCTCGCGGCCGATGAAGTCATGGTCGAACTTCACGAACGGGCCGTAGCCGATCTCGTACGGGTTGACGTAGTAATCCTCGATGTTGTCCGACACCAGGCTGCCGCCGATCGCGCCGGTGGCCTCGTAGCTGTCGGCGCCCAGCCATTCGCGGTAGGCCTTGAGCTTGTCGCCGGTGTAGATACCCGGCAGCGGCGACGGGATCCAGCCCGATTCGAGCGTGTTGGACGGATAGGCGCGGCTGCCGCACTGGACCAGTCCGAACTCCTTGCCGGCTTCGACGATGGCGGCGCGGATCTCTTCGCGCTCTTCGTACGGGCCCCACAGTTCCAGGCCCGGCGCGCCGGACATGCCGTGGCGCAGCGTGCGCACCTTGCGGCCGGCGATGTTCATCTCGCTCATGTGGAAGAACTTCAGCTTCTCCAGCGGACCGCCGTGCAGCTTCTCGATGATCGCCCAGGCATTCGGACCCTGGATCTGGAAGCGCCAGAACACGCGCTTGACCGGCTTGCCCATCGGGCGCGACGGCGAGCGGTCGTCCTTCTCGATGGTGACGTCGTAACCGCCGGTCTCGGCCTGGTACATCAGCCAGTTGGCGGCCGGCGCGCGACCGACATAGACGAATTCTTCCTCGGCCAGGTAGAACAGGATGCCGTCGCCGATGACGTGGCCGTACGGGGTGACCGGCACGTACTGCTTGGCCTGGTTGACCTTGAAGTTCTTGGTCGAGTTGATCGCGGTATCGCTGATCAGCTTCAGCGCATCCTTGCCGCGGATGAACAGGTCCACCATGTGGTGCGACTGGTCGAACAGCACCGCGCTGTGCTGCCAGGCCCACTGCTCGGAACGCCAGTTGGTGAATTCGGGCGCGACCACCGGATACACGTAGGCGCCGATCTGCGAGTTGCGCAGCATCTCCACGGGATTGCCAGCGGCCTGGATCGCTTGTTCGAGGTTTTTCCAGCTCATGGGTGTCTCTCTGTCTGTGTGTTCGTCGGGGGTGGTGTCGGTGTCTGCGTCATCGGGCGTGCGTGGGATGCATGCGGCCTTACGACGCAAGGGGCGGGCAGCGCTGGCTCAGATCCCGTGTTCCTGCTTGAAGCGGGTGACCCAGTCGATGGTTTTGGTGAAGCCGCCGAAGGCGTAGAAATGCAGGTGGACCTTGCCGAGGTCGGCGGTGTCGAGTCCCTGCGCCAGTTCCAGGATCAGCGGGTCAGGGCCGGCGGTGTTGAGCAGCTTGGTCAGCGACAGGCCGTACTTGGACATGACCTTGGCCGACGCGCCAACGCCGCAGCGCGCCGCGTACTTGAGCAGGGTCCTGACGCTGGCCGGGCCGGACACGCCGACCCAGGCCGGCAACGTCACATCGCGCTCGCGCAGCTGCTGCAGCCAGACCAGGATGCGTTCTGCATCGAACCCGAACTGGGTCATGATCGAAGCATCGAGGCCGCGTGCGGCGAGCTCGTCGCGCTTGTCGAGCATCGCGCGCCACAGCGCCTCGTCGGCGATGCCGGGATGGCCTTCGGGATAGCCGGAGATGCCGACGTGCTTGAAGCCGTACTTCTCCAGCAGGCCGGAGCGGATGATCGCCAGCGCATCGGCATAGGGGCCAGCGGCCTGCGGCAGGTCGCCGGCGATGACGAAGGCGTGGTCGGCATAGGCCAGCTCGGCCAGCGACTCGAGGAAGCTCTCCAGTTCCGCCGTCGAGCCCAGGCGTCGCGCGGAGATATGCGGGACCGGCACGAAGCCGAGCCGGCGCACGGCCATGGCCGCGGTCAGTCGCGCCTTGGCGTCCTCGCCCGGCAGGAAGGTCACCGAGATCCGCGTGCCCTTGGGGATGCAGTGCGCGGCGCGCTCCAGGTCCGGGATGTCCTTGGCGGTCATCTCGAACGAGTAGGTGCCCAGCAGCGAGGCCAGGGCGGTGCCGATGACGGGAGGCGTAGTGGCGAGAGCAGGGGGCATGAGGATGGGTCGATCTGTGATGTATACAGAAGGTATACATCAAATCGGGCCGTGTCATGCTGCAGTGCAGAACAACCACTGAATTCGCCAAAATATGTGCGGATCAGGGGATTTGATTATCTAAAAATTAACAATTAGGGGCGCGACCGACCTTTCGTGTATACAGTCGACAGCCCGTTTGTCCTTAGGAGTACAGCGCGGGCTGCCCTTCCGGCTGGCGCTTGAACCTGCGGTGGATCCACAGGTACTGCTCGGGCGCGGCGCGGACCATGGTCTCGATGCCGGCGATGACACGCGCGGTATCGGCCGTGGCGTCCTGCCCGGGGAAGTCCTGCAGTGCGCGCCACAGGGTCAGCGTGTAGCCGCCATCGGGGCGCCGGCGATGCTGGTACAGCACCACCGCGGCGCCGGACATCCGCGCCAGCTGGTGGGTCGAATTGAGGCTGTGCGCGGGAAGGCCGAAGAACGGCACGAAGACCGCGTCGCCACGGCTCGGATCCTGGTCGGGTGCGTACCAGAGCAGGCCGCCGCGCTTGAGGTGGCGGACCGCGCCGCGCACGTCCTGCTTCGGGAACATGGCGGCGGCATAGCGCGCACGCCCGCGGCGCACGGCCCATTCCATCGCCGGCTGCGCATGCGGGCGGTACATGCCGGCCAGCGGGATGAAGTCGCACATCAGGCGGCCGCAGACTTCGAGCGTGCTGAAGTGCCCGGAGACCACGATGACGCCGCGTCCGTCGGCGCGTGCGGCCTCGATGTGTTCGAGGCCTTCGATCACCAGCCCCTTGCGCAACGGCGCCACCGAGCCCCACCAGGCGCGCCCGAATTCGAAGATGCCGATCCCCAGCGACGTGAAGTGCTCGCGCAGCAGGGTCGCGCGCGCGACCTCGTCGCGCTCCGGGAAGCACAGCGCGAGGTTGCGTGCGGCGATGTCGCGGCGTCCGCGTAGCGTCGCTTGCAGCAGCCTGCCGAGCGCGGCGCCCAGGGCGCGTTGCCACGACCACGGCAGCCGGGCCGCGAGCGCCATCAGGCCGATGCCGATCCAGGTCGGCCAATGCTTGGGGCCCAGCGGCGGCGGCCCGATCTCGTGTGTGGATGACATCCGTCGATTCTATCCGTTGATGCCACGGGTTCCGACCGCGCAGGCGCCCGCCATCGCAGGGCATCGCCCGTCGCGCCGCTGGCAGCCGGGACCGGCGGCGCCAGCGCAGAAAGGCCTGCGCGCGGGTTTGCCTGCTTGGGTATCCTGTGTCGATGCCCGCCGACCTGACCGAACGACTCCTGCGAGGCCTGTACTCGGCCGTGCTCTATGTGCTCGCGCCGGTCACGGTGTATCACCTGATCTGGCGTGGCTTCCGCCAGCAGGCCTATTTCGAGCGCTGGAACGAGCGCTACGCGCGCTACTCGCGCAGCAATCACGACGCGGGCGCCGTCGAGACCCCGATCTGGTTGCATGCGGTCTCGGTCGGCGAGGTCAACGCCGCTGCGCCGCTGGTCAATGCACTGCTGGCGGCGCGCCCGGAAACCCGCCTGCTGATCACCACGATCACGCCGACCGGCTCGGATCGCGTCAACGCGCTGTGGGCCGACCGGGTCGAGCATGTCTACCTGCCCTACGACCTGTCCGGCGCGGTGCGCCGCTTTCTCGCGCAGTTCCGGCCCAAGGTCGGACTGATCGTCGAGACCGAACTGTGGCCCAACCTGCTGTTCTGCTGTCGCGATGCCGGCATCCCGACCTGCATCGTCAATGCGCGGCTGTCGGAACGCTCGCTGCGCAGCTACAAGGTGCTGCGGCCGCTGGTGTCGCGCGCGCTGCGTACGCTGAGCCGGATCGCGGCGCAGGCACCGGCCGATGCCGGGCGTTTCCTGCAGCTCGGCGCCGACGCCGGTGCGGTGGTGACCACTGGCAACCTGAAGTACGACATCGCCGTCGACCGCGACGGTATCGCGAGCCTGGTGCGCGAGTTCCGCACGCGCATCGGCCTGCGCCCGGTCTGGATCGCGGCCAGCACGCATCCGGACGAGGAGGCCGCCGTCCTGCTGATGCATCGGCGCCTGCGCGAGCGTTTCCCCGGACTGCTGCTGCTATGGGCGCCGCGCCATCCCGAGCGCTTCCGTCCGGCCATGGAGCAGGCCGCCAGCGAGGGCTGGCGCGTCGCCACGCGGAAACTGACGCACTGGCCCGACAAGGACGACTGCGTGTTCGTCATCGACACGCTGGGCGAGCTGGGCAGCTTCTACGCCTGCGCCGATGTCGCCTTCGTCGGCGGCAGCCTGCAGCCGATCGGCGGGCACAACCTGCTCGAGCCGGCGGCGGTGTCGGTGCCCGTCGTGACCGGGCCGCACCTGCACAACTTCACCGATATCGCCCGCCAGATGCGCGAGGCCGGTGCGCTGCGGATCGCCGCCGATGCCGATGCCGTCTGCGAGGCCGTGCGCGAACTCCTGGAAGACCCCGATGCCCGCCGGCGCATGGGTGAGGCCGGCATGGCGCTGGTCGACGCCGGGCGCGGCGCGCTGCAGCGCACGCTGGATGTCATTGGTCCGCGCCTGCCGCAGCGCCGGGCGTAGCCTCAAACCAACCGTGCTCCCAAAACAGGTTCTTCTCCCATGGGCGTGTCCGTGTGGCCGGGCGGAAGGCGTCATGCGTCGAGAACGTCCCCGACACCGTGATCGTGACGCGCGTGGCAGCGGTCGCGCGCGGAGGCTGCGTCGAGCACGCCATGGATGGCGTGCGCCCGAGTCAGGGCAGGATGCCCTGACCGAGGGAAGAGCAGCCGCAGCCCGTGACTGGTGCGGATCCGGAACCAACGAACCGGCTTTTGAAGCCTCTCTCGTCTTCCACCTCACAAGAAGCAGACACGCTGTCGTCTCCGGAGATCGCGTCGTCCCGTCCGGGATTGCTGCTCGGCTCGGTCAGCCATCGTGGCTGACTCGCCGCCGCGGGCCATCCTTGGCCCGCTCTCCGCAATCCCCGGACGGGACGACGCTTGGTGCCGGATGGGCCGAGGTCTTCGACCGCTCGAGCACGCAATCAGGAACTGTCGCCGCGGCGATCGTGACGCGCACTGCATGCGCACACTTCCCCGCAGTTGGGTGAAGAACCCCAAAACAGGGCACCCGGCGCGAGGCCGGGTGTCCGTATTGCGTGCGCTGCGGCCGATGGTGCCGGCGGCTTACTGCAGCGGTTCGGCCGCGGACACGTCGACGGTCAGCAGGCGGTTCACGTCCTGCACGTCGGCGACGTCCAGCGTACCGGCGGCCAGGCCCAGGTTCAGGCGGTTGCGCAGGTAGTTGTAGCGCGCGGTGGCGTAGTTCTGGCGCGCGGTGAACAGGTTCTGCTGGTTGATCAACACGTCGATGACGGTGCGCGTGCCGACTTCCAGGCCGACCTGCGAGGCGTCATAGGCGCTCTGCGCCGAGACCAGCGCGAGGCGGCGTGCCTCGACCTCGCTGATGCCGGCGACCAGGGCCTGGTAGGCGTTGCGGGTGTTGCGCTCGATCGCGCGACGGCCCTGCTCGACCTGGTCCTGGGCGACATCGCGGCTGGCGATCGCCTGGCGCACGCGCGACTGGGTCGCGCCGCCCGAGAAGATCGGCACCGTCAGCGTCAGGCCGATGGTATTGCCTTCGTCAACGACGGAAACCGAGCCCGGCGACGGCGAATACCAGCTGGTGCCGTTGCTGTAGCTCGCGGACACATCCAGCGTCGGCAGGTGGCCCGCCTTGGCGGCGGTCACGCTGTGCTCGGACGCCTGCGCGGCGTAGCGGGCAGCCTGCAGGCTGGGATTGCCTTCCAGGGCTTGGTCGACCCACTGCTGCGCGGTGCGGCCCGAGGGCAGCTCAGGGCGGAAGTCGTCGGGCAGCGCCTTCAGCGTCGACACCGGCGTGCCGGTGATCTGGATGAGCGCCTGGTAGGCATCCTGCAGCGCATTGCGCACCAGGATCGTGTTGGCGCGGGCGCCGTCGTACTGCGCGCGCGCTTCGTGCACGTCGGTGATCGGCGCCAGGCCGACCTCGAGGCGCTTGTCGGCGTAGTCGAACTGCTTCTGGAACGCGGTTTCAGCCGCTTCCGCCGCCGCCAGCGTCTCGGTGGCGACCAGCACGTCGAAGTAGGCGTTCGCGGTGCGGGTGATCAGCTCGTCGTTGGCCGCGTCCAGGTCGTAGTCGGCCGCCGTGCTGATCGCACGCTGCGAACGCAGGCTGGAGATCGCGGACCAGTCGAACACGGTCTGGCCGAGCGTGGCGCGATACGTGCGACCACGGCTGGTGCCGGTATCTCCGGCGCCGTGGGCGCGCGACAGCGCCGCACTGCCGTTGATCTGCGGCAACAGCGCCGCACGCGCCTGCACCGCGCCTTCCTTGGTGGACAGGCGGTTGGATTCGGCGATCGACAGCTGCGGATCGTTGGTGCGGGCGAGTTCGTAGGTCTGGAACAGATCCTGGGCGAGTGCCGGGGCGGCAGTCAGCGACAGGGCGACAGCGAGGGCGAGGGAGCGGCGGATCATCTTGAATCCTTCAGAACGTGAACCCGGGCACCGGTTCGGCACCTGCGAGATAGGAAAGGTCGGTCTCAAACAACGACTCGATGCGGTGTGCGTTGACATCGGTGCCGCCATCGCGGTGGACCAGCACGGCCTCCATGACCGGTGCGCGGCCCCGCACGATGAACATCCGACCACCGGGACGCAGCCACTGCAGGAAACGTGACGGCACCACGTCGGCGGCGGCGGTCACGCAGATCGCGTCGAAGCGCTGGTCGCTGCTCCAGGTGAACGCGTCGGCATGCTCGACGATGGCATTGGTGACGCCCTGCAACGACAGGCGCGCGCGCGCGGCCTCGACCATTTCAGGGTGCCGCTCCAGGCTGGTCACCGAGCGCGACAGGCGGCCAAGGCACGCGGTCAGGAAGCCGCTGCCGGTGCCGACCTCGAGCACGGTCTCGGTCGGGGCCAGCGCCAGCGCCTGCAGGGCGCGGCCTTCGATGACCGGCTTCATCATGAATTCGCCGTGGCCGATCGGCAGCGCGAGGTCGGCGTAGGCCAGGGCGCGATGGGTCTCGGAGACGAAGGCATCCCGGGGCAGGGAGGCCAGTACCTCGAGCACGCGCGGGTCGAGCACGTCCCAGGGACGGACCTGCTGTTCCACCATCGCCTCGCGTGCCTTTCCGAAATCAAATGTCATGACGCAGTTCCAGGATCGTTGCCGGACCGGAATTCTAACGGTCCAAGGGAGGGAATCATCGCCGCCTGGCGGGATTCCACCGCAGTGCCGGAAGTCACCGAAGCCCCGGCCCCTGTCGATGGTCATGCCTGGGCGGGGACGGACCTGTGAGGTGCAGCCTTGCTGGCCGTCGCTGCCGCGCGCACCCCATAGGCGCGCAGGAACATGTCCACCGAGGCCTCCAGGTGCGAGGGGACGTCGATCGGGGCGTTCGGGTTGCAGCAGCCCAGGACCAGCTGCGCATGCAGTTCGCCCTTGAGCAGGGTGAAGAACTGCGACGCTGCCAGGTGCGGATCGGGCACGTCCAGCTCGCCCGCGCGCTGGCGGCGGACCAGCAGGTCGGCGAAGGCGTTCTGGATCCGCTGCGGGCCGGCCTCCCAGAACTGCGCCGGGAGGTGCGATTCCTTGAGCTTGGGCGAGCACATCACGCGATGGCCGGTGATCGCCTCGGGCGAGCTGATCATCGTGAAGAACGCCTTCGCGATCGTCAGCAGGCGCTCGCGCAGCGGCGTGTCCGGCGACGGGTGGAACAGCTGGGTCGGCAACGACTGTTCGCAGTATTCTTTGACGACGGTGATGTACAGCGCATCCTTGTCGCCGAAATGGCTGTAGACCGTCAGCTTGGAGACGCCGGCTTCGGCGGCGATCTGGTCCATGCTGGTGCCTTCGAATCCGTTCGGGATGAACATCCGCCGGGCGGCGTCGAGGATCGCGGCACGCTTGTTCAGGTCCTTGGGACGGCCTGGACCGATCTGCGGGGCGGTCTTGTTCTTCCCGGCACTGGCCTGGCCGGCGTTGGCCGGGGCGGTGGCGTCGGTTTGGGCGGGGGGGCGGCTCATGTCAAAATACTATACCAATTGGTTCTGTATTTAAACCATACGCTGCGGTACATTAACTAGCATTGTCTTCAACCGCGCCAGCCGACGGCCAGCTCCCACGTCATTCCACCTGCGCCCATTCCTGCGCCCATTGATATGGGAACTTGCATGCACGGTCCTGCCCGTTTTCTGCTGTCCGCCCTGATCCTTATCCTGGCCGCCTGCTCGCGCGGTCCAGCGCCGGAAGAAACGCCCCGACCGGTCCTGGTCGCCCAGCCCGGGCATGAAGCCGGCGCCGATGCGCTGGCCTATGCCGGCGAGGTGCGGGCACGCGAGGAAAGCGCCCTGTCCTTCCGTGTCGGCGGCAACCTGGTCCGGCGCGATGTCGACGTCGGCGCGCAGGTCACCCGCGGACAGTTGCTGGCCGAACTCGATCCCGGCGACCAGCGGCTGCAGGCCCAGGCCGCGCAGGCACAGGTGGCGGCCGCCAACGCTGAGCTGGAACGGGTGCGCGGCGACCGCGAGCGCTTCGCCCGGCTGGCCGGCGATCAACTGGTCAGCCGCTCCGCGCTGGACGCCCAGGACGCCGCATTCAAGGCCGCCGAGGGCCAGGCCAATGCCGCGCGCGCGCAGTGGAACGTCGCCCGCAACCAGGCGCAGTACACGCAGTTGCGCGCGCCGCGCGATGGCGTGATCGCCGCGCGCCAGGCCGAGGCCGGGCAGGTGATCGCCGCAGGGCAGTCGGTGTTCACGCTGGCGGGTACGTCGGGGCGCGAAGTCGCGATGGCGGTGCCGGAATCGCGGATCCGCGAGGTCGCCATCGGTCAGCCGGCCGTGGTCACGCTGTGGAGCGATCCGGGCACTCGGTTGTCGGGCCGGGTCAGGGAAGTTGCGCCGGCCGCCGATCCGCAGGCGCGCACGTACGCCGTGCGGGTCGCGCTCGATGCCGCGGCGATCGATGCGGTCGCACTGGGACAGAGCGCGCGCGTTTTCCTGCAGGGCGGTGACGCCGGGACCGGGCTCAGTCTGCCGCTGTCGGCGGTGCAGCGCGGAAGCGATGGCGCGACCGCGGTCTGGGTCGTGGATGCGCGCAGTGCAGCGCTCAAGCGCGTACCGGTGCGGCTGGGGCCCTTCGGCGAAACCCGCGTGCCGGTGCTGTCGGGCGTGTCGGGGGCGGACTGGGTGGTCGTGGCCGGCGGGCACATGCTGCGCGAAGGCCAGGTCGTATCGCCGGTGGACCGACAGAACCGTCCGGTGGAACTGCAGGCCGCGCAGCCGGCGGCGACCAAGTGAGCCTGCGGCCATTGCACGCGCCCGGCCGCGCGGCCGGCGCCGCCCGCCACGCCGGGCGGGAGCGCTGAGCCATGGGGCGTTTCAACCTGTCCGAGTGGGCGCTCGCCAACCGCACCCTCGTGCTCTACATGATGCTGGTGGTCGCCATCGCCGGCATCTGGTCGTACTCGCGGCTCGGACAGTCCGAGGATCCGCCGTTCACCTTCAAGGCGATGGTGGTGCGCACGCTGTGGCCCGGCGCCACCGCCGACCAGGTCGCGCAGCAGGTCACCGAGCGCCTCGAAAAGAAACTGATGGAAACCGGCGACTACGAGTTCATCCGCTCGTATTCGCGGCCGGGCGAATCGCAGATCATCTTCATGGCGCGCGATTCGATGCGATCGCGCGAGGTACCCGAGCTCTGGTACCAGGTGCGCAAGAAGGTCGGCGATGTGCGCCCGATGCTGCCCGAGGGCGTGGTCGGCCCGTTCTTCAACGATGAGTTCGGCGATACCTTCGGCAACATCTACGCGCTGACCGGCGAGGGCTTCGACTACGCGGTGCTGAAGGATTACGCCGACCGCATCCAGCTCGAACTGCAGCGCGTGCCCGACGTCGGCAAGGTCGAGCTGGTCGGGCTGCAAGACGAGAAGATCTGGATCGAGGTCAGCAACACCAAGCTGGCCACGCTGGGCATTCCGTTGCCGACGATCCAGCAGGCGCTGGCCGAGCAGAACGCGATCACGCCGGGTGGCTTCTTCGAGACGCCCAGCGACCGCGTGCAGCTGCGCATCGACGGCGCGTTCTCGTCGGTCGAGCAGATCCGCGAGTTCCCGATCCGGGCCGGCGACCGCACGATCCGGATCGGCGATATCGCCACGGTCAAGCGCGGCTTCGCCGATCCGGCGGCGCCGCGGATGCGTTTCATGGGCGAGGACGCGCTCGGCATCGCGGTGTCGATGCACGACGGCGGCGACATCCTGCACCTGGGCAAGGCCCTCGAGCAGGAGTTCGCGCGGTTGCAGGACACGCTGCCGGCGGGCATGCACCTGCGCAAGGTCGCCGACCAGCCCAAGGCGGTCAGCGAGTCGGTCGGCGAGTTCATCAAGGTGCTGGCCGAGGCGGTCACGATCGTGCTGCTGGTGAGCTTTTTCTCGCTGGGCTTCCGCACCGGGCTGGTGGTCGCGGTGTCGATCCCGCTGGTGCTGGCGATGACCTTCATCGCGATGGAGTATTTCGGCATCGGCCTGCACAAGATCTCGTTGGGCGCGCTGGTGCTGGCGCTCGGACTGATGGTCGACGACGCGATCATCGCCGTGGAGATGATGGCGATCCGGATGGAGCAGGGCGACAGCCGGCTGAAGGCGGCCAGCTATGCCTGGAGCCATACCGCGTTCCCGATGCTGACCGGCACCCTGGTCACCGCCGCGGGCTTCCTGCCGATCGCGACCGCGGCGTCGAGCACCGGCGAGTACACGCGCTCGCTGTTCGAAGTGGTGACGATCGCGCTGGTGGTCTCGTGGATCGCGGCGGTGCTGTTCATTCCCTATCTCGGCGACCGCATGCTGCCCGAGCTGGCGCATCCGCAGCCGCTGCGTCCGGGTTCGCTGTCGGCGCGCTGGCACGATTGGCGCGTGCGCAGGGCTGCGCGCTGGCCAGCGATCGCCTTCGCCCTCGCACCGGCGGTGCCGGCGCATGACACCGATCCCTACCAGCGGCCGTTCTACCGGCGGCTGAGGACCTGGCTGGACTGGTCGCTGCGCTATCGCTGGCTGGTCATCGTCGCGACCTTTGCCGCCTTCGTGCTGGCGCTGGCGATGTTCCGTTTCGTGCCGCAGCAGTTCTTCCCCGATTCGACGCGGCTGGAGTTGATGGTCGATGTCGAGCTGGCCGAGGGCAGCTCGCTGCGCGCGACCGAGGACGCCGCCCGGCGGCTGGAAGCCCTGCTGGCCAAGCGCAACGACGTCGACAACTACGTCGCCTATGTCGGGACCGGCTCGCCGCGTTTCTACCTGCCGCTGGACCAGCAACTGCCGGCGGCCAACTTCACACAGTTCGTGGTGATGGCCAAGGATGTGGCCGCGCGCGAAGCGCTGCGCGCCTGGTTCACCGACGAGGTGGCGCCGGCCTTCCCGGAGCTGCAATTGCGGGTCACGCGGCTGGAGAACGGGCCACCGGTCGGCTATCCGATCCAGCTGCGGATCTCCGGCGAACACACCGAGCGCGTGCGTGCGATCGCCAACCAGGTCGCCGAGCAGGTGCGCTCCAATCCGCATGCCGCCAACGTCAGCCTGGACTGGGACGAGCCCAGCAAGGTCGTGCGCCTGGTGATCGACCAGGACCGTGCGCGCGTGCTCGGCGTCAGCTCACAGCATGTCGCGCAGTTCCTGTCGAGCTCATTGTCGGGCCTGCAGGTCAGCACCTACCGCGAAGGCAATGAACTGATCGGCATGTTGTTGCGCGGGCCCGACGACGAGCGCAGCCGGCTCGACATGCTGGGCAGCCTGGCAATTCCGACCAGCAACGGCGGCGCGGTGCCGCTGTCGCAGATCGCGACGCTGGAGTACGCGTTCGAGGACGGCATCATCTGGCACCGCGACCGCCTGCCGACGATCACCGTTCGCGCCGACATCCGCGGCGCGCTGACCGCGCCGACCGTGGTCGCACAGATCCTGCCGACGCTGGAGACCATCCGCGAGGCGCTGCCGCAGGGGTACCGGATGGAAACCGGCGGCACCGTCGAGGATTCCGGCAAGGGTCAGGATTCGATCAAGGCCGGCCTGCCGCTGTTCCTGTTCGTCGTGGTGACCCTGCTGATGCTGCAGCTGCGCAGTTTCTCGCGCACGCTGCTGGTGTTGCTGACCGCGCCGCTGGGGATGATCGGTGTGACCCTGTTCCTGCTGGTGTTCCGGGTGCCGTTCGGCTTCGTGGCGATGCTCGGCACGATCGCGCTGGCCGGCATGATCATGCGCAACTCGGTGATCCTGGTCGACCAGATCGAGCAGGACATCGCCGCCGGACACGCGCGCTGGGACGCGGTGGTGGATGCGACGGTGCGCCGGTTCCGGCCGATCGTGCTGACCGCGCTGGCGGCGATCCTGGCGATGGTGCCACTGTCGCGTAGCGTGTTCTTCGGGCCGATGGCAGTGGCGATCATGGGCGGGCTGACCGTGGCGACGATCCTGACGCTGCTGTTCCTGCCAGCGCTGTATGCCGCCTGGTTCCGTGTGGAGCGGGAAGAGACTGCACACCGCTGAAGACTGCGCACGGCGTATCCGGACCGACGCACAACCGGGGCGATTCGTGGTGCGCGACGATACCCGGTCGCCCCGTGCGAGCGCCTGCATTGCCGCTGTCGAAGAAAGCCTGCGTGCTGGAACCGGAGCAGAGGCAAACGAGATGGTGCATTGACGTGAAAAGCCGCCTCAGTGTCCATTGCCGATACAGCTTGCAGGCATGAGCCGGATCGATAATTCCCGGGATCGTTTTGGCGACGAAAGAATCAACTACTCAAGATCCGCGCCTGTCGGAAGCAGTGGTAATCGGGGAGCGCTGAGAGCCTGTTCGAAGTCTGTCGCGAGGCAGCCGGATCGCGCGTGGCCGAACGCGGGACATGCACTGCATGTGATAATCTCGTCGAGCATGGTCGCGAGTCTTTGTGGCCGCCATCCATGCCGGCCACCCTTCGGGCCCAACGTCATGCGATGTCAAGAACTGCTCCGGCGGATTCGAGCGCCGCACCTGCGCGGGATGGCAAGCGCTACATGAATTTGAAAAAGTTCTGAGAAGGTCCTCACAACGACACAATGGCGTCACCGACTTTTGCGCGCTGTTTCTGTTTATGGGCGAGATGATCGCACCGTTGCCGGTACCACAACGGTACTGCCCCCGCGGGCAGGCTGCGCGCGCTTCGGAAAGATCGCCCCATCTGCGAGATGTGCCGCGCCGAAGTCGCCACCGCCCCGGAGACAACCATCCATGTACGGCCTGATGATGCAACAACCGCTGCTGATTTCCTCCCTCATCGTGCATGCCGGAAAGCACCATGGTGACCAGCAGATCGTCTCCCGGCGGGTCGAAGGTGATATCCACCGCTACACCTACCGCGACCTGGAAAAACGTGCACGCCGCATGGCAAAGGCGCTCGCTGCGCTCGGAATCAAGGACGGCGAGCGCTGCGCCACGCTGGCCTGGAACGGCTACCGCCATCTCGAGCTTTACTATGCGGTGTCGGGCTCGGGCGCGGTGCTGCACACATTGAACCCGAGGTTGCACCCTGATCAGGTCGTCTACATCGCCGACCATGCCGAAGACCAGGTGCTGTTCTTCGATATGACCTTTCTGCCTCTGATCGAGGCGATCGCGTCGCGCACAAGGACCGTCCGCCACTTCGTCGCGATGACCGACCGCGCGCATATGCCGGCGTCGAGCAAGGTCGCGAACCTGCTGTGTTACGAGGATCTGATCGAGGCGCAGGACGACCAGTACGAGTGGCCGATCTTCGACGAGAACCGCGCCAGCTCGCTGTGCTACACGTCCGGTACGACCGGTAACCCGAAGGGCGTGCTGTACAGCCACCGCTCGACACTGCTGCATGCTTTCGCGATCGCGCTGCCCGATACGCTGAACTGCTCGGCGCGAGACACCATCCTGCCGGTGGTACCGATGTTCCACGTCAACGCCTGGGGCCTGCCATACGCTGCCTGCATGACGGGCAGCAAGCTCGTGTTCCCCGGTGCCGGACTCGATGGCAAGTCGCTGTACGACCTGTTCGAGAGCGAAGGCGTCACGATGTCGGCCGGCGTGCCGACGGTGTGGCAGGGGCTGCTGGGCTACGTCGAGGCCGGCGGCCTGACGTTCGGCAGCATGCGGCGCACGGTCATCGGCGGCTCGGCCTGCCCGCCGGCGATGATGAAGCTGTTCCAGGACAAGTACGATGTGCAGGTAATCCATGCCTGGGGCATGACGGAGATGAGCCCGGTCGGTACCGCCGCTGTGCTGAAGTCCAAGCACCTGGATCAGTCAGAGTCAGCGCGCTTCGCCGTGCAAAGCACGCAGGGACGTGCGGTCTACGGCGTCGACATGAAGATCGTCGACGATGCCGGCAATGAACTACCATGGGACGGCAAGGCCTCAGGCGAACTGCTGGTCAAGGGGCCGTGGATTCTGGACCAGTACTTCGGCAGCGACGTTGCCGACCCGAAGCGGAACGGCTGGTTCCCGACCGGCGATGTGGCGACGATCGACGCCGACGGCTACATGCACATCACCGACCGCAGCAAGGATGTCATCAAGTCCGGCGGCGAATGGATCGGCTCGATCGATATCGAGAATATCGCGATGGCGCACCCCGCGGTCGCGATGGCCGGTTGCATCGCCATGTTCCACCCGAAGTGGGATGAACGCCCATTGTTGGTGGTCGTCAAGAAGCCGGACGCTGAAGTCACGAAAGAAGAACTGTTGAGGTTCTACGAAGGCAAGATTGCGAAGTGGTGGACCCCCGACGACGTGGTGTTCGTAGACGCGATCCCGCTTGGTGCCACCGGCAAGATGCAGAAAAACAAGCTGCGCGAGTCGCTGAAGGACTACAGGCCGGGAGCGCAGGAGCACGGTCAGGTCGAGGTCTAGCAACGCTCTATCTAGGAACCTTGCTCCTGCAGATCGGGCAGGATATCGCTGGCAGCGATCCTGCCGGTGATCCTCCTCTGGCGCAAAGCGTGTTCTTCGGGCCGATGATGGGCGGGCTGACCGTGGCGGCGATCCTGACGCTGGTGTTCCTGCCGGCGCTGTACGCCGCCTGGTTCAAGGCGCGCCGCGACGAGCCGGGACGCGGTCGGACTGGTGACCCAGCGGACCACACCCGGACGCACGCGTCGACATAGACGTCGATGCCGAGCAAGCGCCGCGCCGTCCTGGCGCGCATGACGTGGCCGTGGCGTGGCAGTGGCGTGGAGGGAGGAGTGGCTGGGGGCGGGGCAACGCTCGCGGTCGCGGTCGACCCGAGCTGTGACGCGGGTCCGGGATCGACGCCGATTCCAGCGGGCGCGTGCACATCGGCCGCGCGCGCAGCGATTAAACTCGCGACTGGACAGGAACAGGGGCGCGCTGAACAGGCGCGCAGGATCCGGATGCGGCCTTTGGGCGCTGCAAGCGTGCGCGTGCGTGGACGTCAGGGGGCGCTTGCCGCCGTCGCGGCGTCGTGCCTGCGCGTCGCGCGGCGTGGTCGCCGGGCGGTTGCGGCGCCGGGCGCGCTGCGTGCGGTGCTGGCGATCGCGCTGCTGCTGGTCGTGCAGGCGTGGGCGTTGCCGGCGCGGGCGCTCGATCCGGCGCAGTCGATCGACCGCTACACGATCACCCGCTGGGCGACCGACGACGGCCTGCCGCACAACCAGATCCACGATATCTCGCAATCGTCCGACGGCTTCCTGTGGATCGCGACCTGGGAAGGCGCGGCGCGTTTCGACGGTCATGCCTTCCTGGCGATCGATACCGATGCGCTGCGGCCCGGCGACATCCTGCCGGTGCGCACGCTGCTCCCCGATGGCGAGCGCGGCATGCTGCTCGGCGGCATCCGTGCCGGCGTCGTGCGTGCGCCGCTGGCCGGCGCGCTGTCCGAGGCGTGCACGGGACTGGGCCCGCTGGATGTCTGGACGATGGCGCGCGCCGCGCCGGATGCCTGGTGGGTCGCCACCGGCGACGGCCTGTACCGGATGGATCGCGCCGGCGCCTGCCGACGCGTCGATACCTCGGACCTGCTGCAGCGGCGCACGATCCACGCGCTGCTGCCGCGCGCCGACGGCAGCCTGTGGATCGGCAGCAGTCGCGGCCTCTACCGCATGCATGCCGGCCGGCCCGCCGGTGACATCGAGCCCCTGGGCGACCACATCGGCCTGCCGCTCGGCGTGGTGCGGGCGCTGGCCGAGATGGACGATGGCAGCGTCTGGATCGTCGGCGATACCGGCGTCTGGCGCTACGACGAGGCCGGCCTGCGGCGCTTGCGCGAGGAGAGCGCGGAGGGCGTGCTGCAGGACCGGCATGGCGCGCAGTGGACGATCACGTCGGCGGGCACGCTGCTGCGCCACTGGCGCGGGCAGTGGCAGCAGCTCGATGCGCGCCACGGCCTCGACGGACGAGCGACCGGCGCGATGTTCGAGGATCGCGAGGGCCTGCTGTGGCTGGGCACCACGCACGGCTTGTTCCGGATCGCCGATGGTCCGGTATCCGCGCTGGGGCGACACCAGGGCCTGCGCAACGATTACGTGCGCAGCGTGCTGCAGACGGACGATGGCGTGGTCTGGATCGGCCATGCCGAAGGCCTGAGCCGACTGCGTGACGGCAGCATCGAGACGCTGTTGCCGCGCCCCGGCGAAACCGGTTCCTCGGTGCTGTCGCTGGCGGCCGCGCAGGGCGGCGGCATCTGGGCGGGCAGCTACGACCGTGGCGTGCTGCGCTTCAACGCCGATGGCACGCGCGGGCAGGTGACCGGTGCGGGCCCCGGTCCGGTCCATCGTCCGGGTGCGGCGTCGCAATCCGCCCTCGATCGCAACGATGGCCTGCCGTCGAACGAGGTGCGCGCGCTGCTCGCCGAGGCCGATGGCGGCGTGTGGATCGGCAGCGAGCGCGGCCTGTCGCATTGGCAGGACGGCCAGGTGCGCAAGGTCGACCTGCCCGGCAGCAGCGGCCTGCCGATCCGCAGCCTGTTCCGTAGTGCCGATGGCACGCTGTGGGTGGGCATGTTCGGCGGGCTGGCGCGACGCGATGCCAAGGGGCAGGTGCGCAGCTGGACCGCGGGCAAGGATTATCCGGCGACGTCGGCGTTCGATTTCCTGGCCGATCCGGACGGTACGCTGTGGATCGCCAGCGATCGCGGCGTACTGCGTTTCCGCGATGGCCGGTTCCGGCGCTATGGTCGCGAGCACGGACTGCCGGCGAACGCGCTGTTCCGCGTGCTGGAGGATGACCAGGGGCATCTGTGGTTCTCGAGCAATCTGGGCGTGCTGCGGATTCCGCGCGCCGCGTTCGACGAGGTCGATGCCGGCACGCGCACGCAGCTGGCGCTGGAGCTGTTCGAGCGCGACGACGGCATGCCCAGCCGGCAAGCGAACGGCGGCAGTTCGCCGGCCGGCTGGCGCACCGCGGACGGCGCGTTGTGGATCCCGACGGCCGCCGGCATCGCGATCATCGATCCCGAGCATGCGCAGCGCGAGCAGCGCATGCCGATCCCGCTGGTCTTCGAGCGCGTGCTGGTCGATGGCCAGCCGCGTTCACTGGCGACGGCGCGTCACCTCATCGACGCCGACGGCGTGCAGCGGCTGACGATCGCCTATGCGGGCATGAGCCTGCGCCAGCCGCGCAACCTGCGCTACCGCTACCGCCTGCATGGGGTGGACGCGCAGTGGGTCGATGCCGGCGCCGCGCGCGAGGTCAGCTATGCCAACCTGCCGGCCGGACAGCTGCGCTTCGAGGTCCAGGTCACGCGCTCACCGCAGGGCTGGACCGGCGTGCCGGAAAGTCGCGGCACGCTGCTGTTCAAGGTCGAGGCGCCGTGGTGGCAGCGTCCCTGGTTCTTCGCGGTGGCCGCACTGCTGACGCTGGCGCTGCTGGCGGCGATCTATGTGGTGATGAGCCGCCACCTGCGTGGGCGGCAGCGTCAGCTGGAAGCGCTGATTTCCCAGCGCACGCGCGAACTCAGCGGCAAGCACGCGGAACTGCAGCAGGCCGCGCAGCAACGCGAAACGCTGCTGCGCAAGCTCGAACACCAGGCCAGCCACGATGCCCTGACCGGCCTGCCCAACCGGCGTGCCAGCGACGCCTTCCTCGCCACCGCGATCCAGGCCGCCGACCACGACGGCCGGCCGCTGTGCGTGGCGATCATCGACGTCGACCGCTTCAAGCATGTCAACGACCGCTATGGCCACCAGGCCGGCGACATGGTCCTGGAACGCATCGCCAGCCGCATGCACGACCTGCTCCATCGCGAGCATGCCTTCGTCGGCCGCCTGGGCGGAGAGGAATTCATCGCGGTGTTCCCGGGTTGGACCCTGGCGCGCGCGGTGGCCGCCCTCGACAACGTTCGTGGCGCGGTCAGTGCGATGCCGATGCTGTTCGGCGACGGGCATGAATTGCGCTGCAGCGTCAGCGCCGGCGTGGTGCAGCGGACGCCGCCGGAAAGCGACGACGCCGTCATGCAGCGCGCCGACACCTGCCTCTACGAGGCCAAGCGCCTGGGTCGCGATCGCGTCGTCGCGGGCTGAGAGGCGCGGTTGCGTGTTTCCTGCGGTTCGCGCGCTCCCACCTGAGCGCGCGCCTGCAATCCTCAGTCGCCGAGCTTCTCGAGGTCGCGTACGGCGCCCTTGTCGGCGCTGGTCGCCAGCAGGGCGTAGGCCTTCAGCGCGGCGGTGACCTTGCGCGGGCGCGGCTGCGCGGGCTTCCAGCCCTTGGCGTCCTGCTGCGCGCGTCGCGTCGCCAGTTCGGCGTCGGGCACCAGCAGGTTGATCGCGCGCTGCGGGATGTCGATCAGGATGCGGTCGCCATCGCGGACCAGGCCGATCATGCCGCCGGCCGCCGCTTCCGGCGAGGCGTGGCCGATCGACAGGCCCGAGGTGCCGCCGGAGAAGCGGCCGTCGGTCAGCAGGGCGCATTGCTTGCCCAGGCCCTTGGATTTCAGGTAGCTGGTGGGGTACAGCATTTCCTGCATGCCCGGGCCGCCCTTCGGGCCTTCGTAGCGGATCACCACGATGTCGCCGGCCACCACCTGGTCGGCGAGGATGCCCTTGACCGCGTCGTCCTGACTCTCGAACACGCGGGCGCGGCCCTCGAACACGTGGATGGATTCGTCGACGCCGGCGGTCTTCACCACGCAGCCATCGACGGCGATGTTGCCGTACAGCACCGCGAGTCCGCCTTCGGCCGAGAACGCATGCGCGACGTCGCGGATGCAGCCCTCGCTGCGGTCGGCGTCGAGGTCGGGCCAGCGCGTGGCCTGGCTGAAGGCGACCTGGGTCGGGATGCCCGCCGGGCCGGCCTTGAAGAACGTGTGCACGCGCTCGCTGTCGGTGCGGGTGATGTCCCACTGTTCGATCGCATCGCCGAGGCTGCGGCTGTGCACGGTCGGCACGTGGGTGTGCAGCAGTCCGCCGCGCGCAAGCTCGCCGAGGATCGACATGATGCCGCCGGCACGGTGCACGTCCTCGATGTGGTACTTCTGCGTGTTCGGCGCGACCTTGCACAGCTGCGGCACCGTGCGCGACAGGCGGTCGATGTCGCGCAGCGTGAACGGCACGCCGGCTTCCTGCGCGGCGGCCAGCAGGTGCAGGATGGTATTGGTCGATCCGCCCATCGCGATGTCGAGCATCATCGCGTTCTCGAAGGCTTCGAACGTGGCGATGCCGCGCGGCAGCGCGCCCGGATCCTCGGCGCCATACCAGCGGTGGCAGAGTTCGACGACGGTGCGCGCGGCCTGCAGGAACAACTGCTCGCGGTCGGCATGCGTGGCCAGGGTGGTGCCGTTGCCGGGCAGCGACAGGCCCAGGGCTTCGGTCAGGCAGTTCATCGAGTTGGCGGTGAACATGCCCGAGCACGAACCGCAGGTGGGGCAGGCGCTGCGCTCGACCGCCGCGACCTGTTCGTCGGTGGCATTGGGATCGGCGGCCATGACCATCGCGTCGACGAGGTCGAGCTTGTGGTCGGCCAGCTTGGTTTTGCCCGCTTCCATCGGGCCGCCGGACACGAACACGACCGGGACGTTGAGCCGCAGCGCCGCCATCAGCATGCCGGGCGTGATCTTGTCGCAGTTGGAGACGCAGACCAGCGCATCGGCGCAATGCGCGTTGACCATGTACTCGACCGCGTCGGCGATCAGCTCGCGGCTCGGCAGCGAATACAGCATGCCGTCGTGGCCCATCGCGATGCCGTCGTCGACCGCGATCGTGTTGAACTCCTTGGCCACGCCGCCGACGCGCTCGATCTCGCGCGCAACCAGCTGCCCCATGTCTTTGAGGTGCACGTGCCCGGGCACGAACTGCGTGAACGAGTTCGCGATCGCGACGATCGGCTTGTGGAAGTCGTCGTCCTTCATGCCGGTGGCGCGCCACAGCGCGCGTGCGCCGGCCATGTTGCGGCCGTGGGTGGAGGTCTTGGAACGGTAATCGGGCATGGGGTCTGGACTGGCTAGGGGCCGACGGAGTCGACCATGGCGGCGAAGAGGATGACGGTGATCATGAACCGATCACGGCCTCGGTGGTGCCGGGGCCGTGAAAGAAGGGGCCGCCCGCAGGCGCAGGCGACCGTCTGGCGACACCGCTGCGCGGGCTCAGCCGTGGGCTTCGCTCGGTTGCGCCAGGGCCTGGATGCGTTGCAGCACGGCCGCAGTCACCTGGGTGGTGCTCAATGCCGTGTCGCCGGCAGCGAGGTCGGCGCTGAACACGCCGGCTTCCAGGGCCGCGTCGACCGCGTCCTCGATCGCCGCCGCCTCGGCCTGCAGGCCCAGCGAATGCCGCAGCAGCAGCGCCGCGCTCAGGATCGTGCCGTAGGGATTGGCGATGCCCTTGCCGGCGATGTCCGGTGCCGACCCGTGGATCGGCTCGTACAGGCCGACGGTGCCCTGGCCCAGCGATGCCGATGGCAGCAGTCCCAGCGAGCCGGCCAGCATCGAGGCCTCATCGGTCAGGATGTCGCCGAACATGTTCTCGGTGACGATGACGTCGTAGGCGCGCGGCTTGGACAGCAGGTGCATCGCCATCGAATCGACCAGCTGGTGCTCCAGCGCGATGTCGGGGAACTCGTCGCGGACGATGCGCGTCGCGGTCTCACGCCACAGGCGCGAGGTTTCCAGCACGTTGGCCTTGTCGACCGAGGTCACGTGGCCGCGGCGCAGGCGCGCGAGTTCGCAGGCGCGGCGGACCACGCGCTCGACTTCGGCGACGCTGTAGGTGCACAGGTCCGAGGCGCTGTCGGCGCTGCGGGTCTTGTCGCCGAAGTAGATGCCGCCGGTCAGTTCGCGGACCACCAGCAGGTCGACGCCGGCCAGCAGGTGCGGCTTGATCGGCGATGCGCCGATGGTGGCGTTGTGCGGGCGCACCGGACGCAGGTTGGCGTACAGGCCCAGCGCCTTGCGGATCGCCAGCAGTCCCTGTTCCGGACGCACGGTGGCCTTGGGGTCGGACCACTTCGGGCCGCCGACCGCGCCCAGCAACACGGCGTCGGCACGCTTGGCGGCGTCCAGCGTCGATGCCGGCAGCGGCTCGCCATGGCGGTCGATCGCGATGCCGCCGATGTCGTGTTCGCTGAAATGGAAGTCGTGCCCGTAATGCTGGCCGATGGCACGCAGCACGTCGACGGCCGCGGCCGCGACTTCCGGGCCGATGCCGTCACCGGGGAGAACAACAATGTCAGCGCGCATTCGAACGTTCCTCGTAAGCCTTGATGTCGGATTGGCGGGCCAGCAGGTAGCCCAGTTCGTCGACGCCTTCGAGCAGGCAGGTGCGCGAGAACGCGTCGAGCGGGAAGGGGTGGACGTCGCCGCCCGGGGTGCGCAGTTCGCGGCGGTCGATGTCGATGACCAGCTCGTCGTCGGGGCGCGCCATCAGCGTCTGCACGATGGCCTCGTCGAGCACGATCGGCAGCAGGCCGTTCTTCAGCGAGTTGTTGCGGAAGATGTCGGCGATCTCGCTGCTGACGATGGCGCGCAGGCCGAGGTCGCGCAGCGCCCACGGTGCGTGTTCGCGCGAGGAGCCGCAGCCGAAGTTGCGCCCGGCGATCAGGATCGAGCGTCCGGTATTTTGCGCCTGGTTGAACGCGAAGTCCGGATTGGGCGCGCCATCGCCGAGCCAGCGCCAGTCATTGAACGCGTGCTTGCCCAGGCCCTTGCGTTCGGTCGTCGACAGGAAGCGCGCGGGAATGATCTGGTCGGTGTCGATGTTGGTCTGCGCCAGCGTGACGCTGCGCGACCGCACCGGGAACTCCAGGGTGTCGTTGACCGGGGCCTGGTGGGCCGGCGTCGCGCCGGCATGGCTGGATGACGCGGACATCAGGCGACCTCACGCTGGGAAGGAGAGAACAGTTCGCGCGGATCGCTGACCTTGCCGTTCACCGCCGCCCACGCCGCGGTCATCGGCGATGCCAGCAGTGTGCGCGAACCGGGACCCTGGCGGCCTTCGAAATTGCGGTTGCTGGTGCTGACGGCCAACTGGCCGGGCGCGACCAGGTCGCCGTTCATGGCAATGCACATCGAACAGCCCGGCTCGCGCCATTCGGCACCGGCGGCGCGCACGATCTCGTGGATGCCTTCGGCCTCGGCGTCGCGCTTGACGATCTCCGAACCTGGTACGACCAGCATGCGCACGTTCGGCGAGACCTTGCGGCCACGCAGCACCTGCGCCACTTCGCGCATGTCGCTGAGGCGGCCGTTGGTGCACGAGCCGACGAACACCACGTCGACCGGCAGGCCGGCCAGCGCATGCCCGGATTCGAAGTGCATGTAGTCCAGGCCCTTCTGCGCGGCGGCATCGTTGGCGGCCGGGATCGGCGTGTTGACGGCGATCGCGGTGCCCGGATGCGTGCCCCAGGTCAGGGTCGGCTGGATGTCGGCGGCATCGATGACCACTTCGACGTCGAAGCGTGCGCCATCGTCGCTGTGCAGCGTCTTCCAGTACGTGACGGCGGCATCGAAGTCCGCGCCCTTGGGGCCGCGCGGGGTCTTGGCCACCCAGTCGAACGTCGCCTGGTCGGGGGCGACCAGGCCGGCGCGGGCGCCGGCTTCGATCGACATGTTGCACAGGGTCATGCGCTGTTCCATGTCCATCGCGCGGATCGTCGAGCCACGGTATTCCAGCACGTGGCCGGTACCGCCGTTCATGCCGATGATGCCGATGATGTGCAGGATCACGTCCTTGGCGCCGACGCCACGCGCAAGCTCGCCGTCGACGGTGATCGACATCGTCTTGGCCTTGCGCTGCAGCAGGCACTGCGTGGCCAGCACGTGGCCGACTTCGCTGGTGCCGATGCCGAACGCCAGCGAGCCGAACGCGCCGTGCGTGGACGTGTGGCTGTCGCCGCAGACGATCGTCATGCCCGGCTGGGTGAAGCCCTGCTCGGGTGCGATCACGTGGACGATGCCGCGCTTGTCGGAATACATGTCGAACAGCTCGATGCCGTATTCCTCGCAGTTGCGCGCGAGCATGTCGACCTGCGCCTCGGAGGCGCTGGTGTAGTACGTATAGCGGCCATCGGGGCCGGCCGGCAGGGTCGGCGTGGAATGGTCCATCGTCGCCTTGGTGCGGTCGGGCCGGTGCGGCCTGAGCCCGCGCGACTTCAGTTCGGTGAATGCCTGCGGCGAGGTGACTTCATGGATGAGGTGCAGGTCGATGTACAACACCGCGGGGGCGGCATCGCTCTCGGGCACGACGACGTGCGCGTCCCACAGTTTTTCGTACAGCGTCTTGGCTGTGTTGCTGGCGACAGTCATGGCGGACTCTGGCGGGCTCCGGATCGGGCGGGACGGGGGACGATGGCTTGTCCCGGATGCGTGCGGTGGTTCATGCGGGGATGGCGGGCTTGCTGGCGGCGGACGCGGTCGCGGCGACCCGTGCAGCCGGCGGCGACTGGCGGTTGCGCAGCACGCGGTTGGCGACGTCCAACCAGGCCAGCGCGCTGGCCTCGATGATGTCGCGGCTGGTGCCGGTGCCCTGGTAGGCGATGTCGTCATGGTGGACGCTCAACGTCGCCTCGCCCTGGGCATCGGCGCCGACGCCGACGCTGTGCACGCTGTAGCTCTCCAGCGCCAGCTTGACGCCGGTCGCGGCCGACAGCGCGGCGAACAGCGCGTCCACCGGACCATCGCCGAGCGCGCTCTCGCTGAGCTTGTTGCCGCTGGGATCGGACAGTTCGACGTCCGCGCTGGCACGCTGGCCACGGTCGCTGACGGTCATCGACGCCAGGCGATAGCCCTGGCCGCTGAGGCCGCCGTTGATCAGGCGCTCCAGGTCGTCGTCCTCGACGACGCGCTGCTGCTCGCACAGCGCCTTGAACTGTTCGAACACCTGGTCGAGCTGCTCGTCCTCGACGGTATAGCCCAGCGCGCGCAGGCGATGGCCGACCGCGGCGCGGCCGCTGTGGCGGCCCAGCACCATCTTGGTGTCCGGCCAGCCGACGTCCGACGGGTTCATGATCTCGTAGGTGCCGCGGTGGCGCAGCATGCCGTGCTGGTGGATGCCGGACTCGTGCGCGAACGCGTTCTCGCCGACGATCGCCTTGTTGCGCTGCACCGGCATGCCGATCAGACGCGTCAGCAGCTGGGACGTCGGGACCAGGCGGCGGGTGTCGAGGCGGCTGTCGACGCCGTAGTAGGCGTTGCGCACCTTCAGCGCCATCGCCAGTTCCTCGATCGCGCAGTTGCCAGCGCGCTCGCCGATGCCGTTGATCGTGGCCTCGACCTGGCGCGCGCCGCCTTCGATGGCGGCCAGCGAGTTGGCGACGGCCATGCCCAGGTCGTTGTGACAATGCGCACTGAACACGACATTCTTCGCGCCGGGAACGTTGGCGATCAGGCGCTGGAACAGACCGCGGATTTCCTCGGGCGTGGTGTAGCCCAGGGTGTCGGGGACATTGATCGTGGTCGCGCCATTGGCGATCGCGACCGCGATCGACTCGGCCAGGAAGTCTTCCTCGGTACGGGTCGCGTCCTCGGCCGAGAACTCGATGTCGTCGACCAGTCGGCGCGCATGCGCGACGTTTCGGGCGATCGATTCGAGCACCTGTTCCTTGGTCATGCGCAGCTTGTGCTCGCGATGCAGCGGGCTGGTCGACAGGAACACATGCATGCGTGGCCGGGCGGCGCCGTCGAGCGCGCGCGCCGATGCCTCGATGTCGGTCGGCAGGCAGCGCGATAGCACGGCCAGGGTGGTGCTGCGCAGGTCGCGGGCGATCAGCGCGGCGGCTTCGCGGTCGGACTGCGAGCTGGCCGGGAAGCCGGTTTCGATGATGTCCACGCCAAGCTCGGCAAGCGCACGCGCCATCACGACCTTCTGCTGCGGCGTCATGCTGCAGCCCGGTGATTGCTCACCGTCGCGCAGCGTGGTGTCGAAAATGCGTACGTGCTCGGATGCGGATGTGCTCATGCGATGACTTC
>NZ_JBUBPF010000016.1:0-73620 GCF_054902115.1 Luteimonas sp. RIT-PG2_3 | reverse complement strand
CAGCGGGCTACGCGTCCGATGGCGCTCCCCGGCAATCCCTGTGTCTGGCAATCAGCGCGCATTCGCATGTCCCACGGAATCCGGCACGGCAAGTCCATTAGCCCCGAGCAACTTCCATGCCAACTATCCGTGCCCCGGTCACATTATGAGGCATGAAACGCCCTGCCTGACGATCCCGGCCCTGCCCGCCTCGGCTAAACTTGTCGGTCTTTCCTGCCGCGCACTGCGCCTTTCCTGCGAATGACCATCGAGACCTCCACTGCCGACGCCGTCACCCCGGATGCCCCGGCAGCCCGCAAGCAGGACTTCGTCCGCCAGATCGTCCGCGACGATCTCGCCAGCGGGAAGCACCAGGCCATCCGCACCCGTTTCCCGCCCGAACCCAATGGTTACCTGCATATCGGCCATGCCAAGGCGATCTGCCTGGACTTCGGGCTGGCGCAGGAATTCGCCGGCAGCTGCAACCTGCGCTTCGACGACACCAACCCGGCAAAGGAGGATCCGGAGTTCGTCCGCGCGATCCAGGACGACGTCCGCTGGCTGGGATACGCGTGGGCCGAATTGCGCCATGCCTCGGATTATTTCGAGGTCTTCTACCAGGCGGCCGAGAAGCTGATCCGCCAGGGCGACGCCTTCGTCTGCGACCTCGACGCCGAGCAGGTCCGGGCCTATCGCGGCACTTTGACCGAACCTGGTCGCAATTCGCCCTTCCGCGACAGGTCGGTCGAGGACAACCTGGACCTGTTCCGGCGCATGCGGGCCGGCGAGTTCCCGGACGGCGCGCGGACCCTGCGCGCCAGGATCGACATGGCCAGCGGCAACATCAACCTGCGCGATCCGGCGCTGTACCGGATCAAGCACGTCGAACACCAGAACACCGGCAACGACTGGCCGATCTACCCGATGTACGACTTCGCCCACTCGCTGGGCGACGCCGTCGAGGGCATCACCCATTCGCTGTGCACGCTGGAGTTCGAGGATCACCGGCCGCTGTACGACTGGTGCGTGGACCGGGTCGACCTGGCCGGCTCGCCCGGGCTGCTGGCCTCGCTGACCGCGCGCGGACTGCCCAACGTCGCCGCCAAGCCCCGCCAGATCGAGTTCTCGCGGCTCAACATCAATTACACCGTCATGAGCAAGCGCAAGCTGGTGGCGCTGGTCCAGGACGGCCTGGTCGATGGTTGGGACGATCCGCGCATGCCGACACTGCAGGGCCTGCGCCGCCGTGGCTACACGCCATCGGCCCTGCGCCTGCTGGTCGACCGCGTGGGCATCAGCAAGCAGAACTCGCTGCTCGACTTCTCGGTACTGGAAGGCGCGCTGCGCGACGATCTCGATGCCAGCGCTCCGCGCCGGATGGCCGTGGTCGACCCGCTGAAGTTCGTGCTGACCAACCTGCCCGAGGACTTCGAGGAGACGCTGGACTTCGCCAACCACCCCAAGGACCCGGCGTTCGGCCAGCGCCAGGTGCCGTTCTCGCGCGAGCTGTGGATCGAGCGCGAGGATTTCGCCGAAGTCCCGCCCAAGGGCTGGAAACGGCTGGTGCCGGGCGGCGAAGTGCGCCTGCGCGGCGCCGGCATCGCCCGCGTCGACGAGGTGGTCAAGAACGAGGCCGGCGAGATCGTCGAGCTGCGCGGCTGGCTGGACCCCGAGTCGCGGCCGGGCATGGAAGGCGCCAACCGCAAAATCAAGGGCACGATCCACTGGGTCAGCGCCCGCCACGCCGTGGAAGCCGAGATCCGGCTCTACGACCGCCTGTTCCTGGTACCCAGCCCGGACGACGACAGCGACGGCAAGACCTATCGCGACCATCTCAATCCGGACTCCCGGCGCAGCGTGCGCGGCTATGTCGAACCGGCGGCGGCTGCGGCGGACCCGGAGCAGTCATTCCAGTTCGAGCGCACCGGCTATTTCGTCGCCGACCGTCGCGACCACAGGGCACAGGCGCCGGTGTTCAACCGCAGCGTGACGCTGCGCGACACCTGGGCAGCGCAGGCCTGATAGAAGCCGGACTCGATAGAAGCCAAGCCTGACCAGACACCGGGCCTGGGCTCGGGCGAGGTCAGACCCGGGCCTGCACGACAGTCCATCGACCGGCGCGGCCTGTGGCAGTGGCAGCCGGCATCGCGCAGCGGCCGGACCTGTCCGCTGCGCGTGCCATGCGCAGGACAGGCACATGCAACACCACCCATTTGCCACCTCAGCGGCCGCGACATCGGCCCGCCACGTCATGCGCGGCGCACGGCAACGACAACGCCGCGTTCAACGTCCGCCTGCGAGGATCGACATACACTGGCGTCCAGATGACGGGCGCATCCCGAGACAGCCGCCCTCCCCCGACCACAGGTCCACGATGCTCTACGCACAAGTCCACCTGACCCTGCCGCCGTGGATCCACGACGCGGTCGACACCGAGCGCAGCTACGCAGGCGACGAGGCCAAGGTCGCGCTCGCGATCGAGCTGTCGCGCCACAACGTGGATGCGCGCACCGGCGGCCCGTTCGGCGCGGCGGTGTTCGGACCCGGCGACCGGCTGATCTCGATCGGCGTCAACCGCGTGCTGCCGCACAATTGCTCGCTGGCGCATGCTGAGACGATGGCCTACATGCTGGCGCAACAGCGGCTGCAGACCCCGCGCCTCAACGAACACGGCGGCCCGATGGTGCTGGCGACCTCGTCGCAGCCGTGCTGCCAGTGCTTCGGCGCCACGATCTGGGCCGGCATCGACCGCCTGCTGATCGGTGCGCGCGCCGAGGATGTCGAAGCGCTGACACCGTTCGACGAAGGCCCCCTGCCCGCCGACTGGATCGGCGAGCTCAACCGGCGTGGCATCGAGGTCGTCCGCGACCTGCTGCGCGACGATGCCCGCGCCGTGCTGCAGCAGTACGGCGAAAGCGATGGCGAACACTATTGAACATGCTTCCCGAACACCGCGGCCCCGAAGACGGCGCCACCGAACACCGCAATGCCGACACGGACGCGCCCGAAGCGGATGCGCAGACAGAGCACGCGCCTGAAGTGCTGGCCCCTGAAATACAGGCGCCCGAAGCGCAAGCTGCCGAAACAGAGCCCCCTGAAGCACCGCCGGCGGAAGCGCAGGCCCCCGACGGGCGCGCATCCGGAGACGGCAGCCCACAGGACGGTCCGCGACTGCATGGCCTGCTGTGCTACTGCCGCGCCGGCTTCGAGCCCGATCTCGCCGCCGAACTGGCCGACCATGCGGCCCGCGTCGGCGTCCATGGCTATGCGCGCACCCGGCGCGACGATGGCTACGTGGTGTTCATCACCCCGGGGCCGCTCGCGGGTGCGATGCCGTGGCAGGACCTGATCTTCGCGCGCCAACGCCTGGACCTGGTGGCCGAGATCGCCGGCATGTCGCCCACCGATCGCATCACGCCGATCCTCGACGCGCTCGCGTTCGGCGGTCGCTATGGCGAGCTGTGGGTCGAACATCCCGATTCGGAGGGCGGCAAGCCGCTGTCCGGGCTGGCGCGCAGCTTCGGCAACGCGTTGCGTCCTGCGTTGCGGCAGCGCGGCTTCCTGACCGCCCGCGACGATGCCCGCCTGCCGCGCCTGCATGTGTGCTTCCTCGCCGGCGACCATGTCCTGCTGGCACGCAGCCATCCGCGCGACAGTGCGCCGTGGCCGCAGGGCATCCCGCGACTGAAGTTGCTGCAGGAGGCGCCATCGCGCTCGGCGCTGAAACTCGAGGAAGCGCTGCTGAGCCTGATGAGCCCGGACGAACGCAGTGCCCTGATCCAGCACGGCATGACCGCCGCCGATCTTGGCGCGGCACCCGGCGGCTGGACCTGGGTGCTGGCCCGCCAGGGCCTGCAGGTCAGCGCGATCGACAACGGTCCGCTGCGCTCGCATGTGCTCGACATGGGCTGGGTGGAGCACCTGCAGGCCGACGGCTTCCGCTGGCAGCCCAAGCGTCCGCTGGACTGGATGGTCTGCGACATGGTGGAACAGCCGCGCAGGGTCGCCGAACGGATGGCGACCTGGTTCCGCGAAGGCTGGTGCCGGCACGCGATCTTCAACCTCAAGCTGCCGATGAAGAAGCGCTGGCAGGAGACCCAGTTGAGCCTGGACCTGTTCACCCGCGAGGCCGGCCGGCCGCTGACGCTGCGGGCGCGCCAGCTGTATCACGACCGCGAGGAAATCACCGTCTTCGCCAGCACCCAGAAGTAGACAGGCGACCAGTCTCGCGCGGCAGCGAACCCGCTCGCGTCGCGCGTCGCCCCGCCGGCGCCCACCGCATTCCCCGAGGACCCGCCATGGCCGCGAGCTGGATCACCATCGTCGCCCCCTACCTGCCCGAGATCGTCCGCCTTGCGCGGCCGATCTTCACGCGCCTGCCGCCACCGGCCGATCCCCGCGAGCAGCTGCGGCTGGACGTCATCAATGCGCAGATCGGCGAACTGCAGGATGCCGCCAGCCAGAATGCGGACTCGATCGGAAAGCTGGCCAGCGACATGCAGCAGACCCTGCAGGCGCTGCAGGCCGGCGCCGACCGCATGGAGCGGCGCATGCAGCGCATCGACCGCCTGGCCCTGGTCGCGGCCACCGCCGCGGTACTGGCGTTCGGGCTGGCCGCGTACGCGCTGGTGCTGTCCACGCGCTGACGATCCGCGCACGGCTACAATCGCGCGCCCCCTTCCTACTCCGACCGGATCCGACCATGGCTTCCAGCCTGCTGGTGTTGCTCGACGATATCGCCACCGTGCTCGACGACGTGTCGGTGATGACCAAGGTGGCGGCCAGGAAAACCGCGGGCGTGCTCGGCGACGACCTCGCGCTCAATGCCGAGCAGGTCAGCGGCGTCCGGGCCGACCGCGAGCTGCCGGTGGTCTGGGCGGTCGCCAAGGGATCGGCGCGCAACAAGCTGATCCTGGTGCCGGCGGCGCTGGCGATCAGTGCGTTCATCCCATGGCTGATCACGCCACTGCTGATGATCGGCGGCCTGTTCCTGTGTTACGAGGGTTTCGAGAAGGTCGCGCACAAGCTGATGCACGGCCGCAAGCAGGAAGAACAGCAGCACCAGCGCGCGCACGTGCAGGCGGTCGCCAATCCCGACGTGGACCTGGTCGCGCTGGAGAAGGACAAGATCAAGGGCGCGATCCGCACCGACTTCATCCTGTCGGCCGAGATCATCGTCATCAGCCTGGGCACGGTGGCGACCAGCGCGTTCGCCGTGCAGGCGGGTGTGGTCACCGGCATCTCGGTGATCATGACCATCGGCGTCTACGGACTGGTCGCGGGCATCGTCAAGCTCGACGACGCCGGCCTGTACCTCAGCCGCCGCACCGGTGCGCTCGGCGCACTCGGCCGCGGCATCCTGCGTACCGCGCCGTGGCTGATGAAGACGCTCAGCGTGGTCGGCACCGCGGCGATGTTTCTGGTCGGCGGCGGCATCCTGACCCACGGCGTGCACGCGGTCCACGAATGGATCACCGAGACCGCGGTCAGCGCGGCATCGTTGCCGGCCATCGGCAGCGTCGTCGGCGCGTTGACGCCGACCCTGATCAACGCCGTGGTCGGCATCGTCGCCGGCGGCCTGGTGCTGTTGCTGGTCAGCGGCATCAAGCGCCTGCGTGGCGGCTGTCGCGCGCCCGCGCATTGAGCGATGGATAGCGATCGATGCAGCATCGCTGCGCGGTCGTTGCGCGCAGCGCAGGCGCGGGCCATGGCCGCGCCTTGCAACCCGGGCACGCCGCGCGATCGGCGGCCATCCCCACTGCTACAGGCCTGAGGCGCGGCGCCAGAAACCGTTGACCAGGGCCGGCATGCGCCCCGCGATGCCGAGCAAGTGGCCGCGCAGCAGGGTCTGGCCGACACGGTCGTTCGAGAACAGGCGGTTGATGCCATCGAAGGCGTAGGCCGCCACCGTGTTCTCGCTGCGCCGCACGCGCGCCCAGCGCGACAGGCGCTGCGGACCCTCCCAGGCGATGTTGCGCCGGCGCGCATCGGCCACCGAGGTCTGCAGCGCCGAGACGTCGCGCAGGCCCAGGTTGACGCCCTGCCCGGCCAGCGGATGCACCGCATGCGCGGCATCGCCGATGACCAGCACGCGGCCTTCGTATTGGGTCGCCGCCAGTTGCCGCCGCAGCGGAAACGCCACGCGGTTCGACAGCGGATGGATGTGACCGAGACGGGCATCGAAGGCATGCGTGATCTCACGCGAGAACGCCTCGTCGTCCAGCGCCAGCACGCGCGCGGCCTCATCGTCGGGCAGCGTCCAGACGATCGAGCAACTGCCATCAGCGCAGGGCAGCAGCGCCAACGGTCCGGTCGGCAGGAAGCGCTGCCAGGCGGTGTCCGCGTGCGGCCGTTCGGTCTGCACATAGGCGACCACGCCGCGCTGGCCATAGGCATGCGCGTCGACGTCGATGCCGGCCAGCGTGCGCAACGTCGATGCCGCGCCATCGGCGGCGATCGCAATGCGCGTCTCCAGTCGGCCGCCGTCGGCCAGGCGCAGTTGTACGCGGTCGCCACCCGGCTGAGGCGCGCCCCGCTCGGAGGTGTCGCGCGCGGGCGTGCGCTCGAGCTCGACCACCTTGTCCGGGCAGCGCAGTTCCACGCGGCTGGCCTGCAAGGCCTGCCACAGGCGATCGACCAGCAGGCCGTGTTCGACGATCCAGCCCAGCTCGCGACGGGCCAGCGCATCGGCATCGAACGTCAATGCATCGCCGCCGGCCGCATCCCAGACCTGCATGCGTCGGTAAGGATGCGCGCGTGCACGCACGACCGAGGGCCAGACCCCGAGCTGCGACAGCAGTGCGGCGTTGTCGGGCGCGAACGCATAGACGCGCAGATCGCGCGCCGTCGCCGACCAGGACGCGGGCGGCGCGGCCTCGATCAGCACCACGTCCAGATCCTGCTCGGCCAGCGCCAGGGCGCAGGCCGCACCGACGACACCGCCACCGACCACGACCACGTCGCGCAGGCCGCGCCGGCTCATGCCAAGCCCGCTCATGCGGAGATCGCCCGGCACAGCGCCGGCACGTCGCCGCGATAGCCCATCGCACTGCCTGCCAGCATCGACTGCAGCGCCGGCAGGCGGTCGATGGCCAGCAGGCCCAGGCTGCGTGCCGGGCGCAACCAGGCCGCATCGTTGGCGGTGATCCGCGCCAGTCCATCGGAGAACGCCAGGGTCCGTCGCCGGTCTTCCTCGCGACGCGCGACATAGGCCTGCAGCAGCGCATCGCTGCCCGGATCCCGGAACGGATGCTCATTCGCGGCGACGCCCTGTTCCAGCAGCTCGGCCAGCGTCAGCGCATCGCGCAAGCCCAGGTTGAATCCCTGCGCACCGATCGGATGCAGGCTCTGCGCGGCATTGCCGACCAGCAGCGCGCGATGCGCCGTCGTGCACCGTGCCACCGTGCGCACCGCCGGATAGACGCTGCGCGTACCCACGCGCGTGAAACGGCCGGCACGCCAGCCGAAGATCGCCTGGGTCCGGGCGACGAAGGCCGCATCGTCCAGCGCCGCCACGCGGTCGACCTCCTCCACAGCCACCCCGTGCACGAGGCCGTAGCTGCGGTCGCCTCGCGGCAGCAGGGCCGTCGGCCCGTGATCGGTCAGGCGCTCATAGGCGGTGCCGTCGGGCGCACGCTCGCCATGCAACTGGGCCACGAACAGACGCTGCCCGTAGTCGTGGCGATCGATCCCGATGCCGAGCGCCGCGCGGACGTCGCTGTCGCTGCCATCCGCGGCGACCACCAGCCGCGTCGACAGCACCTGCTCGCCGCCAGCTGTGGCGATGCGCACCTGGCGCATGCCGTCGCGATCGTCCTCGAATCCGACGAAGCGTGCCGGGCGGTAACGGCTCAGTCCACGCAGTGCGCCCAGCCTGGCTTCCAGCGCCTGGCCGAAGTCACGCGCGACCACGACCTGGCCGAAAGCGTCGCGCCCGTAATCCGAGGCCTGCAGGGTGGCACGGCCGAAGTCGCCCTGGCGGCTGATGTGTATGCGACGGATCGACCCGCCGGGCTGGCGCAGCGCCTGCAGCACGCCCAGCGCCAACAGCGCGTTGACGGTGGCCTCGGCAAAACTGAGGTTGCGCTGGTCGAAGACGGTGGGCATCTCGCCCGCCGGGGTCGCTTCGATGAGGCCAACATCGACGCCGATACGGTCGAGTGCGATCGCCAGGCTGGCGCCCACGAGTCCGCCACCGACGATCAGGACTTGGTGTGATGGGTTCATGCGGCCATGATATCGGCTCGACGTCGCCATCTGGACGCGTCACCCGGACTGGCCCTCCAGGCCGGAGCTCGCCCGGATCAGGCCTGGAGCTGCACTGGCCGCATCCGGGGCCCGCCGCCACGCCCATCCCGGATCTTACGGCCATTGGATTAGACTGGGCACCTGCCAAAGTCCGCCAGCCGCTTCCGGCTGGACCAGCCCCATCGCCGTACCGGAGTTGCCGCCATGCCCAGCGCCCCCACCCTCACCGTGACGTCCCGCATCGCGATCCTTGCGCTGCTCGCCACGCTGATGGCGGCCACCCGCGTCCACCATTTCGCGGCCGTGCCCGATGCCTCCTGGGCGGTGTTCTTCATCGGCGGCTTCTACCTCAGCCAATGGACCCGCTGGGCCTTCCCGGCGCTGATGGCGCTGGCGGTGGTGGTCGACTGGTTCGTCATCAGCGGCCAAGGCCTGGATTTCTGGAGCCACTACTGCATCTCACCCGGCTACTGGGCGCTGGTCCCGGCGCATGTCGCGATGTGGGCCGGTGGCTGGTGGTTGCAGCGCGGCCAGGGCGGCCTGCAATGGCGCGGCCTGGGCCGGCTGGCGGTCGCGCTGGTGGCCTCGGTCGCAGTCTGCCACCTGTTCGCGCAGGGCGGCTTCTACTGGACCAGCGATGTCGTCGCCGCCCCAAGCGTCGCCGGCTGGGCGAAAAACTGGCTCGACTGGTTCGTCCCGTACCTGCGGGTCACGGCGATGTACGTTTCGCTGGCTGCGGTCGCCCATGTCGCGATCGCGCAGACCCTGCACGCCTCGGTCGCCGCCAGCGTCCGCAACCCGCAGCGCTGACCCGCGGCATCGCCTGCACGGATGGGACACCGGCTGTCGAAGATCTACACGCGCACCGGCGACGACGGCTCGACCGGCCTCGGCGATGGCAGCCGCGTGGCCAAGGACGCCGACCGGGTCAACGCCTACGGCACGGTCGACGAGGCCAATTCGGCGATCGGCCTGCTGCTGGCGGTTCCCGGCCTGGACGACGGCATCCGCGCGCTGCTGACGACCATCCAGCACCAGTTGTTCGATCTGGGCGGCGAACTCTGCATCCCCGGCCATGCCGCGATCCAGCAGGTCGACATCGACCGGCTCGAGCAGCGACTGGACGAGCACAACGCCGCGTTGCCACCGCTGAAGGACTTCATCCTGCCCGGCGGCGGAGAAGCGGCTGCCCGCTGCCACCTGGCCCGCACCATCGTGCGCCGGGCCGAGCGCGAGACGGTGACGCTGGCACGCCAAGAAGCGGTGCGGCCGGAGGCGATCGGCTACCTCAACCGGCTCTCGGACCTGCTGTTCGTGCTGGCGCGGGTGCTGGCCCGGGCCGATGGCCATGGCGAGGTGCTGTGGGAGCACGCCCGCCGCCAGCGGTGATAGGCTGGCTCGACGTCCTGGCCGGCTGGCCGAGCCTGCGGGGACCGGCTCCGCCAGCACGGACTGCGCGGTCAACACGCAATTTCCAGGGCTGGGGCTGGCGAGGGAGCGCATGCGACACGCAATCAGGGCCATCGCGGCCGCCAGGGTCGCCGGGCCCCTCCCACATCACGACGGCATCATTGCTTTGCAGGCATGCGCTACACAGGTGCGCGGCGCACACCCTCCTCAACGGCGTGACGCGCAGAGGTGCAAAGGTGCATTGTCCTGCGACACGGCGCCATCTCCCGCCCGACTCCCTGCCTGCGAGGCTTCACGATGAACCGCGTCGCCATCTACACCCACGACGCCTGCCTGGCCCATGACACCGGCCCCGACCATGCGGAATCGGCCGACCGCCTGATCGCCGTCAACGATGCGCTGCGCAGGCATGTCACCGGGCTGGAATGGCATGAGGCGCCGCGCGCGACGCGCGGCCAACTGGCGCGCGTGCACGACGACATCCTGCTGCGGCGGGTGCTGGACTTTCATCCCGACGAACGGATCGCGCTGGACCAGGACACGGTGCTGTCGCCGCAGTCCGGCGAGGCGGCCCTGCGTGCCGCAGGCGCGGGCGTCGCCGCCGTCGACGCGGTGATGCACGGCGAGGTGCATGCCGCGTTCTGCGCGGTGCGCCCGCCCGGCCACCACGCGACCCGCGACCTGGCGATGGGCTTCTGCCTGTTCGACAACGTCGCCGTCGCCGCGGCGCATGCGCTCGAGCGCCATGGCCTCTCACGGATCTCGATCATCGATTTCGATGTCCACCACGGCAATGGCACCCAGGCGATCTTCGAACACGAGCCACGCGTGCAGTACCTCAGCACGCACCAGGCACCGCTGTTCCCCGATACCGGCGACCGCAACGAGCGGGGCGTCGGCAACATCTTCAACCAGCCATTGCCGGCCGGGACCGACGGCCAGCGCTTCGCCGCGATCTGGCGCGAGCGCCTGCTGCCGGAGATCGACGCCTTCGCACCGCAGCTGATCCTGGTCTCGGCCGGGTTCGACGCCCACTGGCGCGACCCGCTGGCCAACCTGAAGCTCGAAGCCGAGGATTTCACCTGGATCACCCGTGAACTGCTGGCCCTGGCTGCAAAGCATGCCGATGGCCGCATCGTCTCGACGCTCGAAGGCGGCTACGACCTGCAGGCCTTGCGCGAATGCAGCGTCGCCCATGTCCAGGCGCTGCAGGCCGGAACGCAGCCCGGAGTGGCGGCATGAGCGGGCACGCGATGGCGTCAGGATCTGGGGCCGCTCCTCACACCCCATTCAGCCGGCGTTTCATCCGCTCGCCTGGAGGCGACCGCGCGGCCGGCGAGAATGAATCGCTCCGTGCCGGTCGCATTGCCGCCCCTGCGGGCTTGCGGCAAGCTAGCGTTCTTTCCCGTCGATGATGGCCTCGCGCGTGCGCCCAGCTTTCCGTCTGCTTCCCCTGCCGCTGTTGATCGCAATGTCGCTGGCGGCCCATGCGGACGATGATGAACGGCCACCGGACTGGTCGCTGTGCCCGATCGAGGACGCCATCCCATCGTTCATGGATGCGCAGCCACCCGTCGGCGGCATCGCCCAGCGCGAACAGCAGCCGACCGATGTCGATGGCGATGCGGTCACCGGCATCGACGGCGACAGCGTCAACGTCAGCGGCAACGTCACCCTGCGCCGTGGCGACCAGTTCCTGGGCACCGACGACCTGCAGTACTCGCAGGAGACCGGCACCTATACCGCCACCGGCAACGTGCGCTACCAAGATTCGGGCATGCGCATCATTGCCGACCGCCTGGAAGGCGACCAGAACACCGAGTCGCACAAGATCGACAACGTCCGTTACCAGCTGGTGGAGCGGCGCGGCAACGGCGGCGCCGAGCGGATCGAGATGGCCGGCGCCGAAGGCCGCATGCATGGCTCGACCTACTCGACCTGCCCGCCCAGTCAGCGGATGTGGGAACTGCAGGCGCGCCGAATCGACGTCAATACCGATACCGGCATGGGTGTCGCCCGCGGCGCCAAGCTGCGCGTGGGCAAGATCCCGGTGCTGTACATCCCGTGGTTCGCGTTTCCCATCGATGACCGCCGCACGACCGGCCTGTTGTATCCGAGCATCAGCAACTCGGGCCGCAATGGCCTCGACTGGCGGCAGCCGATCTACTTGAACCTGGCACCGAATTACGACCTCACGCTGGAACCGCGCTTCATGAGCAAACGCGGCATCCAGCTGGGTGCGGAGTTCCGTTATCTGCGGGACGGGGGCCAAGGGGTGTTCGAGGCCGAGTATCTGCCATCGGACAACCTGACCACCCGCGAACGTGCCGACGAGATCGCCGATCCTCGCATACGCCCGGAGAACTACCGCAAGGAAGATCGCGCGATGTTCGGCTATCGCGGAACACAGCGCATCGACCGGACCTGGCAGGCTCGGGCGAACGTGGCCTGGATCAGTGATCCGCGCTACATGGAAGATTCCAGCAACAATCTCGATGGCAACGTCGGCACTTACCTGCGTAGTTCCGTGGGAGTCTATGGGCGCAGTGCGTTCTGGAATGCGGGCGTGGTGGCCGACTATTACCAGTTGACCGACTATCTCCTGCCTGAGAGCGCCGTCGCCTACCATCGTCTGCCGCGCGCTTACTTCCGTTGGGAACAACCGTTCGGCAACTGGCTGGTCGCAGGCCTGGACAGCGACCTGACGCGGTTTTCACATCTCGATTCCAGCGTCAGGCAAGACGGTACACGCCTGCGTCCCGGCGGCACGCGGTTGTATCTGAAGCCCTACATTTCGGCACCGATCGAAGGCGCGAGCTGGTTCATCCGCCCCACCGTCGCGTGGCGTTACACGGGCTACCGTGTCGACGAGGCTGCCAATGGCGACCGCTCGCCGTCTAGCAGCATGCCGATCACCAGCGTGGATGCCGGTCTGTTCTTCGAGCGCAACATGAAGTTCCGGGGCGACAGCTTCCTGCATACGCTGGAGCCGCGCATGTTCTATCTCAATGCGCCCTACCGCGACCAGTCCAACCTGCCGCTGTTCGATACCCGCCCGCTGACCTTCAGCTGGGGCCAGCTGTTCCGCGACAACCGCTACTCCGGCGCCGACCGCCAGGCCGACGCCAACCAGCTGACGCTGGCGTTGACGACGCGGATGATCCGCGAGTCCGACGGCCGCGAAAAGCTGTCGGCCAGCATCGGCCAGATCCGCTACTTCGACGATTCGCAGACCTTCATTCCCGGTGAGTCACCGGTCGGACAGGGCAAGTCGGCGTGGATCTCCGATACCACCTATGCGATCAACGACCGCTGGACCATCAGCGCGGGCTATCAGTGGAACCCGAGCAGCCGTAGCGACGATCTGGTCAGCATGCGCACGCGCTACCTGATCCGTGACGAGGGCATCGTCAACCTGTCCTACCGCTATCGCCGCAATCCCAACACCCAGAGCGACCTGCTCGAACAGGCCGACCTGTCGTTCCTGTACCCGATCTCGCCGTCCTGGAGTCTGGTCGGGCGCTACTACTACTCGCTGCTGGACAAGCAGATGCTCGAAGGCATCGCCGGCGTGCAGTGGGAAAGCTGCTGCATGGCCGCGCGCGTGGTCGCACGTCGCTACGTGCGCAACCGCCAGGGCGAAATGAACGATGCGATCCAGTTCGAGCTTGAATTCAAGGGCTTGGGCTCGGCCGGTCCGGACACAGAGGGCCGGTTGCGCCGTGCTATTCTCGGCTATTACCGAGACGATCTGTATCTCGTGCCGCCGTCCCAGCTGAACCGCGACACCGACGACTCCTTCCGCGACGCCAATCCATGAAAAACCTGACCATCCTGCTGCTGTCCGCCGCGTTGCTGCTTGGCGCTCCCGCGCATGCGCAACAGACCTCATCGCAGACGCAGCCACTCGAAGGCATCGCCGCGATCGTCGATGAGGACGTGATCCTCAAGAGCGAACTGGACCGTGCCGTCGCCAACATCCTGAGCCAGTACGCGAATCGCCAGGACCAGTTGCCCCCGCGCGCGATCCTCGAGCGCCAGGTGCTGGAACGCCTGATCCTGATGCGCCTGCAGACCGCGCGCGCGCAGGGCACCGGCGTCCGCGTCAGCGACCAGGAAATCGACAGCGCCGTCTCCGGCATCGCCCAGCAGAACAACATCAGCCCCGACCAGTTGCGCCAGCAGCTCGCGCGCGACGGCATGTCGTTCGACGATTTCCGTGCCTCGCTGCGCGACGAACTGCTGATCCAGCGCATGCGCCAGCGCTTCGCGCAGGGCCGCATCAGCGTCAGCGATGCCGAGGTCGATGCCGCGCTCGCTTCGCAGCAGGCCGGCTCGCAGTTCCAGCTGGCGCACATCCTGGTGGCGCTGCCGGAAGGCGCGACGCCCGAGCAGATCAATGTCGGCCAGCAGAAGATCGACGGCATCAAGGGCCTGCTCGATCGCAACGAGATGGAGTTCGCCGCGGCCGCGGTGCGCTATTCCGACAGCCCGAACGCGCTGGAAGGCGGCGACCTCGGCTGGCGCAGCCTCGACGAGATCCCGGCCGCGTTCGCCAATGCGATCCGCTCGCTCGATATAGGCGGCGTGCTCGGCCCGATCCGTGGCCCCAGCGGCTTCCAGTTGCTGAAGCTGGTCGCCAAGCGCGATGCCACCCAGGCCGAAGGCCGCAGCGTGACCCAGTACCAGGCGCGTCACATTCTGGTGCGCACCGGCGCCAACGCCAGCAGCGACAGTGAGGCCAAGACCAAGATCGACACCCTGCGGGCGCGCATCGCCGGCGGTGCGGACTTCGTCGAGACGGCCAAGGAAAGCTCGGAAGACACCGTCAGCAAGGCCAACGGCGGCGACCTGGGCTGGTTCACGCAGGACGAGTTCGGCCCCGAGTTCGGTGGCCAGGTCACCGCGCTGCAGGACGGACAGGTCTCGGCCCCGTTCAAGACCCAGGCGGGCTGGCATATCGTCCAGCGCGTGGGCGCGCGCCAGGCCGACGTCACCGACGACAACAAGCGGGCCCAGGTCCGCGAGTCGATCGGCCAGCGCAAGCTGGAGGACGAGTGGGAACGCTACCTGCGCGAAATGCGTGGCGAGGCTTACGTCAGCATCCGGACCGGCGCCAATGCCGAGAATCCGAACGACTTCTACAGTACCGCCCCGGCACCCGAGGAAGGCAAGCGCAGCAGGCGCAAGGATGCCGACGCGCCGATGCCGTCGGGCAACCCGCCGCCCGAGAACTGATCCGGACGCTGCCCCAATGAGGCCCAGACTCGCGCTGGTGCCAGGCGAGCCGGCCGGTGTCGGTCCCGAATTGTGCATCCTGGCGGCGCAGCGCCGCTGGGATGCGGACCTGGTCGCGTTCGGCGACCGCGACACCCTGCTCCTGGCCGCGACCACGCTCGCATTGCCGATCACGCTGTTGCCCGCCACCGCAGAGACCGCGGGGCCCGGCGAACTGCGTCTGGTCGACATCCCCAACGCCACCCCCGTCCAGCCCGGCACCCCGGCGCCCGGCAATGCCGCGGCAGTGGTGTCCGCGCTGTTGACCGCCGCGCAGGGCTGCCTGGACGGCCGCTTCGACGGCATCGTGACCGGGCCGGTCCACAAGGGCACGATCAACGAAGGCGGCATCGCCTACTCCGGCACCACCGAATTACTGGCCGGACAGGCCGGCAGCGACGTGGTGATGATGCTGGCGAACCCGACGCTGCGGGTCGCCCTGGCGACGACCCACCTGCCGCTGCGCGAGGTCCCCGACGCGATCACCGCGGCAGGACTGGAGCGCGTGCTGCGGATCGTCGCGGCTGCCCTGCGCCACGATTTCGGCATCGCCGACCCGACCATCGCCGTGCTTGGCCTGAATCCGCACGCCGGCGAATCCGGCCACCTCGGCCACGAGGAGGGCGAGATCATCGAGCCGCTGCTGGAGCGCCTGCGCGCCGAAGGCATGCGCCTGGTCGGTCCCTTGCCTGCGGACACCGCGTTCCTGCCCGGCAAGCTCAAGGGCTTCGATGCGGTGCTGGCGATGTATCACGATCAGGGCCTGCCGGTGCTCAAGTACAGCGGCTTCGAACAGGCGGTCAACATCACCCTGGGCCTGCCCTATCCACGCGTCGCGGTCGACCACGGCACGGCGCTGGACCTGGCCGGCAGCGGGCGCGCGGATCCGTCCAGCCTGTTCGCGGCGATCAGCCACTGCACGCTGCTCGCGCGCAAGCGCCGCGCAGCGCGACTGTGAGCAGTGCGACCGTGAGCCGCGTGGCCATGACCCGCCTCGCCATGCGCAATGACATGCCTGCGCGGACAGCCGCATGACCGGGCCTGGCGCGACGCCCGACGCGGGCACCGGCCTCGGCGCCGAGATCGGCTGGGACGACTTCATGAAGGTCGAACTGCGCGTGGGCCGCGTGCTCTCCGCCGAGCCCTTCGCGCAGGCGCGCAAGCCGGCCTATGTGCTGCACGTGGACTTCGGTCCGCAGATCGGCACCCGCAAGTCGAGCGCGCAGGTCACCGCGCTGTACACCCCCGAGCAACTGGTGGGACGACTGGTCGTGGCCGTGGTGAATTTTCCTAAGAAACAGATCGGCCCGCTGATGTCGGAATGCCTGGTGACCGGCTTCCACGATGCCAACGGACACGTCGCGCTGTGCATTCCCGAGCAGGACGTGCCGCTGGGCACGCGCCTGCTGTGACCCTTTGCCCGACAACGGCCGACAGCGGACAACAAGCAACCCGATGAAACGCAGCCCAGACACGCGCGCGACGCAGCCGGCAGGCACCGGTGGATTCAAGGATCCGCCGAAGAAATCGCTGGGCCAGCACTTCCTGCACGACCGCGGCGTCGTCGACATGATCGTGCAGGCGGTCGATCCCCGGTCCGGCGATCGCCTGGTCGAGATCGGCCCCGGCCAGGGCGCGATGACCTTCCCGCTGATGGATCGCCACGGCAGCCTGACCGCGATCGAGTTCGACCGCGACCTGCTGCAGCCGTTGCAGCACGCCGCCGCCGCGCACGGCGAGCTGACGCTGATCCACGCCAACGTACTGGACGTCGACCTCGGCGCGCTCGCGGGCGACACGCCGATCCGACTGGTCGGCAACCTGCCCTACAACCTGTCCTCGCCGATCCTGTTCCATGCGCTGGAACACGCCGCGGGCGGCGCCAGCATCCGCGACATGCACTTCATGCTGCAGAAGGAAGTGGTCGACCGCATGGCGGCCGGCCCGGGCAGCAAGGTCTACGGTCGCCTGAGCGTGATGCTGCAGGCCTGGTGCGAGGTGACGTCACTGTTCGACGTCGGGCCCGGCGCTTTCCGTCCACCGCCGAAAGTGGACTCGGCCGTGGTCCGGATGGTGCCGCGCGCCGCCGGCAGCGTGCAGATCCAGGACCGCACCCACTTCGCCGACATCGTGCGCGCCGCGTTCGGGCAGCGCCGCAAGACCCTGCGCAATGCACTGGGCAAGACCCTCGACAGCGCGGTCATCGTCGCCGCCGGCATCGATCCGCAATCGCGCGCAGAACAGCTGGATGTGGCCGATTTCATCCGCCTGTCGAACCAATCCGGCGCCTCGTAGTCGAAGCCTTCATGGCTTGGGCTTACACTGCGCATATGGACAGGACCATACAAGACGTCAGCGATTACACCATCGAGATCCAGATCTCGACCCGTTTCGTGGACGAGGAATCGACACCCGACGAAGACCGGTACGTGTTCGCCTACACCATCCGCATCCGCAACCTGGGTCGTCTGCCGGCGCAACTGGTCTCCCGTCACTGGATCATCACCGACGCCAACGGCAAGGTCGAAGAGGTGCGTGGCGACGGCGTGGTCGGCGAACAGCCGCGGCTGGAACCGGGCGAGCATTTCACCTATACCTCGGGCGCGGTGCTGGAAACCGTGGTCGGCACGATGCAGGGCAGCTACGACATGGTCGGCGACGACGGCGTGCGTTTCGCCGCCCCGATCCCGCCGTTCACGCTGTCCGTGCCGCGTACGCTGCATTGAGGCCGCACTGACGCATGGCCACCTGGGCAATCGGCGACCTGCAGGGCTGCTACGACGCGACGCGACGCCTGCTGGACCGCATCGCATTCGATCCCGCACGCGACCGCCTGTGGTTCTGCGGCGACCTGGTCAACCGCGGCGGCGAATCCGTGCAGACGCTGCGACTGGTGCATTCGTTGCGCGACAACGTCGCCTGCGTGCTGGGCAACCACGACCTGTCGTTGCTGGCGATCGCCGAACGCACCCCCGACGACCAGCGCAAGGTCAATGCCGACCTGCAGGGCGTGCTGTTCGCCGACGACCGTGACGTGCTGCTGGACTGGTTGCGCAACCAGCCGCTGCTGCACGTCGACCGTGCGCTGGGCTGGATGATGTGCCACGCCGGGCTCGCGCCGAAGTGGACCACGGCATTGGCCGAGAAGCACGCCGCCGAGATCGAGCAGAAGCTGCGCGGGAAGGCCTATCGCAAGTTGTTGAAGAACATGTACGGCGACCAGCCGGCCTGGTCGCCGAAGCTGACCGGCCCCGACCGCGATCGCGCGATCATCAACGTGTTCACGCGGATGCGCTACTGCTCACCGCGCGGACGGATCGCGTTCGAGGAAAAAGGCGCACCCGGCACCCAGCAGCCCGGCCTGTATCCCTGGTACGAAGTTCCCGGCCGCGCCGAGCGCGACCTCAAGATCGTCTGCGGACACTGGTCGACGCTCGGACTGTTCATCGGCAACGGCATCCACGCGCTCGACACCGGTGCGGTCTGGGGCGGCAAGCTGACCGCACTGCAGCTCGACAGCGAAGAGCTGCGGGTCGTGCAGGTGGTGGGACGCGACGTCCCACCGGGCTCGAAGCCGGGCAGCAAGTCCGGCGGCGCCCGGCGCCCCGCACACGGCAAGCCGCATCGCCATCCGCAGACCCCTGCCGTGACCGCGAACGCCGCCAGCACGCCCGACACGACCGGCACGCCAACGGGCTGATCTTGACGGACTGATCCAAGCGACTGATCGCAGTGGACTGATCCTCAGCCCGATCCGCACAGGTGGCCGCGTGTTCCGCCGTCTCAGGCCTGCAGGCTGTCCGTCGCTTGGCCGCCGGTGTTGGCAGCGCCACCGCCCGGCGCGAACCGCTGGTAGTCCACGAAAGTGAAGGCATGCGCATGCCGGTCATCGGCCGCATGCGGCTGGCGATCGACGACCGTCCATTGCGCGGAATCGAACAACGGGAACCAGGTATCGGCCTGCGCCACGGCGGCCTCGACATGGGTCAGGAACATCCGGGTCGCCAACGGCAGCGCCAAGGCGTAGATCTCGGCCCCCCCGATCACGCAGAGCTCGCAGATCCCATCGGTCCCAACCCCTGCCCCGGTGGCGATCGCATCCGCAGCCGCGAAGTCGATCGCCTGCTGCAACGACGACACCGCCTGCATGCCATCGAACGGCACCTGCCCCGAGCGGGTCATCACCAGGTTCCTGCGCTTGGGCAGCGCGCGCCCCAGCGACTGCGCGGTCTTGCGTCCCATCAGCACCGGCTTGCCCAGTGTCAGCGCCTTGAAGCGCTTCAGATCGTCGGGCAAATGCCACAACAGCGCATTGTCATGGCCGATCGCGCGTTGGCGGTCCAGCGCCGCCAGCAGGCTCAGTTGCACGGTCATGCGCGCGCGCCGCGTCCCGGACCGGATCGCCGCCGCCGGCTCAGACCGCCACCGGCGCCTTGATCGCCGGCCACGGATCGTAGCCTTCGATCGCGATGTCGTCGTAGGTGAATCCGAACAGGTCGGTGACCTCCGGATTCAGCCGCAGCCGCGGCAACGCGCGCGGCGCGCGCGACAACTGCTCGCGCGCCTGGTCGTAGTGGTTCGAATACAGGTGGGCATCGCCCAGCGTGTGCACGAAATCGCCGACGGCCAGGCCCGTGGCCTGCGCGACCATGTGCGTCAGCAGCGCGTAGCTGGCGATGTTGAACGGCACGCCCAGGAAGATGTCGCCGCTGCGCTGGTACAACTGGCAGCTGAGCTTGCCGTCGATCACGTAGAACTGGAACATCGTGTGGCACGGCATCAGCGCCATCTTCGACAGGTCGGCCACGTTCCAGGCCGACACGATCAGCCGCCGCGAGTCGGGATTGCGCTTGATCTCCTCGACCACCCACTTGATCTGGTCGATCTCGCCGCCGTCGCCGGTGGACCAGCGCCGCCATTGCTTGCCATAGACCGGCCCCAGCTCGCCGTCGGCATCGGCCCATTCGTCCCAGATGCTGACCTTGTTGTCCTTGAGGTAGGCGATGTTGGTGTCGCCTTTCAGGAACCACAGCAGTTCATGCACGATCGAGCGCAGGTGCAGCTTCTTGGTGGTCACCAGCGGGAAGCCGTCGGCCAGGTTGAAGCGCAACTGCCAGCCGAACACGCTGCGCGTGCCGGTCCCGGTGCGGTCGGCCTTCTCGGCGCCGTGTTCGAGCACGTGCTGCAGCAGATCAAGATACGGCTTCATCGTGGCATCCCGGGAAAGTAACGCGAGGGGGGAAATTTCAGGACAGGGGGTGGCGTATCGGTGGGGAACCCGGCTCAGGATGCCGCCGGCAGTCGCGGCTGCAGCGTCGGCTCGCGCTGCGAGCGCCACAACCAGTACAGGCCCAGCGCGATCAGCGGCAACGACAGCACCTGCCCCATCGTCAGCCAGCCGAAGGCCAGGTAACCGTTCTCGCCCATCTGCGCATCGGGCACGCGCACGAACTCGACGATGAAACGGAACACGCCATACAGCAGCGCGAACAGGCCGCTGACGGCATAGCGCGGCCGTGGCCGGCGCGAGAACCACCACAGCACGCAGAACATCACCAGGCCTTCCAGGAAGGCCTGGTAGAGTTGGGACGGATGCCGCGCGAAACGGTCGAGCGCACCGGACGCGAACTGCGCCTGCAACTGCTCAGCGCTCCAGCCGGCGAACGCCGGATCGGTGGGGAACACCACACCCCAACCGGCCTGCGTGTACTTGCCCCACAGCTCCGCACCGATGTAGTTGCCAAGCCGTCCAAAGCCCAGACCCGGCGGCACCCACGGCGCCACGAAGTCCATGACGTCGATGAAATGCAGGCCCTGCTTGCGCGCCCACAGCCAGGCGGCCACCAGCACGCCGAGCAGGCCGCCATGGAAGCTCATGCCGCCATCCCAGACCCGCACCAGCATCAGCGGGTTGGCCAGGAAATCGCCGAACGCATAGAACAGCACGTAGCCGATGCGACCGCCGAGGATCACGCCGAGCATGCCGTTGAACATCAGGTCGCCGAAACGCTCGACATCCACCCCCGGCAGGCGCCCGGCCAGGATGCGGCTGCGTCCCAGCCACCACGCGGTCAGGAAGGCCAGCGCATAGGCCAGGCCATACCAGTGGATCGCCGGCTGGAACTGGCGTCCGAAGAGTTCGAACGCCGGGAAATGAACCGCGATCGGATCGATCTGGTGCAGGCGGATCATGCCTTTACCCCGGTGTTCATGCAGTCACCCCGGTGCCGTTCCGATCGCGTTCGTTCACAGCGTTTCCCCGCGACGTGCGGCGTTGCGCTTCATCCACAGGTTCAAGGCCTCGACCAGCACCGAGAAACCCATCGAGCCGTAGATGTAGCCCTTCGGGATGTGCAGACCGAACCCGTCCAGCAGCAGGTAGGCACCGATCAGCAGGATGAAGGCCAGCGCCAGCATCTTGACCGTGGGGTTGGCGTCGATGAACTGGCCCAACGGACGCGCTGCCAGCAGCATCACGCTGACCGCGATCAGGATCGCCGCCACCATCACCGGCACGTAGTCGCCGGCCATGCCGACCGCGGCAATCACCGAGTCCAGCGAAAACACGATGTCGATGACCGCGATCTGCGCGATGACGCCGCCGAACGACACCGCCGCCTTGGTCGCGCCGGACGCGTCCTCGTCGTGGCCGCCGCCGACCATGTCGCGGATTTCCATCGCGCCCTTCACCAGCAGGAACAGGCCGCCGAGGATCAGCACCAGGTCGCGCACCGAGATGCCCTGGCCGAAGATCGTGAACAGGTCGTGCGTCAGCCCGGCCAACCAGGCCAGCGTCAGCAGCAGCAGGATGCGGGTGATGCAGGCGACTGCGATGCCGAACTTGCGCGCAAACTCGCGCTTGTCCGGCGGCAGCTTGCTGACCGCGATCGAAATGAACACCAGATTGTCGATACCCAGCACGATCTCGATCGCGCTCAACGTAAACAACAGGATCCACACCTGCGGATCGGTCAACAACTCAATCATTGGTCCACTTTCCTTTTCAAAATCAGGGAGACACCCGTGGCGATCGCCCGGGTGTTACCACCAGCGCGGGAGCAGGATCAGCCCCCAGACCAGCAGCACATTCATCATCAGCACGAACACCGCCGCCGACCCCATGTCCTTGGCGCGACCGGCCAGCTCATGGTGTTCCGGGCCATAGCGCTCGATTACCGCCTCGACCGCTGAGTTCAGCAACTCGGCCGACAGCACCAGCAGGCAACTGCCCAGCAGCAATGCACGTTCCACGCCATCGCTGCCCAGCCACAACGCCAACGGCGCCATCACTGCCAGCAGGTAGACCTCAAGCCGGAACGACGACTCGTGGCGCCATGCCGCGCACAGGCCCTGCCACGACCAGCGCGTGGCCAACAGGATACGTGCGGGACCGCGCGGAAGATGTCCGGTCTGGTCAGCCATCGTGGGTCAGCCCATCCCGCGCGAGGACGTCATGTCGGGTGGAAGACCTGCGGCACGGCCGAAGGAGAGCCACAACGGTGGGGATTGCATGGGAACCGGGCTGGGGCACGCGAAGTGCGGATAGCGCCAATTTTGCCACAGGCGCCGCCGGAATCCGTGCAGGCCGCGGATGCCCGGTTTGCACCCGGCCGGCACCTTTGCTTCACTGGGCCGCCCGCCCGGAGCAGCGCATGCCGTTCATGTTCGAGCGCCCCCTTTGCCTTCCCCGCCTGTTGGCCGCCCTGGCCACGACCACGCTGCTGGCCGCGCTGACGGCCTGCAACACGCCGCCTGCAGCCTCCTCACGAGCGCCCTCACCCGCGCCTGCCAGCGCCGGCTCCGCGCCCACGGCGACGGCGACGGCGGTCGATCCGGTGTCGCAGGACTGGCAGGCCGACATGGCCAGGTTCGCGGCGCTCGACGTCACCGAGCCGCCGCCCGCCAACCCGGTGGTGTTCACCGGCAGCTCCTCGGCCCGCATGTGGACGACCCTGGCCCAGGACTTCCCCGGGGTACCGGTGCTCAATCGCGGCTTTGGCGGCTCGCAGGTGCGCGACGCGCTCTGGCATGCCGACCAGGTCGCGATCCGCTATCGCCCGCGCCAGGTGGTCCTGTACGCCGGCGACAACGACATCGATGCCGGCCGTAGCCCGCAGCAGGTGCTGGCCGACCTGCAGGCGCTGGTGGCGCGCCTGCGCCAGGACCTGCCCTCGGTGCGCATCAGCTACCTGGCGATCAAGCCCAGCCCGCTGCGGATCGACCAGCTCGACCGCCAGCGCGAGGCCAATGCGCGGGTCCGGACCTGGCTGTCGACCCAGCCGGACACCGATTTCATCGACGTGGCCACGCCGATGCTCGACGCCCGGGGCCAACCCCACGAGGAGCTGTTCATCGGCGACCGCCTGCACATGAGTCCGGCCGGCTATGCGCTCTGGCGGCAGCTGGTCGCACCCTACCTCGTGCGTTGACGCCAGGAGAGGCAGGCGGTCACCTCATACGAGCCGCGCCTGACGAGACGAGCCTGGCCAGCCGCTGGCCGCCCCGCTCAGCGCCGGCGGGGCGCCTGGCCGGACTGGTGGACGCTCAGCACGTTGCGGTCGGGGTCGAGGAAATCGAAGGTCAGGCCGCCATCGGGCGCATCGCTGACCGGCGTGACGATCTCCACGCCCTTGGCCACCAGCGCATCCAGGCAATCGTCGATGCCGTCATCGATGCTGAACACCGGGATCGGACTGTCGCCGATGCGCGCAGGCTGCGGAATGAAGACCAGCGAGACCGCACCGGCCTGCGCGGTGGCGATCGGGCCGTCGTGGCTGTCGATCCTTTCGACCGCCAGCCCCAGCACATCGCGATAGAACGCGATGCTGCGATCGAGCGTTGAGACGAGAAAGACAAGGGTTTCGAGTCTGGCTTGGCCGAGCATGGGCAGTTCCCTGAGCGTGGATGGTCCCGGTCTGTTGCCGCGAGGGACGCAGGTGTGAGCAGTGGGAATAAACGATGGCTGCCCGGCTCAACGCCGCAGCAGCAGGGGATGTCCATCCGCGTCGTGCGTACCCAGGCCATCCATCCGGCGCGCGGACGCCAGCAGCGCACGACGCAGCACGCCGCGCTCCAGCACCATGTCGCGCGCCGGATCGATCCGCAGCGACAGCGGACGCAAGGCCTCGCGCACGCTGTCGGGCAGGGTCGCGACGCCACGCCGGACCACGGTCAGCCGTTGACGGAACGCAGCGGCGCGCAGTTGCAACAGCCATTGGATGTCCGCGGCCGACAGCCCGTGCAACACCAGCACCACGATCCGTCGCGCGGACGGCGGCAGGCACGCAAGCAACGACGCGAGCGCGGCGGATGACGGCGCATTGTCGTCGATCGATTGCCCGGGACAGCGGGACAACGCCCGCGAACCGTGCAGGTCGGCACCGAATCGGGTGTCGCGCTGCCGGCGCCGGCGAGCGCCACGGACCGCGAACGCCGCCTGTCGAGTCATCACCGCGTTGAGCCAGGCCGGTTCGCCCCGGCCCGCCTCCCAGGCGATCACCAGCACGTCCTGCAGCAGGTCCTCGGCCTCCTCGCGGCGCCGGGTCAGGCGCAGCGCGCGCGCGCGCAACTGCGCGACAAGTTCACCGCTGACGCCGGTGTACATCGGCATGCGGCCAAAGGTGCGGGTCAGTCGGTCTCGCCGAAGATCGCGGTGCCGCGGCTGCCATCGGGCTTGACCCAGCCCCGATACATGCCTGACGTGTTGAACGGCATCGCGATGTTGCCCTGGCGATCGAGCGCGATCGCGCCGCCGTCGCCGCCCAGCTCGGGCACGACCTTCATGATGACCTCGTCCGCGGCCACCTTCAGGCTGTCGCCGGCGTACTTCACGCGCGCGCAGATGTCATGGGCGACCGCATTGCGGATGAAGAACTCGCCCCAGCCGGTGCCCGACACGCCACATTCGACATCGGCCCATGTGCCGGCACCGATGATCGGCGAGTCGCCGACCCGGCCCCACTTCTTGTTGGTCATGCCGCCGGTCGACGTCGCTGCGGCAATATGCCCATGGACGTCGAGTGCGACTGCGCCGACGGTGCCGAAATACTTGCCCTTCAGGTTGCCGGCGTCCGCCGAGTGCGCTTCGCGTTGTTCGCGCGCCTGCGCGTCCTGCAGCTGCTTCAGTCGGGTCTCGGTGTCGAACCAGGTGTTGGGCACACGTTCCAGCGCCGGCTGGGCATCGGCGAACTGTTCGGCACCGGCACCGATCAGCATCACGTGTTCGGAATGCTCCATCACCGCGCGCGCCAGCTTGATCGGATTGCGGATCGTGGTGACGCTGGCGACCGCGCCGGCGCGCCGGGTGTGACCCTCCATGATCGAGGCATCGAGCTCATGCTTGCCCAGCGCGTTGTAGACCGCGCCCTTGCCGGCATTGAACCGCGGGTTCTCCTCGAGCGTGACGACGGCCGCCTGCACCGCGTCGAGTGCCGTGCCGCCGGCCGACAGCACCGCCTGGCCTGCCTGCAGGGCCTGGTCGAGCGCAGCGCGGATGTCGCGCTCCTCGCCGGCGCTCAGATCCTTGCGTTCGATGACGCCGGCGCCGCCATGGATGACGAGGGCGGTCGGGGAAGCAGGCTTGTCGGCGGCGTGTGCATTCATTGCGATCAGTACCAGGAAACAGGTGGTCAGCATGCGCATGTCGATGCGCTCCTCACATGGGTGAAGCGGCAGAGGATACCTGACCTGCCGTGCGTCCAGCGCACGCCGCTCCGTGCCTGGGCACGGAGCGGGGGCGGGGCGACCTGTATCGCCTGATGGCGCGGCCATCGCCGGGCCGCGGCCGTGGCAGCGCGCCCTACTGCTGGCGCAGCGCCTCGATCGGATCGAGCTGGGACGCCTTGCGCGCCGGGTAATAGCCGAAGAACAGTCCGGTGGCGATCGAGAATCCCGCCGCCAGCGCGATGATCTTGCCGTTCAGTTCGGTCGGCAACTCGCTGTAATGCCCGACCAGCAGGGCCCCGAGTACGCCGATCAGGATGCCGAGCGCACCGCCGATCAGCGAGATCAGCATGGCCTCGGCCAGGAACTGGCGCTGCACGTCCGAAGGCCCGGCGCCGACCGCCATGCGCAGGCCGATCTCGCGGATGCGCTCGGTCACCGACACCAGCATGATGTTCATGATCCCGATGCCGCCGACGATCAGCGAGATCGTCGCCACGGCGCCGAGCAGCAGCGACATCAGGCGCGTGGTCGCGGTACGGGTGGCGACGATCTCGGCCATGTTGCGGACCTGGAAGTCATCGGGATCGGCCGGACCGATCCGATGGCGCTGGCGCAGCAGCGATTCGATCTCGCCCTGCGCATAGGAAATGTCGTCGGCATTGGTCACCGCCAGCGAGATTTCCATGACCGCACGCGGCGGCAGCCCCATCGCTCCCATCAGGCGACGGCGTCCGGTTTCCAGCGGCACCATCATCACGTCGTCCTGGTCGCGGCCCCAACTGCTCTGGCCTTTGGGGCTCAGCGTGCCGACCACCGTGAACGGCACGCGGCCGATGCGGACGGTCTCGCCGATGCCGTTCTCGTCACCGAACAACTCGCGACGCACGGTTTCGCCGATCAGCACCACCTTGTCGTCGCCACCACCGGTATCGAACGCCTCGCCGTCGGCGACGGTCCAGCCATTGATGACCAGGTAGTCCGGATCCACGCCCTGCCAGCTGCTGGACCAGTTCTTCTCGGCATACACGACCTGGCTGCTGCCGCGCAGCGAGCCGGAGATGTACTGGACCTCGGGCACTTCCTCGCGGATCGCGTCCACGTCGGGCTGGCTCAGCGTGTAGAAGCTGCTTGCGCTCATGCGCACGCCGCCGGTGCTGCGCGGCACGTTGGGCGAGATGTCGAGCCGCTGCGAACCCAGGCCCGACACCATCTTGTCGATTTCCGCCTGCGTGCCCTGCCCGACCGACACCATCACGATGACCGCAGCGATGCCGATGATGACCCCCAGCGAGGTCAGGGCGCTGCGCATCCAGTTGCCGCGCAACGCGAAGATCGCCGTCCGCAGCACGTCGATGAAATTCATGCCGCGGCTCCTTCTACGTGCAGTTCGCCATCACGCATGACATAGGTACGATCGGCATGCGCCGCGACTTCGGCGTCATGGGTGATCAGCACCACGGTATGGCCATCGTCGCGCAGCCGCTTGAACAGCGCGAGGATCTCTTCGCCGGTCCTGGAATCCAGCGCACCCGTGGGTTCGTCGGCCATCAGGATCGGCGGGCTGTTGATCAGCGCGCGCGCGATCGCCACGCGCTGCTGCTGTCCGCCCGACAGTTCGCTGGGGCGATGGCCGGTGCGCGCGCCCAGGCCGACTGCCGTCAGCGCGACCTCGGCACGCCGCCTGCGCTCGGCCGGCGGCACCTGGGCATAGCCCAATGGCATCGCCACGTTCTCGAGCGCGCTCATGCGCGGCAGCAGGTTGAAGCCCTGGAACACGAAGCCGATCTTGTCGCGGCGCAGGATCGCCAGGTCTTCCTTGTCGAGCGTCGCCACGTCGACGCCGTCGCAGTGGTAGCTGCCCGACGTGGGCGTATCCAGGCAGCCGATCAGGTTCATCAGCGTCGACTTGCCCGAGCCGGACGGGCCCATGATCGCGACGAACTCACCGCGCATGATGCGCATGTCGACGCCACGCAGCGCGATCACTTCGGCCTCGCTGCCGGCGGCGTAGACCTTGCCCAGCGCACGGGTTTCGATGACCGGCACGTCGTTCGCAGGCTGCGGGATCATTTGACGGCACGCTCGCCGGTGATGACCTCGTCGCCTTCATTGAGTCCGCCAGACACTTCGGAACTGGTGCCGTCGCTGGCACCCACGCGGACCGGGACCGCCTCGCGCTTGCCGTTGACCAGGCGATACAGCGTGGTCCGGGTCGCGCCCAGCGAAGACGCCAGCGCCCGGTTCCACTGGCCCCGCTGCTCATCGCTGAGCAGTGCGGTGAAGTCGGCGAAGTCCTGCTGGAAGCGGTCCATCATGCGCTGGCGCATCTGCGCCTGCAGGTTGGCATCGCCGGAGCCGGCACGGATCACCATCGCACCGGGAGGACCACCGGGGCCCGGGCCACCGTTCGGGCCCGCCGAGGCGGCGCGCTCGCGCATCGCCTGCTGACGCTCGCGCAAGGCGGCGGTCGCGGCATCGAAGGCGGCCTGCTGCTCGGTCGAGAGTTTCATGCCGGACGCGACCTGCGCGAGGTCCTCGAGCATGCCGCCACCGCGCGCACCGCCGGCACCAGCCCCTGCACCCGGGGCCGCAACGGCCACGGTCTCGCTGTCGAGCGGCTTGTAGCGCATCGCGGCGTTGGACACCTTCAACACGCCCTTGCGGTTGCTGACCTCGATCTCGGCGTTGACGGTCAGGCCCGGCAGCAGGGTGCCATCGCTGTTGTCGACGCTGACCACGACCGGATAGGTCACCACGTTGTTGGTGGTGGTCGCCGACAGCCGCACCTGGTCGACGACGCCACGGAACTGGCGGTCCGGGAAGGCATCGGCGGTGAACGACACCGTCTGTCCGTTCTTGACCTGGCCGATGTCGGATTCGTCGACGGCAAGTTCGATCTTCATCTTGGCCAGGTCTTCGGCGATCTGGAACAACTCCGGCGCGGTCATGCTGGCCGCCACCGTCTGTCCGGGCTCGATCGAGCGCAGCAGCACGACGCCGTCCACCGGCGAGCGGATCACGGTGCGGTCGAGGTTGACCCGGGTCGTCTGCGTGGATGCGGTCTGCTGGCGGATCTGCGCTTGAGTGGCGTTGACCTGCGCACGCGCCTGGTCGAGCGCGGCGCGGGCCAGGTCGATGTCGCTCTGCGCGACCAGCCGCTGGTTGCCGAGGTCGGACTTGCGGCTGAAATCGAGTTCGGCATTGCGCAGTGTGGCGCGGGCCTGCGCCAGCGACGCCTGGGCGCTGGCGATCTGCGCCGAGCCCTGTTCGATCTGCGCCTGGTAGGTGCTGGGATCGATCCTGGCGATGATCTGGCCCTTCTCGACCTTGTCGTTGAAGTCGGCCAGCACTTCGGTGATCTGGCCGGAGATCTGGCTGCCGACGGTCACCGTGGAAATGGCCGACAGCGTACCGGTCGCGGAGATCGCCACCCGGATGTCGCCCTTCTCGACCTTGACGGTGCGGTAGGTCGACGCCTCGGTGGCATCCTTGGTCTTGAGCCAGTACCAGCCACCGGCGGCCAGTGCTGCAATGACCACGACGGGGACGAGAATGCGGGAAATGGTGCGCTTGCGGTTCGGCTGGCGGCTGCTCATGGGGCTCGACTGGATGGGCTGTCAGGCAGACTAACGCGCCGGCACCGATCCAGTTGACAGCAGGCCGCGCATCTTCGCAAAAAACCTGGCGAGCGACAGTCGCCGGTCAGCTGGCCAGTGCCGGGACGAAACGGATCGTCGCCGTGGTGCCTTTGCCGGGGGTGCTCTCATGGTGCACCGGCCAACCGAAGCGGTTGCCGAGGCGGCGGACGATGCTCATGCCCATGCCCTTGCCGAGCGGATTGAATTCGTCCGCGCGGAAGAACGGATCGTAGAGCCGCTCCAGCGTGTCGGCGCTCATGCCGATGCCGGTATCGCGCACGACCAGCCGGTCGGCCAGCAGTTCCACTTCCACCGACCCGCTTTCGGTGAACACACAGGCATTGCTGATCAGGTGCCCGATCATCACCGCCATGACGCCGGGCGGGGCCATCAGCCGTGGCGAGGCGGTTTCCACGAAACGGATCTCCACCGGCTTGCAGGCCAGCGACGGCCGCGCCTTTTCAATCTCGTCGAGGACGAGGTCGCGCAGATCGAACTCCTCGCTCTGTGGTGCGATGCCGCGCTCGCGCGCCAGGATCAGGAAAGCATCGATCAGCGATTCCATGTCGCGTCCGGCCTGCTGGATCCGCTGCAGCGAGCGCCGGGTATGGTCCGGGATCGCCGGATCGGACAGGGTCATGTCGGTGGCGACACGGATGACCGTCAGCGGTGTCCGCAGCTCGTGGCTGGCATCGCGGGTGAAATCGCGTTCGCGCTGCACGAAGCGCGACATGCGGCCGGCCAGTCCATGCAGTGCGTTCGACAGCGAACGGACTTCCTTGCTGCCGTCGCTGGCCAGCGGGAACGGCAAGGGCTGGCTATCGTCGTGCCGGGACGGATCCCAGGCGGCGACGTCTTCGGCCAGCCGGTTGATCGGCAGCACCATCCCACGCGATTGCCGGTAGGTCATCACGGTGATCAGGCCCACCAGCACCAGGCCGACGCCCATCAGCCCGAAGGCGGCCAGCCAGAACACGCGGTCGATCCGAGGCATCGCCAGCGACAGGTACAGGGTGCCGCCGGGCTGGCTGGTCACCAGCGCGGTCGTGGCCCCGCCGTCGACACGCGACAGCCCTTCCGACAGCGCGCGCAGCTTGGCCGGCACCGCCTGGTTGCTGGCATTGGCCGGCAGGAAATAGCCGTCCAGCAACGCGGTCCTGCTGAAACGGTGGCTGCTGTCGGTGGCCTGGGCGGCCCAGAAGCCGGAGGCCTCGGCCTCCAGCATTTCCTCGACCAGTGCGTTGCGCGCCAGCCAGGCCGTCAGCAGCACGCTGACGACCACGGCCACGAACGCCAGCAGTGCCTGACGGATGAAAGCGACGCGAATCCGTCGCGGCAGGCCCTGGGTCATCGATACACTCCGGCAGTCAGTTCAGACCGGCGTCTGGTCGATGTCGGCGATACGGTAGCCGGCACTCTGCACGGTATGCAGCAGCTGCTTGTCGTACGGCTTGTCGATGACCTTGCGCAGGTTGTAGAGATGGCTGCGCAGGGTATCGGAATCGGGCAGGCCGTTGCCCCAGATTTCGCGCTCGATCTCCTGCCGGTTGACCACCCGCGGCGACTCGCGCATCAGGATCGTCAGCAGTTTCATGCCGATCGGCGACAACTGCAGTTCGGTCCCGCCGCGGGTCGCACGCATGCTGGCCGGGTCCAGCACCAGGTCGGCCACCTTCAGGACCTCCGAACCCACCTGGCGACGCTCGCGACGGATCAGCGCGCGCAGCCGGGCTTCCAGTTCCTGGATTGCGAACGGCTTGGTCAGGTAATCGTCGGCACCCGACGACAGTCCGCTGAGCTTCTCGTCCAGCGTGTCGCGCGCGGTCAGCATCAGCACCGGCGTCGACTTGCGGGCCTCCTCGCGCAGCCGCTTGCAGACCTCGATGCCGTCCAGCCGCGGCAGCATCAGGTCCAGCACGATGACGTCGTAACTGTTCTCGACCGCCAGCCGGTAGCCATCCAGGCCATCGGACGCATAGTCGACTTCGAAGCCCCGGCTTTCCAGATATTCGCCGACCATCTCCGAGATATTGCGGTTGTCCTCAACGATCAGGACCAGCCCCCCCGTTTCCTGCATGGAACGCATCACCCACCTCCTCCACGAATCAGTCGAATCTTCAGCTTTGTGAAGACTGCCGGGAAGGGGGTGCACGGTGCGTGAAGACGCCATGGCGTGCACATCGCAAGGCGCGGTGGGCAGCGCAGACGGCAGGCAGGAAAGTCCTGCCGATGCGGGCGGGATCGCACCCGGGTGACCGCGAAACGCCTATCCTGCTTGCCGCCTCCACATCGCGCATTCCGCCATGTCCCCGATGATCGAACGCCTGCTGCCCATCGTCCTGCTGCTGGGCTCCAACCTGTTCATGACCTTCGCCTGGTACGGGCACCTGAAGTACAAGTCCTCGCCCCTGCTGCTGGTGATCATGACCAGCTGGGGCATCGCGTTCTTCGAGTACTGCCTGATGGTGCCGGCCAATCGCTGGGGCAGTGCGGTCTACTCCGCGCCGCAGCTCAAGGGCATGCAGGAAGTCATCACCCTGATCGTGTTCGCGGGCTTCTCGGCCTGGTACCTGGGCCAGCCGCTGAAGTGGAACCACTGGGCAGGCTTTGCGCTGATCGTCGTGGCGGCCTGGCTGATCTTTCTGGAGTAGGCGCGGGCGGCCGGGAATGGCGAACGATCCCGGCTTGCCGGTTCAGAACCTGATCCGGCCGGTGAGGATGCCCTTGAACATCACCCCGCCCTACATCGCACATCCCAACCGCGATGACGAATGCCGCGCGGGCGGCCGGGAATGGCGAACGATCCCGGCTTGCCGATTCAGAATCTGATCCGGCCGATGAGGATGTCCTTGAACATCACCCAATCCCCCACGAACGAATACAGCGGATGCTTGAACGTCGCCGGGCGATTCTTCTCGAAGAAGAAGTGGCCGACCCAGGCAAAGCCGTAGCCGCAGACCAGCGCCGCCAGCAACCACCAGCCGTTGCGCTGGAACAGCGCCGTCGCCAGCAGTACCAGCACGCCGCAACTGCCGATGAAGTGCAGCCGCCGCGAGACCCGGTTGCTGTGCTCGCTGAGGTAGAACGGATAGAACTCGCGGAAACTGTTGAAGCCCATGGCCTGCCTCTCCCGTATCGAGAACCCGCTGTATCGAAACCGTGTTGTACCACCGCGACGCGCGCGATTCGAGTCGGAGCCGAGGTCCGCGCGGGCGCGGGCAGCCGCGTCAGCCCACGCGTGGCGCGAACATGATCACCGCCATGCCGGCCAGGCACAGCGCCACGCCGAGCAGGTCCCAGCGCGAAGGCTTGATCGCATCGACGATCCACAGCCAGCCGAGCGCGATCGTCACGTAGACGCCGCCATAGGCGGCATAGACGCGGCCGGTGGCGGTCGGGTGCAGGGTCAGCAACCAGACGAACAGGGCCAGGCTCGCGGCGGCCGGCAGCAGCAACCAGGGGCTGCCCTGCTTGCGCAGCCACAGGTACGGCAGGTAGCAGCCGACGATCTCGGCCAATGCGGTCAGCGCGAACAGCAGCAGCGTCTTCACCGGTCGTCGCCGGCGCTATCGCGCTCCTGCGCCGATGCCTGCAGGCCCTGTTTGACGCGCTGCCAGTAGGCTTCCTGCTGGTCCAGCGTCAATGCCGCCAGCGTGGTGCCCTCGGCGGCGGCCATCGCTTCCATCGCGCGGAAGCGCTGCTCGAACTTGCGGTTCGCGCGACGCAGCGCGGCGCCGACATCCACCTTGGCATGCCGCGCCAGGTTGGCGGCGACGAACAACAGGTCGCCGATCTCGTCCTCGAGACGATCGCGTGCGGCCAGGTCGTCAGGATCGGCGGCGCAGGCAGCGAATTCCACGCGGACTTCTTCGATCTCCTCGTGCAGCTTCTCGATCACCGGCGCCGGGCCCGGCCAATCGAAGCCGGTGCGCGCGGCGCGGTTCTGCAACTTCACCGCACGCTGCCACTCGGGCAGGCCGCGCGTGATCCCGGCCAGCGCCGAGGTATCGACCTCGCCGGCGTCGCCGCGCTCCGCACGCTTGATGTCCTCCCAACTGCGCCGCACCGCCTCGGCATCGTCACGGTCGGCATCGCCGAACACGTGCGGGTGCCGGCGCAGCATCTTGTCGCTGATCGCGGCGACCACGTCGGGGAATGCGAACGCATTCTGCTCCTGCGCCATCTGCGCATGGAACACCACCTGCAGCAGCAGGTCGCCCAGTTCGTCCTTCAGTGCCGGGAGGTCCTGGCGGTCGATGGCATCGGCAACCTCGTAGGCCTCTTCGATGGTGTAAGGCGCGATGGTGCTGAAATCCTGCTGGATATCCCAGGGGCAACCGGATTGCGGGTCGCGCAGGCGCGCCATGATCGCCAACAGGCGCTGCAGGCTGCCTGGCGCCTCGCCATGGATGAACTCGTCTGTCGCTGTCTGCTGCACGCCGTGCTCCCGCAAAACCGTCATTCCGCATCGGTGTCCAGTATGCCGCAGCACCTGCTGCATCGAGGCGCGGAGAGACCGCGCACCACAACCGGGAAACGATCGTGCAGCGTCTACGCCGCGGCAGGCGGTCCCGCCAGCCAGTCGCGCCAGGGCAGCGCGGTATCGCCGAGCGCAAAGAAGTCGCCATTGAGCACGGTGTCGCGCTGGTTGTAGCGGAACGGCCGCCCATGTGGATCGAGCACCGCGCCGCCGGCCGCTTCGAGGATCGCCTGCCCGGCGGCGGTATCCCACTCGCTGGTCGGGCCGAAACGCGGATAGACATCCATGCCGCCCTCGGCCAGCCGGCAGAACTTCAGCGACGAGCCCAGGCCGATGCTCTCTACCTCGCCGATCCGCTGCATCAGCGCAGCGGTCCGCGGGTCCAGGTGCGAGCGGCTGGCCGCCACGCGCAGCGGCGCCGTTGCAGGCGTGCGGACATGGATCGCGCGCACGCCGTCGGCGTCGCAACGAAATGCCCCCGCGCCCGGCGTGCCATGCCACAGCACGTCGCCGACCGGCGACTGGATCACGCCGAACACTGGGACGCCGTGGTCGATCAGCGCGATGTTGACGGTGAACTCGCCATTACGCTTGACGAACTCGCGCGTGCCATCGAGCGGGTCCACGACCCACAGACGCGGCCATTGCCGGCGCCGGTCCGCGGTCACGGTGTCGGCCGATTCCTCCGACAGCACCGGGATCCCGGGCGTCAGCACGGCCAGTCCATCGACGATGCAGTGATGCGCCGCAAGATCGGCCGCGGTCAACGGGCTGGCGTCGGCCTTGCGCACGACGTCGAAATCGCTGTCGTAGACCTTCAGGATCGCAGCCGAGGCCTGCCGCGCAATGGCGATGACGCCGTCGCGGACGCCTTCGGCCAGCAGGCGGTCGATGGGCGTGCGCTCAAACGGCATGGTGTTTCAGGTAGTCGCGGACGATGAACAACGCAGCGATCGAGCGGCCTTCTGAAAAATCCTCGCGCAGGATCAGTTCGTGCAGCGCATCCAGCCGCCAGGGCACGACCTCCAGTTCCTCGGGCTCGTCACCGGGCAGCCGCTCGGGATACAGGTCGCGGGCCAGCACCAGCGTGGTCTGGTGGCTCATGTAGGTCGGCGCCAGCGTCAGGCTGCGCAGTGCCAGCAACTGGTGCGCGCCGTAGCCGGCTTCTTCCTTCAACTCACGGTTGGCGGCTTCGAGCGGGGTCTCGCCGGCATCGATGCGCCCCTTGACCAGTCCCAGCTCGTAGCGATGCACGCCGGCTGCGTACTCGCGCACCAGCAGGACGGTGTCGTCGTCGATCATCGGCACCACCGCAACCGCGCCGTGGCCGCGACCATGCAGGCGCTCGTACCGGCGGCGCTCGCCATTGGCGAACTCGAGGTCGAGCCGCTCCATGCGGTAGGGGCCGGCGTCGTGCTCGGTGATGCCGTGGATCGTGGGCAGGCGACGGGTCATGCGCAGGCGCCTGTGGTCGGACTCGAATCTGGATTCGGCGCCATCGCCGGCATACGGCCAGCGCGCGGCGCACCGGAGCAGGCCAGCCCGGAGAAGGGGATAATGCGGGGATGACAGACAAGTCTCACGATGCCTCCATTCTAAACGACAGCGACCGCTGGCGGTCGCGCGACCTGGCGGTGCTGTGGCACCCCTGCACGCAGATGCGCGAGCATCCCGACCCGCTGCCGTTGCTGCCGGTCGCCGGTGCCCAGGGTGCCTGGCTGCTGGGCCACGACGGCAGCCGCACGCTGGACGCGGTCAGCAGCTGGTGGGTCAACCTGCACGGGCATTCCGAGCCGAGGATCGCCGACGCCATCGCCCGCCAGGCGCGGACACTGGAACATGTGATCCTGGCCGGCTGCAGCCACGAGCCGGCGGTGGAACTGGCCGAACGCCTGCTGCAGATCGCGCCGCGCGAGCCGGGCCGCGCACCGCTGTCGCGGGTGTTCTATGCCGACAATGGCTCGGCCGCGGTCGAAGTCGCGCTGAAGATGGCGTTCCAGTGGTTCGGCAACCGCGGCGACGAACCGCGCCGCACCAAGTTCGTCGCCCTGCAGAACGGCTACCACGGCGAAACCATCGGCGCGCTGTCGGTCGGAGATATCCCGCTGTACCGCCGCGTCTATGCGCCGTTGCTGATCGAAGCGCTGTTCGCGCCATCACCGGATGCCTACCTGGCCCGTCCCGGCCAGAGCGCGCAGGGCTGTGCCGAAGACGCCGCCGATGCGCTGGCGCACCTGCTCGATGAGCATGCCGGCGAGATCTGCGCGTTGATCCTCGAACCGCTGGTGCAGTGTGCGGGCGGCATGCGCATGCACGACCCGGTCTACCTCAAGCGTGTGCGCGAATTGTGCGACGTGCACGGCATCTTCCTGATCGCCGACGAGATCGCCGTCGGCTTCGGCCGTACCGGCCGCATGTTCGCGTTCGAGCATGCCGGCGTGCAGCCCGACCTGCTGTGCCTGTCGAAGGGATTGACCGGCGGCTTCCTGCCACTGTCGGCGGTGCTGGCCACGGAGGCGATCTACGAAGGCTTCCTCGACGATTCGCGCGAACGCGCCTTCCTGCATTCGCACAGCTACACCGGCAACCCGCTGGCCTGCGCCGCCGCGCTGGCATCGCTGCGGATCTTCGACAGCGACGACGTGCTGGCGCGCAACCGGGGCACGGCCAGCAAGATGGCCGCCCTGGCGGCCCCGCTGGCCGCGCATCCGCATGTCGCCGAGGTCCGCCAGACCGGCATGATCCTGGCCATCGAACTGAGCCAGGACGGCAACCGCGCCACCCCGTTCGACCCGGCCCGCAGGATCGGCCTGCAGGCCTATCGCACGGCGATGGCCAACGGCGTGCTGCTGCGTCCGCTGGGCGACATCCTGTACTGGATGCCGCCGTACTGCATCGACGACGACCAGCTCGAGTTGCTGGCCAGCGTCACCGCGACCGCCATCGACGGAGCATTGGCATGCGCGTGAACCGCGTGCATGTCGCACTGCCGCTGGCCGTTGGCCAGCACCTCGCACTGCCCGAAGCCGCCGCCAATCACCTGGTCCGCGTGCTGCGCCTGCGCGAAGGCGACAGCTGCGTGCTGTTCAATGGCGACGGCCACGATTTCGACGCCCGCCTGCACTCGGTCGGCAAGCGCGAGAGCAAGGTCGAGATCGTCGGCCGCCGCGCCATCGACAACGATTCCCCGCTGCGCATCACCCTGCTGCAAGGCATCGCGCGCGGCGAGAAGATGGACCTGATCCTGCAGAAGGCCACCGAGCTCGGCGTCGCACGCATCGTGCCGGTGTTTGCGGAACGCACCGAAGTCCGCCTCGATGGCGAGCGCTTGCTGAAGCGCTCCGCGCATTGGCAGAGCGTCGTGGTGTCGGCCTGCGAACAGAGCTGGCGCACGCGCCTGCCACGGCTGGATCCAGCGACCGACCTGTCGTCGGCCGTCGTCGGCAGCGACGCCTCGTTGCGACTGCTGCTCGACCCCGAGGGCGAACACGCGCTGGCCACGATGCAGGCGCCGGTCGACGCGCAGCTGGTAGTCGCGATCGGTCCCGAAGGCGGCTGGTCTCCTCGCGATCGCGACGTGCTGCAGGCAGCCGGCTTCACCGGCCTGCGCCTGGGCCCGCGCATCCTGCGCACCGAAACCGCGGGCCTGGCGGCGATCGCCGCACTGCAGGCCAGGTTCGGTGATCTGGGGATCTAGCGCGGCAAGCCACCGCGCCGACCTGGTGCCGACCTGGCGCTGGGCTGCCCGCGCCAAATGCACCGCCGCTCAGGCCGACAAGGCCGCCTTGATCGAGGCTTCGATGCCATCGACATCGGGCACATAGGCCGGATTGTCGTTGAGGCGCACGCGGGCCAGCACGCCCGCCGGCAGTACCTCGCCGGCATCGGTCTCGTCGATCAGCGATGCGCGCGAGATCGTGACCAGGCGCGGGAATCCCTTGATCAGCAGCGCGAAGTACGGCACCAGCGCATTGCCCGACAGCGCCTTGAGCACGATGACCTTGCTGCCCAGCCCGCCCTGCTCCGCGCCCAGCTCGGCCAACGGCGCAAACGCCACCAGCGGCAAGCGCCAGCCGCGCCAGCGCAGGCGTCCCAGCAGCCAGTCCGGCGCGTTCGCGACCGGCTCGGGATCGGCATAGGACAGCACTTCGGAAATCGTCGCGTTGGGCAACAGCAATTGCGCCGCCTCGGTCTGGATCACGACACCGCGGATGTCGGTGACGGCTTCGGGCGATGTCAACACGGTCACCATGTCAGTTCCTCGGGCGCGCTGCGACCGGGGGCGTTCGGCGACGGCCAGCGATCGAACAGCAGCTGTGCCAGCCCCGCAGGCGATGCCGACGCACCGCCACGCGCCGCCAGTGCCTGCGCGGCGGTGGCGTCGTAGCAGCCTTCTTCGCTCTGCCCTGCCACCAGCGCCGCCTGCCAGTCGTCGCTGGTGGCCTGCGCGACCAGGCCGACATCGCTTCCACTGAGGAACAAAACCGCAGTGTCCTGCGCCGGCAGCGCCACCGGCAGGCCCGAGGTGTCCACGCCGTCGTCGACGCGCCGGAAGACCAGTTCGGACTTCTCGCGCTGCAATGCGAACTCCGGCGTCAGGAAGTAGATCGTGCCGGGCTCCGCCGCCAGTCCCTGCTGGGCCAGCAGCACCGGCAACCGCGCCGCACGCTCCATCTGGGTGACGAGGCGGTCGTAGCGGCCGCCATCCAGGCGCAGACGGACGAACACCGGGCGTGGAAAGCCTTCCGGAATCTCCGCCAGCAATTGCCGCACGGCATCCGGGCCACCGAGTCCGGCTTCGACCAGCACGCCACCACGCTGCGGTCCATGGCCATAGCTGTCGACATCGACCAGCGACAGGCCGGACAGCAGGCCGTCGAGTGCGGGGGGCGGCGCAGCCTGAGCGGCCGGTGTGGTTGCGGCAGGCGCCGCGGCATCGTCCGCCAGGCTCAAGCCGCTGAGATCGAACTCGCGGACGACGCGCGCGATGGCACTACCGCCGAACGGGGCATCGCCATCGATGTCGGCGAGCTGCAGTCCGCCTGCGGGTCGACGCGCTTGGCCAGATGCGCCTTGACCAGGTGCTTCTGGACTATGTGCCTGCTGGCCTTGCTGCGCCGGCGCGCGGTCATCAGATGCAGTGTCATCGGCCATGCGGTCATCCGCGCTGCGCGAGGTGGGCTCTGTCGGCATGTCGTCGTCATCCCTTGCTGCGATCGCGGGCACGTCGTGCCCGTCCGTCTCTTCCCGCGCCTGGAACGCCAGGCCGGCCACCGCCTCGATCAGCCCGGCATCCAGCCCCGACGTGGCGGGGTCGTACTCCGGCGCGACGTCATCGACCAGCTCCAGGGGTGCCAGCCCGGCTGGCGCATCCCAGGAGGACACCGGGATCGCGTCGACCTGCGACCCCGTAGCCGACCGCGCGCCGGCGTCATCCGGGGACGTGGCGGCGACAGGGTGCTGGAGCGCATCGACCACGGCATCGCGCGCCTCGCCCGCAATATCCGTGTCGGCATCCGCCAGTTGCCAGTCGCTCCATTCGAATTCGCCGAAACGGCTGGGTGCGAGCGCGCCCGCATCGTGGTCGCCGGCATCTGCGTCTGCGTGCGCGCTCCCGGTGTCCGTCTCGATCCAGTCGCCACGTTCGAGGACGATCTGGTCGGGTTCGAGTGCAGCGGGCTCAAGCGGGTCCGAGGCGACGAGGCCGTGCTCGACCGTGCCTGTTTCAGTCGTGCCTGCCTCGATCGCATCGGCTTCGATCGCGTCGGTTTCAATGGCATCGGGCCTGCCTGCGTCGAACGCGCTCTGTTCCAGCACGCTGCGATCGAAGGTGATGCCGGCGGGAACCGGCAGGATCGATGCCGCCGCGTCGTCGCCGGACGGATCCGGTTCGTCGCGCAGCATCAGGCCATCGTCCAGCAGCCCCTGAACACCTGCGACGCCACTGTCGCGCGGGACGTCGCCGGCATGCTGCTGGGCCTCGTCGGCGAACGCCGCGATCGCGCCGGCAAGGTCGGCGACTTCCGCGCGTGGCGGCAGCGGACCCGGCGAAGGCCGCAGGTCCTGCTCGAGGTCCGCACCGGGCGGCAGCACATCGTCATGCCGATGCAGCTTGGCCGACAGGTGTCGCAACCAGCGCGCGGCGTCCCAGCCGACGCGCTGCATCGCCAGCTCGGCCTCCTCGAAGATCACCATGTAGGCCGGCTCGGCCAGCAGGCCCTCGTATCGCTCCAGTGCATCCTCGATCGACGCATCCAGTGCGACCAGGATCGCCTGTGGCGTCGCGTCGCGAACCTCGTCCGGTGAGCTGTGCCGGGGGTCGGCCATGATCACCACTTCGGCACCCGCTTCGCGCAGCGCCTCGCCGATGCGGTCGCGGGCATCGCCCTCGCGCGCCAGCAGCGCGACGCGCGGGCCCATCTCGGAGATCGCATTATTCATCGCCGCGTCCCATGCCCAGCATTTCGAACACGTTCCGCAACAGTTCGTTTTCCTGGTACGGCTTGCCGAGGTAACGCTCGACGCCGATCTCGAAGGCGCGCTGGCGGTGCTTCTCGCCGGTCCGCGAAGTGATCATCATGATCGGCACGTCCCGCAGCAGCGGCTCGCCCTTCATCTCGATGGCCAGCTCGTAGCCGTCCATGCGCGGCATCTCGATATCCAGCAGCACCAGGTCGGGCACGCGCTCGGCCATGCGCTCGAGGGCATCGACGCCATCCTTCGCGGTCACCACCTCGAACTGATGGCGCTCGAGCACGCGTCCGGTGACCTTGCGCATCGTCACCGAATCGTCGACCACCATCACCAGCGGCACGCGTTGCGGCGCAACCTCGACCTCGGCGACCGGCGCGATGTCGCGCGGCTGCAGGATCTGGCGGCGCACCAGCGGTGCCACGTCCAGGATCACCACCACACCGCCGTCGCCCATGATCGTCGCACCGAAGATGCCGGGCACCGACGCCAGCTGCGGGCCCGCCGGCTTCACCACGATCTCGCGGTTGCCGACGATGCTGTCCACGGCCACCGCCGCGCGCAGCTCGCCTGCGCGGATCAACAACAGCGGCATCTGCAACTGCCCGTCCGCCTTGACCCCGGCCTGCCCGACCAGGTGGCCGAGGTCGTGCAGCACGTAATCCTCGCCACCGTAATTGAAGCTACTGTCGGCCTGTTCGAACTGCGCGCGCGAGATACGGCCGACGCCACGCACCGAGGCGATCGGCACCGCGAACTGGGTTTCGCCGATCCGCACGAACACCGCCTGCGTGACCGCCAGGGTCTGTGGCAGGCGCAGCGTGAACGTGGTGCCTTCGCCGCGGCGGCTGGCGATATCCAGCGATCCGCCCAATTGCCGGACTTCGCTGGCCACCACGTCCAGGCCGACGCCGCGTCCCGCGAGACGGCTGACTTCGCTGGCGGTGCTGAAGCCAGGTTCGAAAATCAGCGCATCGAGTTCGCCTTCACTGGCCGTGGCATCGGCGCGGATCAGGCCACGCTCGATCGCACGCAGGCGGATCGCGTCGCGATCGAGCCCGGCGCCGTCGTCGGCGATCTCGAGCACGACTTCAGAGCCTTCGCGGCGGACCGCGACACGGATCGCACCTTCCTCGGGCTTGTCCTGCCTGCGGCGCTCGTCCGGATGCTCCAGGCCGTGCGCGACCGCATTGCGCAGCATGTGCTCCAGCGGCGCGGTCATGCGTTCGAGCACGTTGCGATCCAGCTCGCCCTGCGCACCCTCCAGGCGCAGTTGCACCTGCTTGCCGGTCTCGCTGCTGGCCTGGCGCACCACGCGGCGCAGTCGCGGCACCATGGTCTCGAACGGCACCATGCGCGTGCGCATCAGGCCTTCCTGCAGGTCCGAGCTCACGCGCGACTGCTGCAGCAGCAGGGTTTCGTACTGGCGCGTCAGGTCGTCCAGGGTGCCCTGCAGACTGACCAGGTCGGTCGACGACTCGCCCAGCGCGCGCGACAGCTGCTGCAGGTTGGAGAAGCGGTCGAGTTCGAGCGGATCGAACGTGGGGTCGGCGGTGTCCTGCTCGCGCTGGTAGCGGGCGACGATCTGCGCTTCGGTTTCGATGTCGAGGCGGCGCAACTGGTCGCGCAGACGGGTATTGGTCTGCTCCATCTCGGTCATCGCACTGCGGAACGCACCGACCTGCTGCTCCAGTCGCGCGCGATAGATCGCGACTTCGCCGGCATAGGTCACCAGGCGATCCAGCAGGTCGGCACGGATACGGACCTGCTCCTGCGGTGTGCGTGCACTGATGTCGTCATCGTCGAGCGACAGGCTGTCGTCGATCGGCTGCGACAGCGGCTTGAGTTCGACGCGCGCCTGCTGCGCGGGCTGCGGCGTTTGCGGCTGTGGCTGCGGTGACGCCTGCGCAGCTGCCGGCTGCAGGGAAGACGGCGGTGGCGCCGTCTCGGCCTGCATCTGTGTGGCTTGGCCTTGCGTGGCCTGCGTGAACGGCTGGCCGTCCGCGTCGACGCCACGCGAGCGTGCGTCGAACCACTGGCTCAGCGCATGCGAGGCACCGACCGCCTGGCGCGCCGCCACCCGCGTGGTCATCGCATGCAGCCGGTCGAAGCCACGTTCGAGCAGCGGGATGCCGTCGCGGCCCAGCTCGCAACGCTGTTCGACAACGGCCTCGAGCAGCGATTCCATTGCATGCCCCAGCTCGCCGATGGCGAAGATGCCAGCCATGCGCGCGCCACCCTTCAGCGTATGCAGGTCGCGCTGCAGGCCGATCAGGGGCTCGCGTTCGCCCGGGGATTGCTGCAACTGCGCGATCATGCCGTCGGCATGATCGAGTAGGTCGAAGGCTTCCTCGACAAAGATGTCGACCAGTTCAGGGTCCAGCCCGGTAAGGTCGAGCGGCTCATCGGGATCTTCCGGCGACGCCGGCAACGCAGCGGCGATGCTGCCATCCGCCGTTGGAGCGGTGACGACATCGGCGGCCGCGTCGGCATTCGCAGATACGATGTCAGCATCGCTTGCCGCAGGCGCGCCGGGGGACCCGGCATGCCCTGCTTCGCCCACCGCTTGCGCAGTGGCGTCTACGGCCGACAAGTCGTCCGCCGCAGCCTCTTCAGCAGCGGCGAGCGCGACCAGCGCCAACCGCTCCTCCTCCATCCGCAACATGTCCTGGAATTCGCGCTCGCGCAGTGCGGCGAGGCGCTCTGCTTCAAGACGATCTGCTTCAAGACGATCTGCTTCAAGACGATCTGTTTCAAGACGCTCGGTTTCAAGGCGCTCTGCCTCGACGCGCTCTGATGCAGGACGTGCCGCTTCGCGCTGTCCCGCTTCAAACTGCGATGCTTCAAGCTGTGATGCTGCGTGCTGTTGTTCGGCGAACTGCTGCAACGCCAGTCGCCCGGCCTCCAGTTCCCCGGCCTCGAAGCGCTCGGATTCGAGGCGTGCAAGTTCGAGCTGCGCGATCTCGATGCGGTCGTTGTCGGGCTCGCGTGCATCCTGCGAGGCCGCCGCCGGAGACGCGTCCTGCGCCACCGTGTGGTGGTCGGGCGCGGGCTCTGCCAGATCGTCGGCAAGGTCCTGCCCTGGCGCGGGATCGCCGAAGTCCACAAGCGCGCTACCTGCCCGCGCATCGAGCACGGCGACCACCTCATCCAACGCGTCCTGCTGCAGGCCTTCTGCGGGCGTGGCCTCCGGCGGCACAGCAACCGCATCCGCAACGCCATCCGCCACCGGCTCAGTCGTTGAATCGTCTGGCGATGATTTTGCTGGCGCCTCGGTCAGGTCTTCCGCCAGATCGAGCGTCAAGTCGTCCAGCAACAGGCCGTCGAGCACTGAGGCTGCGTCGATATCGGTCAGCGCAATGCTGTGGTCGAGTTCGTCATCGTCGTCTTGGTCGGCGTCCTCGTCCAGATCCAGCCCGGAAGCCAGCCCCGAATCCGGATCGCGCGCAAAGTCTGCCCGCGCGTCGAAGCGCTCGTCGGCGCCCTCGTCAAGCACGCGGCCTTCAAACACGCTGTCTTCAAGCACGCGACCTTCAAACACGCCGTCGTCCAACATGCCGTCGTCCAACATGGGCTCGTCGGGCATCCGCGGCGAGGACCCGTCCTCGTCGATGTCCATCGGCATCGAGTTCGACACTTCCGGCAGGCTGTCGCGCAATGCGGACAGGCGCTCCGCCAGCGGATCCTGTGCGGCCAGCGCGGGCGAGGCTTCGTGCAGGATGGCCAGCGTGTCGCGCACGACCGTGCTCAACGCCGCCAGCGCGGACACCGCTTCATCGCTGGCCTGTCCGGACGACGCCAGCAGGCGTCTTGCGTAGGCTTCGGCCGGGCCCAGCACACTGTTGATGACCGGCACTTCGGTCATCGCGAACGCACCATTCATCGTGTGCAGCGCGCGCAGCAGGCCGTCGCTGCCGGCCGCGCTGCCTTCGCGCGCCCCAGCCAGCCATGCGTCGACGGTCTGCAGGTGGCCGGTCACCTCGGCATCGAGGATCTCCAGCAGCATCGCATCGACCCTGGCCGGGATCAGTTCCGCAGCAGGCGACGCCAGCGCGGCCGCCTCCGCCGCGACCACGGCCGCCGCGGCCATGTCGGCGGCCACCACCGCGGCGCCCGCCGCCTGCACGGCATCCATCGCCGCCTGCGCAGCACGCACCGGCTCCACCGGCATGCCCTCGTCGCCAGCCGCGATGCGCTCGGCCGAGGCCTGCATGGTGTCGAGGTCGACGGTGATCGCCGCTTCGCCACGCAGCGCCGACTGCAGTTCCGGCAAGGTGTAGAACGCCTGGTCCACCATCGCGACAACCGCCGGGCTGGCCGGACGCTTGCCGTCGCGGACCTGGTTGAGCATCGCCTCGATCTTCCAGCTGAACTCGCCCAGCACGTCCGCGCCGACCAGGCGGCCGCTGCCCTTCAGCGTATGGAACACCCTGCGGATCGGCAGCAGGCGTTCCATGTTGTCGGGTTCCGCACGCCAGGGGGGCAACAGGCGGTCGAGGTTGTCGATCTCCTCGGCGAACTCTTCGAGGAAGACTTCGCGGATCTCATCGTCGATCTCGTCGCCGGTCTCGGCGAAGCCGCCGCGCGCCGGGACGGCTGCGGCCGGCGTCGCGGGGAGTGGATCAGCGGATGCCTGGCGGTCATCCGTCTGTCCGGGATGCGATGCCTCGGCCGAGCCGGCACCCGCCGCGACACCTTCACCCGCTTCAGGCGTTGTCGTGGGTGCAACGGCATCACCCGCATCTGCGATGGCGGCCGCGTTGCGCTCGCCGCCCTGACCGGTGGAAACAACAGGCGTGTCGTTGACCGAAGACGCAGCAGATGGCGCCGGTGCCATCGCGACATCCGCCTCGGGCAAGGGCCAGTAACCCAGCGTCTCCAGGCTCTGCCGGGTGATGTCGAGGATGTCGTTGCGGTTGCCGCGTTGTTCGCGCAACGCTTCGAGGTAGTATTCTAGGCTCGCCAGCGCATCGGCGAAGGTGTCGAGCTGGCGCCCGTTGGGCACGCGACGGCGCGCCAGCAGTTCGCGTTCGGTGTACAGGCGCACGGCCGTCAGGTAATCGGCAGCGACCGGCAGCTCCAGCATCGTCAAGGCGCCCGACACTTCCTGCAGCAGTCGCGGCACCTGGACCAGCTCGTCATGCTTCCAGCTGGTCTCAACGAAGGCGACCAGCGCGTGGCGGGCATCGGCGAAATTGGCGATCGCCTCGCGCACGATGACCTCGACGATGCGCTGGGTCTCGGCGGCTGCAAGGTTCTGGCTGTCGCTGTCTTCATCGCTGTCGACCAGCCGCTCGACCTGGTCGTCGAGCGTGGCATCGACGTACAGCAGCGCGCCCGCGACATCCAGCAGTGCATTCTCGTCGGCCGGCTTGTGGCCATTGACGATCGCCTGCATCGCGTCGCGCTGCTGCTGCACGACGCCACGGGCCACGCCCAGGCCGAGCATGCCCAGCGTATCGGCGACGCGTCCGAGCGATTCGATCTGCGGCACCAGCACTTCGGTGTCGTCCGCGCCGGTGCGCAGGTGCAGGTCGAGCGCATCCTTGACGCGCAGCAGGTCCTCCTTGACCGCCGCCGACACCGTATCGAGCAGCGCGCGATTGCGCCCGCTCAGGCTGCCGCGGGCATGGTCGATCTCGGATGCCGTTGGCAGCACGTCGGACAGATCGAAGGTCCGCCGCAGTTCCGTCAGTGCAGGATGCGCGGCGTCGCTGTGGGCCACGTGGTACAGCAGTTGCCGCGTCGGTTCGAGCGCCGATTCGGCGCGTGGCAGGCCGAAGCCATCGTCTTCGAAGATGCGGCGCGCTTCGCGTTCGACGCTGGCGAAGATGGTCTGCAGTTCCGCGGTGACCGGCACAGCGCCGGCGCCGATCGCGCGTGCGACCTGCGCGCCGACCCACAACATGCGCCGCGTCGGCACCGCCTGCACGTGTGCCATCAGCGCGTCGAGGGCATCGGCCAGAACACCGGCATCGGCCGGGCCGTCCGACTCCGACCACGTCGAGACCTGGGCATGCACGCTGGCCAGCAGCGACTGCAGCGCCTGGTCGGGCTGGGCGTCGGACGCTGCAGGGATTGCGGCGGCCCCGTCGACGGAGGGCAAAGCGCTGGACGGCAACGGGCGTTCCAGGTCCGGCGAGAACAGCATGCTCTCGCTGAGCCCGGTCTCGCCGCGCGCGGCGCGCAGTTCGTTGAGCAGCGGCAGCAGGACGATCGGGATGTCCTTGTGGCCGCTGTGCAGGCGCTCCAGGTAATCGGGCAACTGGAACACGCCGCGCAGCAATGACGCGCAGGCAGCCTCGCGATCGTAGACCTTGTCGTACTGCAGCGCCTTGGCCAGCAGCTCCAGTTCCTCGGCCACCATCGCCGGCGCATACAGTTCCACCATGCGCAGCGTGCCCTGCACCTGGTGCAGGTAACCGGCGCAGAACCGCATCCGGCTGGTATCGCCGGGATCGTCGACGAAGCCCTCGAGTTCGATCCGCGCCTGGCGCAGCGTCTCGTCGAGCTCGGGCTTGACCCAGCCAAGCGCGGTGTAGTCGATGGCGTCGCGCAACGCGGTCATCGAGGCCCCCTGCCGGGCAGGAAGGCGGGGCAATGCACGCGGATGCGCATCGACGGCATACGGCCTGGAGACATCGGGATCATCGCCCTGTCTGCTCCGAGGCTCAGGCCGGCAGCTTGAAGTCGGCGACCGAGCGGCGCAGGTCGGACGCGAGCTGCGCCAGCGTGCCGATCGACTCCGCGGTGTGGTTGGCGCCCTGCGACGTCTGCGCGGTGATCGACTGGATCGTGTTCATCGCACTGGTGATGTTGCTGGCGGCGGCCGACTGCTGCTGGGCCGCACTGGAGATGCCTTCGATGAGGTCGGCCAGGCTGGTCGACACGCTCTCGATCTCGCCCAGCGCGGTGCCGGCGTCCTCGGCCAGGCGCGCGCCGGCGACGACTTCGGACGTGGTCTGCTCCATCGAGCTGACCGCTTCGTTGGTATCGGCCTGGATCGTCTGCACCAGGGTCTCGATGCGCTTGGTCGCGCTCGAGGCGCGTTCGGCGAGCCGCTGCACTTCGTCGGCCACCACCGCGAACCCGCGTCCGGCCTCGCCGGCCGAAGCCGCCTGGATCGCGGCATTCAGCGCCAGAATATTGGTCTGCTCGGAAATGTCGTTGATCAGTTCGACGATCGAGCCGATTTCCTGCGAGCTCTCGCCGAGGCGCTTGATGCGCTTGGAGGTTTCCTGGATCTGGTCGCGGATCGAATCCATGCCGGCGATCGTCTCGCGCACGACCCCCGCGCCCTTGGTCGCGATCCGCACCGAACGCTGGGCGACGTCCGCCGACTCGGCGGAGTTGCGCGAGACCTGGTTGATGCTGGTCGCGATCTCGCTGATGCGGTCGGTCGCGGAATTGATTTCCTGCGCCTGGTGTTCCGCCGCCTCGGCCAGGTGCATCGCCGTGGCCTGGGTCTCCTGGGCGCTGGACGCCACCTGCACCGAGGTGTCGTTGATCGTCTGCACCAGGCTGCGCAGCTGTTCGACCGCGAAGTTGATCGAGTCGGCGATCGCGCCGGTCATGTCCTCGGTCACCGTCGCCTTGACCGTCAGGTCGCCTTCGGCCAGCGAGCCCATTTCATCCAGCAGGCGCATGATCGCCTCCTGGTTGCGGTTGTTGAGCTCCATGGTGTTCTCGTAGCGCTCGCGCTGCGAACGGCCCAGCGACAGCCACAGGCCGATGCCGGCGATCAGTGCGAGCAGGCCCGAACCGATGCTGATCCACAGGTTGCCCAGCAGGCTGGTGTCCTTCAGCGAACCGAAGGCGGTCACCGCGGCCAGCAGGTCGGCACTCTGCGACAGCAGCGTGTTGGAGCCGGCGGTCAGCGACGAGGCCGCCGACTGCGCGCCGAACAGGTTGGCCGAGCTGCCCAGGATCGCATCGAGATCCTTCTTGGCGCCCTGCCATTGGGACTCGGCCTGCGACAGCGCCGACAGCGCGCCGGCATTGCCCAGCGCCTGCACGTTCATCGCCTGGTCGCCGCCGCGCAGGCCCGCCAGCACCTGCTCGAACACGCCGGCATCGCGGGCTAGCGCGTCGCCGGCCATGCTGGCACCATCGCCGCCGGCCTGGATCTCGGTCACCCGGCGCGCCATGTTGCCGGCCAGCACCACCTGCCGCAGCGCGATGTACACCTGCGAGGACGGCGAACCGCTGGCCGACATCGCACGCACCACTTCATCGAGCTGGGCCTGCAGCTGCGGCACCTGCTGGCTGAAGCGGGTGGCGTGGTCGGACAGCGACAGCACCGACGATTCGCTGGCGACCACCTGCTCGGCCTGCTTGCCCAGCGTCGCCCAGGTCTCGCTGACGGTGCGGATCGGCCCGGCGACATCGGGGGTGGTCCCGAAGTTCGCATTGAGGTCCTTGACGTCGCCGTCGATGCTGGCCTTGGTGGCCTTGAACTGGGCGAACGCCGCGGCATCGCCGGCGACCGCCTCGCGGCCCTGATTCGCCAACCGCTGCGAGTTCACCTGCAGGTTGGACGCGGCCGTGCTGGCGCCGCCGACCCGCGAGGCCTTCAGCGTGCCATAGGCGGTGTTGGCCAGCAGCACCAGGCCCGCGACGATCAGCAACGTCACCCAGAACTTCACGCCCAGGGAGCGGCCCCTGCCTGCGATTGTGTCGACCACGCTGCTCATGCTTCGCCTCTTTGACCTGCGTCTTGTAGCTGGATGCGGCGCTTACGCCGCGGCTTGTCTGAATTCCGGAGTGCGTGCGAGCCGATGCAGGCTGAACACCCCCCAGATCTGATCGTCGACCCGGAAGGCGCGATCGATGAAATGCCCGTAGCGGCCGTCGGCGACCGGACCGGCCGGGGCCGCGTCGGCTTCCTGGAAGCCGCGCTGGCCGAACAGTTCGTCGATGGTCACCGCGACATCGCCGCCGGGCTGGCGCACGATCAGCACCCGCTGCGATTCGCTGACGACGGTGCGCTCGCCTTCCAGAAACAGCTTGAGGTCGACCACCGGCAGCAGGTTGCCGCGGATGTTGGAGACGCCCAGCAGCCAGGGCTGCGCGCCCGGGACCGGCGTGACCTGCGGCAGCGGCAGGATCTCGACGACCTCCTCGAAGTCCGACGCCAGCCGGTGCCGCCCGACGCGATAGCCCAGGCCACGCCACAGGCCGGGCGCATCCAGTTGTTCCGGCAGACCGGCCACGTGCGCCAGGCTGCGGCGCTCGTAGTCGGCCAGCAGGTCGAACGGATGCGCGCGATCGTGTGCGCTCATGCCACCCCGCCCAGCAACTGGCTGATCTCGCCGATCAGGGCCTGCTCGTTCGGCGGCTTGACGATGTAGCCGCGCGCGCCCTGGCGCAGTCCCCAGGCACGATCGGTGTCCATGCCCTTGGTGCTGACGATCAGCACCGGGATCTCGCTGGTCTGGCTGTCGCGCGACAGCGCGCGGGTGGCCTGGAAGCCGTTCATGCCCGGCAGCACGACGTCCATCAGCACCACGTCGGGTCGCTCGCGCTTGCACAGCGCGATGCCGTCCTCGGCATTGAGCGCGGACAGCACCTCGTGGCCGTAGCGTTCCAGCAACAGGGTCAGCACCGCGGTATCGGTCGGAGAATCCTCGATCAACAGAATGCGTGCCATGGCCGGCTCCGATCAGGCGTGGACGTGCGTACGGATCGCGGCGAGCAGTTCTTCGCGCGTGAACGGCTTGGTGACGTACTGCTCGGAACCGACGATGCGTCCGCGCGCCTTGTCGAACAGGCCATCCTTGGACGACAGCATGATCACCGGCGTGTGCTTGAAGACATGGTTGTTCTTGATCAGGGCGCAGGTCTGATAGCCATCCAGGCGCGGCATCATGATGTCCACAAAAATGATCTGGGGGCGCTGGTCGGCGATCTTGGCCAACGCCTCGAAACCATCCGTCGCCGTCACGACCTGGGCCCCCTCGCGCTTGAGCAGGGTCTCGGCGGTACGCCGTATGGTTTTCGAGTCGTCGATCACCATCACCCGCAGACCCGAGAGGCTGCCAGTGCCGTTGTCGTCTTGCGTCATCTTGGTCTTCCCCTGTGCGCGATGCTTCGTGACTGCCGACACCGCTGCAATCGCTCTTATATCCCAGTCCGGCGCGGCACTGTCAAGTTTGGACCCGCAGGATTGCATACGCCGTCCTGGTTGCGGGTTAAGCGGGCGCGATGACCCGACATGCGGATCGACTGTTAACATCCCTGCACCTCCACGTTGGCCGCCGGCATGCCCCTTGATGTCATCGTCGTGATGGATCCCATCGGGTCCATCAAGATCGCGAAGGACTCCACGTTTGCCATGCTGCTCGAGGCCCAGCGCCGCGGCCATCGGCTGAGCTATGTGCTCCCCGGCGGCCTGTCGATGGGCAGCGACGGCGCGCGCGCGATGCTGGCACCGCTGCGCGTGACCGACGACCCCAAGGGCTGGTACGAACTGGGATCGGCATCACAGCGTGCGCTGGGCGCCGGCGACGTGGTGCTGGTCCGCACCGATCCGCCGGTGGACGCCGACTACATCCACAACACCCAGCTCCTGTCGTTCGCGCAGCGCCAGGGTGCGCAGGTGGTCAACGACCCGCAGGGCCTGCGGGACATGAACGAGAAGCTGACGGCGCTGGAATTCCCGCAATGCTGCCCGCCCACGGTGGTCAGCCGCGATGCCGCGACGCTGAAGGCCTTCGTGGCCGAGCATGGCGATGCCGTGCTCAAGCCGCTGGACGGCATGGGTGGGCGTTCGATCTTCCGCGCCAGGGCCGGCGACGCGAACGTGAACGTGATCCTGGAAACCCTGACCGACGGTGGGCGCCACCTCGCGATGGCGCAGCGTTACCTGCCCGAGATCGTCGACGGCGACAAGCGCATCCTGCTGGTCGACGGCGTGCCGGTCGACTACTGCCTGGCCCGGATCCCGCAGGGCGACGAGTTCCGCGGCAACCTGGCGGCCGGCGGTCGTGGCGAAGGCCGCCCGTTGAGCGATCGCGACCGCTGGATCGCGGCCCAGGTGGGTCCCGAGATGGTCAAGCGCGGCATGCGTTTCGTCGGCTTGGACGTCATCGGCGACTACCTGACCGAAGTCAACGTCACCAGCCCGACCTGCATCCGTGAGCTCGACGCCCAGTTCGGCCTGAACATCGCCGGCCTGCTGTTCGACGCGATCGAACGCACGCCCGAGCGCACGCCCAGTCGGTAACCGCGACGACCGGCGGCAACCCCAGGCCACGTCCATGTCCGCGCCGACCGCCCAGTCCCCGCCTCCGCCGCTTGTCGGACCCCGGATCGGCGAGCGTGAGCGCCTCAGCGCGACGATGGTGCTGTCCCTGCTGCTGCACGGTCTGCTGGTACTGGGTGTCGGCTTCGCGCTCGACGACGCCGCCCCGGTGCTGCCGACCCTGGACGTGATCCTGACCCAGACCAGCAGCCCGCTGACACCAGCGCAGGCCGATTTCCTGGCGCAGGCCAGCAACCAGGGTGGCGGCGAGCAGGACCGGACCACCCGGCCCAGGGACGCGCAGATCGGTCTGGTCGCGCAGGCCGAGGCCGGCCAGGCGCCCATGGCGGTGCGCGCGCAGTCACCGGCACCGCAGCCGGCACCGGAGGCGCGGCTGATCGCCAGCCAGCGCGGCGAGACCTCGCTGCCGGCGCCGCGGGCCGCGCCGGAGACCGATCCCGACCTGCTGGCCCAGGGCGATGAGAAAATCGAGCGCGACCTGGCGATGGCCCGACTGGCCGCCGAGATCCACCTGCGTTCCGAACGCTACGCCAAACGGCCCAAGCGCAAGTTCGTGTCCGCCAGCACGCGGGAGTACGCCTATGCCGGCTACCTGCGCAGTTGGGTCGACCGGGTCGAACGCGTCGGCAACCTGAACTACCCCGACGAGGCGCGCCGGCGCCGCCTGTCCGGCGAACTGGTCATCAGCATTGCGATCCGCCGCGACGGATCGGTCGAGCGCGCCGACGTGATCCGCTCCAGCGGCATCCGGCTGCTCGACGATGCAGCCCTGCGTATCGCCCGGCTGGCCGAGCCCTATGAGCCGCTGCCGACGGTCGAGGACAGGATCGACGTGCTGCACGTGACCCGGACCTGGCAGTTCCTGCCCGACGGCGCATTGATCGACCAGTAACAGCGCGCGATGCGGCGCCCCTGTGTGGCCCCGCATCGCGAATCGCGGCCGTGGCCGCGGCTACAGTGGTTTCCAGACCGGCCCCTGGCCGCTGCGCCAGTAGACGCCGAGCGCCCTGGCATACAGGTCGTGGCTGCGCACCAGCCCGAAATAGCGCCCATCGGCACTGCGGCCGCGGTGATCGCCGAGCACCAGCGCCATACCGCCGGGAATCACCAGCGGCGCGATGTCGGGCCCACCCCCATCGCTGAGGTCGAGCTGGATCTGCTTGCCGTCGAAGCGCTCGAGATCCTGCCCCGCCTCCAGTGCCCGGCCATCGATCCACAGGCGTCCGTCCACCAGCGCGACCCTCTGCCCGGCCACCGCCACCACGCGCTTGATCAGCCGGGTGCCGTCGTCGGGCGACTTGAACACCACGACATCTCCCGGTGCAGGTTCGGCGTGGCCGGTCAGCGCGATATCGGTGAACGGGATCCGCAGGCCGTAGGCACGCATGTCGACGACGACGCGGTCGCCGGGCTGCAGCGTCGGTTGCATGGATCCGCTGGGGACCTGGTAATGATTGGCGAACGAGCTGCGCGCCACGAACAGCAGCGCCAGCATGACCAGCAGGGGCGTCGCCTCGGCACGCAGCCAGTGCAGCACGCGTGCCCACCGGTCCGGGGCATCGGGCGCGGCTGGCGCCGGCAAGCCCGGCTCGGCAGAGGATGTCTGAGGCATCGCGGCGGAACTCCTGGTCAGGCGGACAGCCTCTTCAGACCATGCGCACGCCGCTTGGTTCAGCCGCGCGCCTTGGCCTCACGCAATGCGTGCTGCTCGACCAGGGTCAAGGCCACGTTGTCGCGCAGATAGGCCGGGGCCAACTGCTCGGCGGCCACGGCCTCGCCCCGCGCGAATGCCGCGGCAGCCAACCGGGCCACATCCGCCGCATGCGGCAGCACGGCCGCATCGACGTGCGCCCAGCGCCCCGGCAAAGCCTGCAGCAAGGCGCCCTCGGCAGCGCCGAAGCCGGTGCCCAGTCCCTGCCAGCCGGCGTCATCGTCAGGCAGCGCCACCGTCGCCGGCGCCGCCACATATTCATGCGACAGCGCCTGTACGCCATCGGCAGTGCGCAGGAAGGCGGCCGCATAGATCTCGCCCATGCGGGCATCGATCGCCGCCAGCACGCGACCCGGCGCGTCCGGCCCGGCCTGGCCCTGCATCGCGATGGCCGCAAGCGTCGACACCGGCAACACCGGCCGGTCCAGCGCCAGCGCAATGCCCTGCGCCAGCGCGATCGCCAGCCGCACGCCGGTGAACGCGCCAGGGCCACGCCCCACCGCGATCGCATCGAGCTGCGACTTGCGCAGCCCGGCCTCGGCCAGCAGCGCCTCGGCCCACGGCAGCGCCAGCTCGGCATGCCGGCGCGGGGCGATCTCGAAACGCTCCAGCAATGCGCCATCGTCCCAGACCGCAATGGAACAGGCTTCGGTGGAGGTTTCGAACGCGAGCAGTTTCATCGGCAGGGCATCGGCAAGGCACAAGGGAGTCGGCTGGCGCGCGCACTGTCGTCGCGGCTGCGGCGAAGGATACGCCGGACGCAGTGGACGGGCATGCCCTCGCGCGGCATCGGCGTGCCCGGAGTCACACCGTGTCGCTTGGATCGGGCCACCCGACATAGGCCTCGATGTCGAGGTCAGGGTCGTCGAGCCCGACGGCGGCGGGCCCTTCGCCGCTCGGAGACTCGAGAGCCGGCACCCCGAAGAACGCCTGGACATCGGCCAGCCGGCGCGTCAACGCAAATGGCGGCAACGAGTCGAGAAACACCCGCCCATAGGATTTTCCGGTCAGGCGCGGGTCGCACAGCACCAGCACGCCACGATCGGATTCGCTGCGGATCAGGCGGCCCACGCCCTGCTTGAGCGCGATTACCGCCTGCGGCAGTTGTTCGTCGCGGAAGGGATTACCGCCGGCATGGCGGATCGCATCCAGCCGCGCCTCGAACACCGGGTCATCGGGCGCGGCAAACGGCAGTTTGTCGATGACCACGACACTCAGGGCCTCGCCAGCGACATCGACGCCCTCGCGGAAACTGGCCGCGCCGAGCAGCACGCCATTGCCCGATTCACGGAATCGCTGCAGCAGCACATGCCGGGGCGCCTCGCCCTGTACGAACAGCGGCCAGGGGCACGCGCGCGGACCATCGCGCATCAGGCCCGCGGTCTCGCGCAAGGCGCGATGCGATGCAAACAGCACGAACGCGCGACCGCCCGACGCTTCCAGCACCGGCCAGACCGCGTCCAGAACGGCGTCGGGATAGTCGTAGGACGCCGGTTGCGGCATCCGCGCGGGCAGGTAGCACAGGGCCTGCCGGGGCCAGTCGAACGGACTGGGTGCCAGCAGCGTCTCCGGTGCGTCCAGGCCCAGCCGCGTGGTCAGATGGCCGAAGTTGCCATCGACAGCAAGCGTGGCCGACGTGAACACCCACGCCGCCCGCGATTGTTCGCGATGCGCGCGCAACGGCGCGGACACGTCCAGCGGCGTGCGCTGCAGCCGGAAACCGCGCGGCGACAGCTCGTACCAGCGCGCGTCGTCGTCCGGGCCATCGCCGGTGCCCAGGCTGCCCTCGAGTCCGCCCGGGCGACGCTCGACATGCCAGCGCGCCAGCCGCGACAGGAACTCCTGCGCGCGCGCATGGCAGGCGTCGAGTCCGGGCGCAGCCTCGCGCAATGGCGCCAGCCTGTCGCGCAGTCCCACCAGGCTGTCGGCCAATGCACGCATGCCCTCGCCGAAGCGCGGATCCTGCAAGGCCCTTGCCTGTGTGCCCCGGGACGGCAGGTCTTCCATGAAGGCGCGGATCGTGCGCGTCACGTGCTCGAGCTGGCGCGCAGGATCTTCGATGATCGCGACCGCGCCGTCGACCTGGCGACCTTCCAGCAGGACATCGCGCGACAACTCGACCAGCGGCCTGGCCGACAGGCTCTCGCCGAAGAACTGCGTGGCCAGCTCAGGCAACTGGTGCGCCTCGTCGACAACGAAGGCCTGCGCACCGGGCAGGATCTCGCCAAAGCCCTCCTGCTTCAGCGCGAGGTCGGCCAGCAGCAGGTGGTGGTTGACGACGACCAGGTCGGCCGTCTGCGCGCGTTGCCGCGCCTGCACGACGAAGCACTCGCCCCAGAACGGACAGTCGTTGCCCAGGCAGTTGTCGGCGGTCGACGTCACCATCGGCAACAGCGGCGAATCGTCGGCCAGGCCATCAAGTTCGGCCATGTCGCCGAACCGGGTCCGTCCCGACCACGCCACGATCCGCTGGAACTGGCTGATCTGCTCGCGCGACGAGAACCGGGGCTCACCTTTCGCACGCTCGACGCGGTACAGGCACAGATAGTTCGACCGTCCCTTCAGCAGCGCGGTGCGCAGGCCAGTGCCCAGCGCATCGCGAACGCGCGGAAGATCGCGATGATAAAGCTGGTCCTGCAGCGCGCGCGTGCCGGTGGAGACGATGGTCTTGAGGCCCGACAGCAGCGCCGGGACCAGGTAGGCGAAGGTCTTGCCGGTGCCGGTGCCGGCCTCGGCCAGCAGCACGCCGCGCTGCACGAAGGCATTGGCGATCGCCTGCGACAGCTGCTGCTGCGCGGCGCGCGGCTGGAAGGCCGGGATGTTGTCCGCAAGCAAGCCGCCCTCGGACAGTGCGCCCTGGCACTGGTCGGCCAGCAACGACATCAGCGACGCGCGCGCATGCGATGGGAGGTGGCGCAGGATGCGATCAGCATCTGGGACACTTGCCTCAGAACCTGTTCAAAGTCTTGCTGCGCTTGCCATCTGGCGCGCGTGCGGTGCTCGAAAGAACCGCCAAGAGCGGTTCTTGACATCGCGCCAGCGATGGCCCGAAGGGTGGCCACCACGGACGGTGGCCACAAACGCTCATGAGCGCGTTGATGGATAGGCACGTACACTGCGCTTTCTGCCCGCTCTCCTGGTATGCACGCCACGCGCCACCTGACTGCGGTCGCGACAGAATTTGAACAGGTTCTGGGAAAACGTCATCGGCCACAGGATGCCACAGGCCCTCGCCGTATTCCGGGACGCGGCATACGTCGATGGCGTCTGGGCCTGTCATCCATTGCCGGATGGCCCGCGCCGCTTGCGTGCGTGTTCGCGGCAAGGAAGAGCGAGGGAATGGACGTCCGTCCACGACCAAGCGATGACGCGCCAGCGGGCACGCACGCGAGCGGCCCTCCGGGTTGGTCCCTGTGAGCCAACGCAGGCTATTCGGCAATGGACGACAGGCCCTAGTAGCGCGCAGGTCCTTCGACCTTGCAGGCTTCGATCTGGGCACGCGCGGCGGCGGCGCCTTCGGCATTGCGTTCGAGCAGGCGCACCTGTTCGAGCGTGGTCCAGTGACGCCGACACAGCGGCCCCACCTGGGCGCCAAGCGCATGCGCACGTTCGGCCAGCGACGCGGCCTGGGCCGGCTGCTGCTGCAGCAATGCGATCTCGGCACGCTCCTGGAGCAGCGCCGGATCCTCGGGCGCGATCTCCAGCGCCTGGTCGAGCGCACGCGCCGCGGCGGTGACATCGCCCTGCTGCTCGGCGCGCTCGGCCTGCTCGCGCAGGTCCTCGACCATCGAATCGCGCAGCGGCCTCACCGCCAGCTCACCCTCGCCATCGCCTTCGGCGGCGCGGATCATCGCCACCATCTCCTGCGGGCTGGCCGTGGTCAGCGGCGGCGCCGTCTCGACCACCGGTGCAGGCGTCGTCGTGCAGGCCGACAAGGCCAGCAGCAGGGCCAGCACGGGCGTCGCGGGCATCGCCACGCGCGCCATCGCGGGCGTCAAGGGCATCGCGCTGGCGGCGGATGGATGGCTCGGTCGGGTGCGGATCGTCATGGTCATCGGTTCCTCAGCGCACCGGAGCCGGCGCAGGCTCGGCCGGCGGCGCAGGTTGGGGCTCGGCCGGCGGCTTACGCTCGCCGATGCCGAAGAATTCGCGCCAGCCGCCCCGCGTCTCTTCCTGCGGCGGTGCGAACGGATCGTTCGGATCGGAGGTTGCCGGCGCGTAGGCGCAGGGTTCGTAGGGCGGTGCGAACCCGGCCACGAACGCGAACCGGCGGACGCCCGGGCATTCGGCGTCGGTGCTGATCGATTGCGAGACCCACTGCCAGTCGAGTCCCTTGTCGCCGACCTCCAGCCGTGACGACGGCAGGCGGCTGAAGATGCCCGACCACACCCGCATCGCGCCGGTCGCGCCATACAGGCCGGTGGACTCGTTCTGGTCGTTGCCGACCCAGACCACCGCCAGGTGATCGCCGGTCCAGCCGGCAAACCAGCTGTCGCGACCATCGTTGCTGGTACCGGTCTTGCCGGCGGCGCTGAGCCGCCCCAGGCCGTCGTTGACCAGTTGCCGGCCGGTGCCGGAACTGACCGCATGCTGCAGCGCGATCGTCACCAGCCGCGCGGCGATGGCATCGCCATCCTGCGCGGGCGCGGGCGCGGTGTCGTAACGCTTGACCGCTTTGCCTTCGGTATCGAGCACGCCGCGCACGACATGCAGGGTCTGCACCTCGCCACCCGACGCCAGGAACTGGTACAGCTGCGCCATCGCGTACGGACTTTCGTCGGCCGACCCCAGGATCAGCGACGGATTGGCGGTGGCGCGGATACCGGCCAGCTTGCGCACCAGATCGGCCAGGCGCTCGGGGTCGACCTGCATACCGATGCGCACCGTCGACTGGTTGTAGGAATTGCCGAGCGCATCGATCAGCCGCACCGTCCCGTGGCTGCGGCCGTCGGAATTGCCCGGATTCCAGCGCCGTCCGTTGGACAGCGTCACCGAGATCGGATCGTCGCTGACCCAGCTCGCCAGCGAGTACTGGCTGGGCTGCGCCAATGCCAGCAGGTAGACGAACGGCTTCAGCAGCGAACCGACCGGACGACGGGCCTCGATCGCGCGATTGAACCCGTGCACCGCCGGTTCGCGGCTGCCGACGGCGGCGACGACTTCGCCGCTGTGGACGTCGGTGACCACCAGGCCGGTCTGCAGCGGCGGACGCTTGCCGGTCTGCAGGGATTTCAGCGTGCGCGTGACCGAGCCTTCGGCATAGCCCTGCGCCGCCGGGGACATCGCCGTCATCACGCTCAGGCCAGCGCCCTGCAACGCATCGGCGGGATAGTCGCGGGCCAGCTGCCGCCGGACGAGGTCGACATAGGCCGGGAAACGGTTGGCCGCGATGCTGCCCGGCGTGCTGGTGATGCCCAGCGGCGCCTTGATCGCACGGTCGTGCTCGGCCTGCTGGATCAGCCCGGTCTCGAGCATGTTGCCGAGCACGAAATCGCGACGCGCCTTCGCGCGCTCGGGGTGCTTGCGCGGATCGTAGTGGGACGGGCCACGGACCATGCCGACCAGCAGGGCGACGTGCTCGGTCTCCAGGTCCTCGAGCCGGCGCCCGAACCAGAATTCGGAGCCGGCGGCCACGCCATGGATCGCCTGCGCGCCGCGTTGCCCCAGGTAGACCTGGTTGAGATAGGCCTCGAGGATCGTGCCCTTCTCGTAGCGTGCCTCGATCAGCAACGCGTACAGGATCTCGTTGAACTTGCGCTTGAAGGTCTGCTCGCGGCCGATGCCGAGCAGGCCGCTGCGCGCCAGCTGCTGGGTCAACGTGCTGGCGCCCTGGCGGGTATCGCCGGACTTGAGGTTGACGAAGGCCGCACGCAGGATGCCGCTGAAATCGATGCCGATGTGATGCGCGAAATCGCGGTCCTCGACCGCCTGCAGCGTATCGGTCAGCAGGTGCGGAACCTCCTCGATCCGGACCAGCCGGCGCTCTTCCTGCTTCTGTCCATACAAGGTGGCGATGCGCGCCGCATCCAGGCGCGCCGACTTGATCGCGCGCTTGCCGGCGACATCGCGCAACCCGGTGACCTGGCCGCCGCCCAGCGACGCCTCGATCCGGCTCGGTCCGACCACGCCGTCGACGTCGCGGAAGCCGCGGCTGGCGATCGTCCACTTGCCGCCCTCGCGGTGATAGGTCCCGGGCTTGATGCCATCGCCCTCGCGATAGGCCGCCGCATCCAGCTCGGTCTTCAGCGTCTGCGCATCCATCGCCAGGCCACGCCCGAGCTCGAGCGGCCGGGCATAGACCCGGGTCGGCACCTGCCACCGCAACTCACCAAAACGCTGGCTGACCTGGTGGTTCAGGTAGATCGTGTACGGGACCAGGAAGCCGAGCCCCAACCCTACGGCCGCAAGCCCCCACGTCAACAGACGACGGCGCCATCCCGGCGACGGATCGCCGTCGTCCTCGTAGTCGTCTTCGTCGTACTCGATCTTGGCCATGGATTTCTCGGGCCTGCTCCGGCAGGCTGCGTAGGGATGCGACAATAGGTCTCGCCGAGTCTAGCGCAGCCTGTTCAGGGGGCGCTGCTCACGGGCTTTCACCAGTCAGCTGGAGTTGCGAAGCAATGTCGTTTTCGTTGTCTGATGCGCGCTATCGGCTGGATCGTGCGCTCGGGCTGTTGCGGCGCGGAATGACCAGCCTGCGGACTCGTGGATGGCGCGCGACCTGGCAACGCGTCTCGGGACAACTGGGCATTCCCGTCGCGACGCGGATCGAGCTGTTGCAGGCCGACACGCGCCCGTTCGCACCCTTCGGTATCGCGACAAGCCCGGATCCACTTGCGAGCATCATCATTCCGGTCTATGGCCACTTCGACCACACGCTCGCCTGCCTGCGGGCGATCGCTGCACATCCGCCCAGCGTCGCGTTCGAGATCATCGTCGTCGACGATGCATCCGCTGACGGCAGCCTCGAAACACTGCGGATGATCGACGGCTTGCGTCTGTTGGAGCGTCCAAGCAATGGCGGCTTCATCGCCACCTGCAACGACGGAGCGCTCGTCGCCAGGGGCGATTATCTGGTCTTTCTCAACAATGACACCGTGCCGCAACCAGATTGGCTCGATGCCTTGCTGCGCACGTTCTCAGACCACGCAGGCGCCGGGCTGGCAGGATCGCAATTGCTGTACCCCGATGGGAGACTGCAGGAAGCCGGTGGTGTTGTCTTCAACGACGGGAGTTGCTGGAACTACGGACGCTTCGAATCGCCTGACGATCCACGATACACCTACGTCCGCGATGCCGACTACATCAGCGGCGCCGCCATCGCATTGCCCCGCGGACTGTTCCATGAGCTTGGGGGATTCGACACACGCTATGCCCCGGCATATTACGAGGACACCGATCTTGCGTTCGCCGTCCGCGCATCCGGCAAGCGAGTCGTCTATCAGCCAGCTTCGCGCGTCGTACACGACGAGGGCACGACAGCCGGCACGAGCACCGCAAGCGGCCCTAAGTCGGGGCAGGTCCGTAACCAGCTGATATTCGCAGCCCATCGCGCGCAAGCACTCGCGCAGCAACCTCCCGCTGGCAGTGTCCCCTCGCCGGCATTGCTCCACGCCGGCCAACGCCAGATTCTGGTGGTGGACTCGTACGTACCAACGCCGGATCGTGATTCCGCGTCGTTGCGGCTGGTGAACCTGATGAGGATGCTGCGGGACGAAGGTGCACACGTCGTGTTCCTGCCTGCAAACCCGGCCTCCGCGGGCGTCGACACGTCGCGGCTGCAGGCCATGGGGATCGAAACATGGCATGCGCCTCATGCCAACCATATTCCGGCATGGTTGCGCGACAACGGCGCGCGCTTCAGCGCGGTGATGGTCAGCCGCCACTACGTCGCCCGCGAACTTCTGCCGCAATTGCGGCGGCATGCGCTACAGGCATGCATCGTGTTCGACAGCGTCGACCTTCATTACCTGCGCGAAATGCGCGCCGCGACCCTGGCCAACGACCCTTCCCGCGTTCGCGAATCGAACAGGACACGCACGCTGGAACTGGACGTGGTCGCGCGTAGCGACATCACGCTGGTGGTCAGCGCGCATGAGCGCGAACTGCTGATCCAGGATGCCCCGGGCGCCAAGGTGGCCGTGTTGTCGAATCTGCACGCAGTCGCCGGCGTTGGCTGGGCATTCGAACAACGCGAGGACCTGGTGTTCGTTGGGGGGTTCCGGCACCCCCCCAACGTCGATGCCATGCTGTGGTTCGTCAATGACGTTTTTCCGCTGATCCGACAACGTGCACCCGACATGCAGTTCCACTGCATCGGCGGCGATGCTCCGGCGGATATCCGGGCGTTGTCTCAACATGCCGGCGTCGTCATCCACGGCCACGTGCCGGACATCACGCCGTACATGGATCGCTGCAGGGTGGCGGTGGCTCCCTTGCGCTTTGGTGCCGGCGTCAAAGGCAAGATCAATCTCAGCATGGCGCATGGTCAACCGGTCGTCGCCACCAGCGCGGCTGCCGAAGGCATGCATCTGTGCGATGGCCATGACATTCTGGTCGCGGACACTCCACAGGCATTCGCAGACCACGTACTGAACCTCTACAACGATCGCGAGATGTGGATGCGTCTCAGCAAGCACGGCCATGACAACATCTCACGTCATTTCTCCGCCGATGCTGCGCGCGGCACGGTGCGAGAGGTGTTCTTCGATCAGCAAGCCTGAGCCGTTCCGGCAGAAGAACCGTTGACACCATGATTCACTGACTCATCGATCGGCCGCCAGCAGGCGTTGCGCGAACGAGTCGATCCCCGGCGCCGCAGGATCCATGTCGCGGGCCGAGCGCAGCGCGGCCGTGGCGCCGGGCAGATCGCCGCCGCCGAGCCGCTCATCGCCGATGTCAAGCCAGCGTTGCGCCAGTTGGCGACGGCCGCTGGACACGTCGGCAATGCCTTCACCCAGCGCACTGCGGGCATCCAGGCAATCGCGTGCGCGCGCAAGGTTGTTGGCGGCCATGCCGGCCTCGAAACACTGCCGTGCAGCGGGCAGCAGCCGCGACACCGCGCGCAGCACCTCGGGATCGCGCGGCGACAACGCCAGCGCAGCACGCAAGTTGTCGTAGGCACTGTCGCCGGGGGGGGTCAACAGTTGTCCCCGCTGCTCGGCGGTGCGGGCCTTCTGCAGCAGATCGGCGACCCGCCGCTTGCGCTCGGCAAGCGGCATGCGCGGCGCCAGTTGCGCCTGCGTGCGCCGCGCGCGTTCCAGATGCATCGCGGCATCGCGGACCGCCGGGCTGTCCGGCGCCAGTGCCGTGGCCATGCGCAAGGCCTGTTCGGCATCGGCAAACTGGAAATCGCCGGCCAGGCGCTGGGCGCGCGCGGCGTGCGCCAACGCAGCCTGCTGCAGGCCGCGCAGTGCATCGGCATCGCTGTCGTCCAGCGCCAGCAACGCGCGCCAGCCGGTGACGGCCCGGTCGATCCTGCCCTGCGCGAGGTCGCCGGCCGCACGTCGGCGCAGCGCGTCGCGCTCCTCGGTAAATCGGGCCTCGGTATCGGGCAGGTCGACGTGGCCCGCATCAAAATCGCGCGCCACCGCGATCAGCTGCGCGGCCTCCTCGAGACGGCCCGCCCGCATGTGGTCGCGGGCCTGCTCCAGCATGGCGCTCAGCGCATCCTCGCGTCCGCGCAGGGCCTCGGCCCGATCGGGCTGCAGCGTCAGGATGCGCTGGTACAGCGGCAACGCATCGACCATGCCCGATGGCGCGCCCGGGACAGACAGATACCTGCCGTCGAGCCTGGCCTGCTCGGCCTGCGCGACCAGAGCATCGATGCCGGCATGCGCCGATTCGCGGCTGCGCAGGCGCTCGGCGACCACATCGGCCTGGGCACGCGGCACCTGCAGTTGTTGCGCCAGTTGCAGATGCTGCCGCGCCTGCTCGAAGCGGTTGCCGGCGGCATCGCTGTCGGCCTGCCGGAGCGCGGCCTGCGCGACCTTGGCCAGGCCCGAGCTCGGCTCGGAAAAATCGGGATCGATCGCCTGCGCCGCCTCGTAGAGCTGGCGCGCACCAGTGCCGTCACTCGCACTGAGATGCCCGCGCGCCAACGCGGCGTCGGCCTGCTGCATCAGTGCCTGCGCGCGGTTCTGCGGCCACAGCGTGTCGCCGAGCGGCTGTCGCAGCAGCATGCCGGCCACCAGCACGATGCCGACGCCCAGCAGCCACCATCGTCCCGCGCGGCCACCGGCGTCTGTCGTCGTCGTCGACGGACGGCGACGCAGCGGCGATGTGTCGGGGACGGAAGCCGGGGAACCAGGACTGCTGCCAAAGACGGGTTCGCGCCGCCCGGAAGGATCGATACCGGCCCCCGTCGCAGGCGACGATGGTGGCGCTGACGCTGACAGTGGCGGGTCGCGGTCACGGCTCACCGGCGCAGCATAACGTTATTGCATGAACCAGACCGTGACATGTCCGGCACCGCGATCGCGGCACCGGGGTGCCCCGAGGGCCTGGGCTGCAGCCTCCTCAACTGCGTCGCGTGCGCTCCACGCCGGGCAGGCTGTCGATCTTGCCGAGCAGGCGCGCCAGTTGCTCGTAGTCGCCGATCCGCAGCCGGGCGCGGATCCGCATCTGCGAATGCCGTCCGGGCTCGCTGCGCATCGTCAGCACGTGGGCGTCCTCCTGCGCGAACAGGTTGGTCAGGTCCTTCAGCAGGTGGCGCCGGTCGATCGCGTCGATGACGACGTCGGCCTCATGCCCGCCGCCACTGACGCGTCCCCAGTCCACCGGCAGGACGCGCTGCGGCTGCGCCATCGACAGGCGCAGGAAGGCCGCGCAATCGTGGCGATGCACGGTGACGCCGCGCGAGCGCGTCAGGTAGCCGACGATCGCTTCGCCGGGCAGGGGTTGGCAGCAACGCGCGATCTGCACCAGCAGGTTGCCGACACCTTCCACCGTGAACGCGGACTTCGCGGGCTTGGGGACGCGCCTGGGCTGGCGCGGCGCCAGCTCGGAATCGTCGACCTCGCTCCCCGTCGATGCCGCCCGTTCGCTATCCAGCAAGGCGCGCGCCACCTGGTGCGGACCGACGTCGCCCAGGGCGACCAGCACCTGCAGATCATCGACACTGGCGACATTGAAACGCGTCAGCACCGGCTGCAGGTCCGCGTGCAACAGGCCCAGCCGGCGCAATTCCTTGTCCAGCAGTTCTCGCCCGGCCTGCAGGTTGCGCTCGCGGTCGAGCTTGTGGAACCAGGTCCGCACTTTCTCGCGCGAGCGTGCGCTGGCCAGGAAGCCGTTCGCGGCCACCAGCCAGTCGCGCCGCGGTTCCGCGGTCTTGCCGGTCAGGATCTCGACGCGGTCGCCGCTGCGCAGCACGTGATCGAGCGGCACGATACGGCCATCGACCTTCGCGCCGCGGCAGCGATGCCCGACCATCGTGTGCACGTGATATGCGAAATCGAGCGGCGTCGCGCCGTGCGGCAGGTCGATGACCTCGCCCTTGGGCGTCAGCACATAGACCCGATCCTCGATCAGCTCGGTGCCCAGCCCGCTCGCCAGCCCGGCGTCGTCGCCATCGGCATGGCTTTCGAGCAGGCGGCGCATCCACTCGATGCGCCGATCCATCGCGGCATTGCTGGCGCTGGAGCGCTGCGAACCACCGCTTTCCTTGTAGCGCCAGTGGGCCGCGACGCCCAGCTCGGCCTGCGCGTGCATCTCGCGGGTCCGGATCTGCACTTCCAGCGTCTTGCCTTCCGGCCCGACCACGGCGGTATGCAGGGAGCGGTAGTCGTTGTTCTTGGGCCGCGCGATGTAGTCGTCGAACTCGCCGGGCACCGGTGCCCACAAGGCATGTACCACGCCCAGCGCGGCATAGCAGGCGGGAATGTCGTCGACCAGCACGCGCACCGCGCGCAGGTCGTACAGGCCGTCGATCGACACATCCTTCTTCTGCATCTTCTTCCAGATGCTGTAGATGTGCTTCGGCCGCCCGGCGATGTCGCCGACGATGCCCTGTTCCTGCAACGCCTGGCCCAGCATGCGCGTGACTTGAGCGATGAAGGCCTCGCGACCGGTGCGCTTGTCGTCGAGCAGGCTGGCGATGCGGCGGTAGGTCTCGGGATCCAGATAACGGAAGGCGAGGTCTTCCAACTCCCATTTCAGCTGCCAGATGCCCAGCCGGTTGGCCAGCGGCGCATGGATGTCGCGGGTCAGTTGCGCCAGCGCCCGGCGCTCGTCGTCGGTCCAGGCATTCGCGGCGCGCATGCGCGCCAGTTGCCGGGCCAGCAGGATCGGCACAACGCGCAGGTCGCGCACGATCGCCAGCAGCAGGCGACGCAGGCCTTCCGGATTGCCCTGGCGGGGATGCTCGGCATGCAGGGCCCAGACCTGGGTCGCGGCACGTTGCCCCTCCAGCAGGGCCAGGACCGAGGCGTGCTGCGGTGGCAGCGTGGCCTCGACCAGACTGGTCCAGGCCGGGATCGCATCGAGGATCGCGGCGCAGACACTGTCGCCGTCCGCGCCCAGCAGGGCCAGCGCGTCCAGCGTGTCGCGCAGTACCGGGAGCGGCTCGGTCGCGACCGCCTCGACGCCTGCGCGCGCGGCCGCCTGCTGCAGGCAGGCGCGCAGCTCCGGGCCGACGACAGCCGCGGCGGGCAGCGACAGAAGGGTCTCGATGTCGGGAACGGCGGACACGGTTGCGCTTGCGGAATGGACGTGGGATGCGGGCTGGGGGAGTCGTGCAGCGTCGGGGCTTGCGATGTGCAAACCGACAGCGTCTACACTAGCCCGGTCTGGCCCCGAGGAACACCCATGGCTCTTCCGACACCCGTACTGCGTTGCCTTGCGATCCTTGCACTGCTGGCCGGACTGGCGCCCGCCTTAGCGCAGCAGCCCGTCCCGGAGCCGACCCGGCTCAAGCAGCAGATGAGCGCCGACGACTTCAAGGCCGCCGGCCTCGACAAACTCAGCGGCGCGGAACTGGCCCGCCTCGAAGCCTGGTTGAACCGCGAAGTCAGCGCGCAGGCTGCGGTCGCGGTTGAGCAGGCCGTTGCGCAGGTCAAGGACGCTGCGCGCGAGGAAGGCCGGCAGGAAGTGATCGTGAAGAATCGCGGATTCTTCCACTTCGGCTCAGACGAGCCGATCGAAAGCAGGATCTCCGGCGAGTTCAACGGCTTCGGCAAGGGCCGCAGGTACACGCTCGACAACGGGCAGGTCTGGGAACAGACCGACAGCGCGGCGTTGCCCGGCGTGCGCAGGAGCAACCCCGGCGTGCGCATCCGTCCCGGCGTGCTCGGTGCGTGGTGGCTGAAGATCGACGGTTACAACACGCAGGCCAAGGTCCAGCGCGTCGAGTAGCGCCGACGGCGATCACGCTTCGCCGCGATCGACCCGGCGCCGCCTCACGCGCCAGCGCACGCTCAAGCCGACAGTGCGGCCAGCCGGGTCGCGAGTTTCTTGGCCGACACGCCACCGCGGGCGCCCAGCTCCTGTGCGAACAGCGACACCCGCAGTTCCTCGAGGTCCCAGCGCAGCGACTGCCAGCGCGGATCGTCGATGGCGCCCTCGATCGCCGCCTGCTGGATCGCATCGGCGAATGGCTTGATCTCAAGCATGCGCTGCTGGTCGCGGGTCGGATCGCGCAGGGCGCGTTCGCCGCGCAGCAGCAACGCTTTCAGGTAGCGCGGATAGGATTCCAGTGCAGCCCCCGGTGTGTCGCACAGGAACCCCGGCCCGACCAGTCCATGCAACTGCGCGCGCATGTCGTCGAGATTCGCGCGCGCCCAGCCGATCAACTTGCCTTCCAGGATCGCGCGGATATCGGCCACCGTCGACAGCACCGTTTCGGCCAGGCGCAGCCGCGCCATCGCTTCGCCGAACAACTGCCGGCCGATCTCGTCCCTGCGCTGCGCGAAGGCCTGCGCCGAACGGATATCGTCCCCACCCTGCGTCAGCAGCGACGCCAGCGCGCCATCGACGAGATCCTCGCGCAGGCGATCGCCGTCCTTGCCCGGGCGGGGCGCCGCGGATTCGATCGCGGCGTACAGCAGGGCGAGCTTCGGCTGCACCGGCAACTGCTTGCGTGCATGGCGGATCCTGTCCTGCAACGCGATCAGCAACAGGCGGCGCACGCCCTGCGGATGCATCCGCCGCGCCGCCGCACGTTCGGCATGGACCACCAGCGACACGCTGTCGCCAGCGTCCTGCAGCGCGGGCCATGCGGGGATGCCGCCAACCCCGGCGACCGATTCCGGAATCGGCGTATCCGGGAACTCGCGCAGCCCCTGCCTGGCCATGCCCTGTGCCGCACGCAGCGCGAATGCTTCGGCAGCCTGGGCGCCATGCTGCAGGCGGAGCACATCAAGATCGCGCGACTCGGCCAGCACCTGTCGCCCCTCGCTGGCGAGCAGCCGCAGGTTGACGCGCAGATGCGGCTCGAGGGCGCCTTCGTCGAAATCGCTGGCGGAGATGTCGACACCCGACATCCGTTTGAGGAAGCGCGCCAGTGTTCCGACGATCGTGTCGGGCTCGCTCACGTCATGCGCTTCGGCAAACAGGCGTCCGAAATCCGGCGCCGGCACGAAGTTCCGGCGCAATGCCTTGGGCAGGGTCTTGATCAGCGCCGTGGACTTGTCGGAGACAAGCCCCGGCGCCAGCCACGACAGACGCGTGGGATCCAGCGCATTGAGCAAATACAACGGGACCACAACGGTCATGCCGTCGTCGACGGCGCCAGGCTCGAACCGGTACTGGACCGCAAGCCGCGCATCGGCGAGGGCCAGGAATTCCGGGAAGCGATCGGCATCCGCACCCGTGCCGACCAGCAGATCCTCGCGCGACCATTCCAATGCCTGCTGCTGCACGGCGGGAAGCTTGCCGAACCAGGCATCGAGCGAGCGCGCGTCGACGATGTCCGCCGGCACGCGGTCGCGATACCACTGCAGCATCCACTCTTCATCGACGACCAGGCCCGCTTTTCGCTGCTTGGCCTCTTCATCGAGGGCCTTCGCCAGCGTCTTCTGGTTGCTGGCCAGGAAGCGGCTGCGACTGTTGATCTCGCCGGCCACCAGGCCATCGCGCAGGAACAGCTCGCGCGCTTCCTGCGTATACAGGCGTCCGTAATCGATCGGGCGCTTCGGCGCCAGCACCAGTCCGAACAGGCTGATTTGCTCGCTGCCAACCACACGCCCCTGCCCGCGCGACCACCGCGGGTCGTGGTGACGACGCGCCAGCAGATGCGGCAGCTCGTCGATGACCCATTCCGGTTCGATCACGGCATTGGTCAACGCCCAGACCTTCTCGGTATCGAGCAACGTCGCCGACAGCAGCCACGGAGGCGGCTTCTTCGCCAGCGACGATCCGGGGAACAACTGGAACTTGCGACCGCGCGGGCCATCGAACAGGCCGCGGTCCTGCCGCAATCCGATCTGCGTCGGCAGGCCCGCGATCAGGGCGCGATGCAGGCGCGCATAGGCCTGCGACCGGCCGGTATCCGCGCCCTTTGCAAAGGCCGGCGCGGACGTCTGCTCGGTGGTCGACGCCTGCGCCTTCAGCGTCGTGTCGGCAGCGGCATCCGCTCGCGCGCCCCCGCGGCGTCGACGGCGGGATCGACCGGCGTCGGCCGGCGCCTCGGCAGCGCCCTTGCCAGTGGGCGGATCGGCCGCCAAGGGGTCCTCATCCGCTGCGCCCGACAATGACGACGGTGTGGAAGCCGTCTTCCACCCCAGCTCCTCGCATTGCAGCTTCAACTGGCGATGTAGCTCCCGCCATTCGCGCATGCGCAGGAAACCAAGGAAATGACGCTCGCACCACTTCCGCAACTGCGACTGCGTGCCGTCCTCATGGGTCTGCCGATAGGCCTCCCACAGTTTCAGGATCGCCACGAACTCCGAGCGCGGGTCGGCGAACAGCGCGTGCGCGGCATCGGCGGCCCCACGCTGGTCGGACGGACGCTCGCGCGGGTCCTGGATGCCCAGGAACGACGCAATCACCAGCATCTCGTGCAGCACGCCGTGGTGCTGAGCGGCCACCAGCATCCTCGCCAGCTTCACGTCGACCGGCAGTTTCGCCATCGTCCGGCCGATCGCGGTGAGCTGGCGCCGGTCGTCGACCGCACCCAGCTCCGACAACTGCTGCCAGCCATCGGCAACCGCACGCGGGTCGGGCATCTCGATGAAGGGGAAGTCCTCGATCAGGCGACTCGTCGATACGGCCTCGACGTCCTTCGCCTTTCGCCCTGCGCCGGCCCGAGACCCGCTATCGCCCAGTCCCAGCGACAGCATCCGCAGGATCACGCCGGACAAGGCCGCGCGCCGGATTTCCGGATCGGTATAGACGCTGCGCGACAGGAAATCGGCTTCCGAGTAGATGCGATAGCAGATGCCCGGCGCGATGCGGCCGCAGCGGCCCTTGCGCTGCTCGGCGCTGGCCTGCGAGACCGGCTCGATATGCAGGCGATCGAGCTTCTGCCGCGGACTATAGCGCTTGACGCGCGCCAGCCCGGGATCGATCACGTAGTGGATGCGCGGCACCGTCAGCGAGGTCTCGGCGACGTTGGTGGCCAGCACGATCCGCCGTTGCGGCCCGGGGTTGAATACGCGGTCCTGGTCGCGTACCGACAGGCGCGCATACAGCGGCAGCACCTCGGTGTGACGGTACTTGCGCCGTTCCAGCGCCTGGTGCACGTCGCGGATCTCGCGTTCGCCGGGCAGGAAGATCAGCGCATCGCCGGTGCCGCCGCCACGGCCGGCGAAAATCTCGTCGCAGGCGCCGACGATGCCGTCGGTGATCGTGCGGTCGCCATCGTCATCGCCCTCGCCTTCCAGCGGCCGGTAGCGCACCTCGACCGGGTAGCCGCGGCCCTCGACGCTGACCACCGGGGCGTTGTCGAAATGCTCGGAAAAGCGCGACGTATCGATGGTCGCCGACGTCACGATCAGCTTGAGGTCGGGACGCCGCCGCAACAGCTGCTTCAGATAGCCGAGCAGGAAGTCGATGTTGAGGCTGCGCTCGTGCGCCTCGTCGATGATGATCGTGTCGTAGGCCGACAGCCAGCGATCGGAGGTCATCTCCGCCAGCAGGATGCCGTCGGTCATGAACTTGATCGCGGTCTCGTCGCTGACGTTGTCGTTGAAGCGCACCTGGAAGCCGACGACCCCGCCGAGTTGCACCCGCAGCTCGTCCGCGACCCGGCGCGCAACCGCCCGCGCCGCGATCCGCCGAGGCTGGGTACAACCAATCATGCCGGCCGCGCCGCGCCCAGCGGCCAGGCAAAGCTTCGGCAACTGGGTGGTCTTGCCCGATCCGGTCTCGCCAGCGATGACCACGACCTGGTGCCGCCGGATCAGCTCGACGATGCGGTCGGCTTCGGCGGCAATCGGCAGGTCGGGCTGCACGCGGGGTTCGGGCAGGCGTGCCGCGCGCGTGCGACGGGTCGTCACCGACGCCTGCAGCGCCGTCGCGAACGCGTCGGCGGCATGCGGATCCGTCGGCTGCGCGTTCCACCGCGACCATAGCCCCTGCAGGCGTCCGCGGTCGCGCGTCAGCGCGCCGTCGATCCCCTGCCGGGCCAGTCGCGGGTCGCGTGACGGGGTATCGACGGAAGCGGGCGTCGGCGCGGGAGCGGTTCGGGAGGCGTCGGGCGTGGAGTCGGTCATCGGGGTACTTGCAATCGCATCACAGGATCACATATCTGCAACGCTTGAGTGCCTATTGTCCCAAAGTCCCAGTCCTTCGGAGTGAACCCATGGCCAAGTCGAAACCCGGAACCAGCAAGTCCAAACCCAGCACCGAGAAGAAGTCCGCCCCCGCCAGTGCTGCCGCCCCCGCACCGGCCGCATCGCCGGGCCCCTCCGACAGCGGCCCGAAGATCGACATCGGGATCTCCGACAAGGAACGCCAGAAGATCGCCAAGGAGCTGTCGCGGTTCCTCGCCGACGCCTACACGCTGTACCTGAAGACCCACAATTTCCACTGGAACGTCACCGGGCCGATGTTCAATTCGTTGCACGTGATGTTCGAGGCCCAGTACACCGAGCAATGGGCAGCACTGGACGAGATCGCCGAGCGCATCCGCGCCCTCGGCTTCAATGCCCCGGGCTCCTACGCCGAATTCGCCAAACTGACCACGATCAAGGAAGAGCCCGGCGCGACCCGCTCCCAGGACTGGCGCGAACTGGTCCGCCAACTGGTCGAAGGCAACGAGGCTGTCTGCCGCACCGCCCGCGACGTTCTGGAGACCGCGGACGACGCCGACGATGCGCCGACCGAGGACTTGGCCACGCAGCGCCTGCAGATCCACGAAAAGTACGCCTGGATGCTGCGTTCGCTGCTGCAGTGACCGCCATCGGCTGATCCCCGCAACGCCCGGCCCCGCGCCGGGCGTTGTCGTTTCGACAGCGGCCCTACGTTCGGCCGCGGTATCCTGTCACCATGTCTAACTCCCCACGGGACGTGCTTCAGCGCGTCTTCGGCCATGCCGCCTTCCGCGGCGAACAGGCCGCCATCGTCGAACACGTCGCCGCAGGCCAGGACGCCTTGGTGCTGATGCCCACCGGTGGCGGCAAGTCGCTGTGCTACCAGGTTCCGGCCCTGCTGCGCGACGGCGTCGCGATCGTCATCTCGCCGCTGATCGCCCTGATGCAGGACCAGGTCGATGCCCTGCTCCAGCTCGGCGTGCGCGCGGCCTGCCTGAACTCTTCGCTGGATGCCGCCACGGCGCAGGAGGTCGAGCGCCAGTTGCGCGACGGCGAGCTCGACCTGCTGTACGTCGCCCCGGAACGGCTGCTGACGGGTCGCTTCCTGTCGCTGCTCGATCGCAGCCGGCTGGCGCTGTTCGCGATCGACGAGGCGCATTGCGTCTCGCAGTGGGGCCACGATTTCCGTCCCGAATACCGCGAACTGACGATCCTCCACGAACGCTGGCCGGACGTCCCGCGGATCGCGCTGACCGCCACCGCCGATCCACCGACGCAGCGCGAGATCGCCGAACGCCTGCAACTGCAGGATGCGCGGCGCTTCGTCAGTTCGTTCGACCGCCCCAACATCCGCTACACCGTGGTGCAGAAGGACAATGCCAAGCGGCAGTTGCTCGAGTTCCTGCAGGCCCACCGCGGCGATGCCGGTATCGTCTATTGCCTGTCGCGGCGCAAGGTCGACGAGACCGCCGAGTATCTGAAATCCCAGGGCATCGACGCCATTCCGTATCACGCCGGCATGGAAACCGAAGCGCGCATCCGCAACCAGCGCCGGTTCCTGCGCGAGGAAGGCGTCGTCGTGGTCGCGACGATCGCCTTCGGCATGGGCATCGACAAACCCGACGTGCGTTTCGTGGCGCATATCGACCTGCCCAAGTCGATCGAAGGCTACTACCAGGAAACCGGACGTGGCGGGCGCGACGGCGAGCCGGCGAACGCCTGGATGTGCTACGGCCTCGGCGACCTGGTGCTGCTGCGCCAGATGATCGCGCAATCCGAATCCGGTGAGGAACGCAAACGCCTCGAACACCGCAAGCTCGACGCGCTGGTCGGATACTGCGAGTCGATGCGCTGCCGGCGCCAGGTGTTGCTGGCCAACTTCGGCGAAAGCTATACCGAAGCCTGCCGCAACTGCGACAACTGCCTGCAACCTCCCGAAGCCTGGGATGCGACCATCGCAGCCCAGAAGGCACTGAGCTGCGTCTATCGCAGCGGACAGCGCTTTGGCGCCGCCCACCTGATCGATGTGCTGCGCGGCAGCGAGAGCGAACGTGTCCGCCAGTTCGGCCACGACCGGCTGAGCACCTACGGCGTCGGCACCGACATCGATGCCAACACCTGGAAGGGCGTGTTCCGGCAACTGGTCGCGCATGGCCTGCTGGAGATCGATGCCGAGGGACATGGCGCCCTGCGCCTGACCGAAGCCAGCCGCGGCGTCCTCAAGGATGCGCAGACAGTGATGCTGCGCAAGGTCGCGCCGAAATCGGAACGCTCGCGCGGGGAACGCAGTGCCCAGGTCGCGACCTCGGTCCCGCAGGAAGACCTGGGCTTGTTCCAGGCGCTGCGCGGCCTGCGCGCACGCCTTGCGAAGGAGCAGAACGTCCCCGCCTACGTGATCTTCCATGACTCGACGCTGCGCGATATCGCGATGCAGCGGCCCACCACCAGTGGTGAACTGGGCCGCGTCGGTGGCGTCGGCAGCGGCAAGCTGGAGCGCTATGGCGAGCTTGTACTCGAGACGATCCGCGAACAGGGCTGATCCGCGCGGCGGTCTGGCGCGTGTCGATGCCGCGTCCTGCGGCGAACTGGATGGCGGGCGGCCAAAGTCGACCGTCTCCCATCACTTCAAGGTCCTGCGTGAGTCCGGCCTGGTCCATACGGAAAATACCGGCACCCTGCACATAAACACCTTGCGTCGCACCGACATTGAAAGTCGTTTCCCTGGATTGTTGAGCGCGATACTGGCGCAGCCGGCGTCCTGTTAATCGAGCTGTTAACCAGCCTGTTAATCC
>NZ_JBUBPF010000015.1:0-73727 GCF_054902115.1 Luteimonas sp. RIT-PG2_3 | reverse complement strand
GGCCGTGACAGGCACGTCCGCGACGGTTGCATCGGTGACGGTCGCGGCGCTGGCCGTGGCCTCTGCTGCTGCCGCTGCAGCCGTGGCCTGGACCTCGGCCGGGGTCGGCGGCGACAGCACGGCGGCGACCGGCTCGCGGGTGCGGCGGCGCGGGCGTCGCGGCGGGGCCGGGCGGACCTCGGACAGCAGCCGCGCCAGCACGCCGGCATCGACGTTGCCGCCGGAGATCACCGCGCACTTGCGTTTGCCGGCGATGCGCTTGCCGGCGGCCAGCGCCAGGGCGCCGGCGCCTTCGGCGATGACGTGTTCTTCCAGCGCCAGGCGGACCAGGGTCTCGCGCAGTTCGGCCTCGCGGACGATGACCACGTCGTCGATCAGGTCTTCCAGGATGCGCTGGGTCAGGTAACCGGGCACCTTGACGCGGACGCCGTCAGCCAGCGTCGCGGCCGGGTCGCGCAGGCTGCGGTCGCCCTGCAGCGCACGCGCCATGGCGTCGACGCCTTCGACCTGCGCGCCGATGATCCTGACGCCCTGCGATTTCAGCGCCAGCGCCACGCCGGACGCCAGTCCACCGCCGCCGATCGGCACCAGCACGACGTCGGGCGACATCGCGGCCGCGATCTCCAGCCCGACCGTGCCCTGCCCGGCGATGACGTCGGGATCGTCGAAGGCCGACAGCAGCCGGAAACCGTTGTGCTCGGCCAATTCGGCCGCGAAGGCCTTGGCCTCGTCGTAGGTGTCGCCGTGCAGGCGCACGGTGGCGCCCCAGTGGGCGACGCCGGCGATCTTGGTCTCGGGGGCGTTCTTGGGCATCACCGTGATCGCCGGGATACCCAGCCGGTACGCGGCCCAGGCCATGCCCTGGGCATGGTTGCCGGCGGACGCGGTGATGACGCGGCGCTCGTCGCCGCGTTCACGCGCGGCCAGCAGCGCGTTCAGTGCGCCGCGCACCTTGTACGAGCCGGTGCGCTGCAGATTTTCCAGCTTCAGCCAGCAGCCGAAGCGTTCCGCATAGTGGGTCGGGGTCACGTCCAGGTAGCGGCGCAGCCGCGCCTGGGCCGCCAGGATGTCGCTGGCGGTGACATTGATCGTGCTGGCTACGGCAGGGTCCATCAGAGTTCCGTCAGCCAGGCATGGTGCGAACGTTCCTCGCCGCGGACGACGCGCGCATACAGCGCCGCCAGTTCCTGGCTGACCGGATTGTTGCCGAAGCTGCGCTCCTCGATCGCCGCCACCGGCGCGACTTCGGCCGCGGTGCCGCAGGCGAAGACTTCATCGGCGTCGCACAGTTCTTCCAGCGTGACCGCGCGCGTCAGCGCGCCGGTCAGCGCGATCAGCGTGTCGCGGGTGATCCCGGCCAGCGCATCGCGATGCTCGACCGCGGTCAGGCGGCCATCGTTGACCATGAACACGTTGGCGCCGGTGCACTCGACGACAAAGCCTTCGCGGTCGGTGAACAGGGCTTCGTCGAAACCGCGGGTGCGGGTCTCGCGCTTGGCCAGGATCGAATTGACGTAGGCGCCGCACAGCTTCAGCGGCGGCAGCGAATCGGCGGGGTTGCGGCGCCAGCGGCTGACGCCGATGCGCGCGCGGCCGCCGGCCAAGTGCACGCGGGTCGCAGTGGTGGCGACCATCAGGTGCTGCACGTGGCCTTCGACGTCCAGGCCGAAGCTGCCTTCGCCCGCCCAGGCCAGGGGACGGATGTAGGCGTCGCGATGCTGGTTGGCGCGCAGCGTCGCCAGCACCGCCTCGGTGGTCTGCTGCGCATCGAACGCCAGGCCCAGCAGCTCGGCGCCCTTGCGCATGCGCTCCAAGTGCTCGGGCAGGCGGAACACGGCCGCGCCGTTGGCGGTGGCGTAGGCACGGATGCCCTCGAACACGCCGCTGCCGTAATGCATGGCATGGGTGTTCAGGCCCGCCTGCAGCGCGTCGGCATCGACCAGCGCGCCGTCGAACCAGGTCTGGACCTTGTGCGCGTGGCTGGCGTCGCCACTCGTGCCGATCGGGGTGACGTTGCTGGTGGGCTGCACGGGGCTGGCGGTTACTGGCACGGCTGCACCTGCACGGAGAGGCAGTCATACAGTTTGGCAAGCTGGCCCTGCAGCGCGACGTCGGACCGTTCGCCCTCGACCGTCATGCGCAGCGTCCAGTGCTCGCCTCCTTCGCCGGTATCGCCTTCCACGCGCAGCGGACGGAAGCCACGGCGTTCGGTGGTGCCCAGCACCCGCAGCAGCGCGCCCTCGGCGTGCCGCACGGTCATCTCAAGCTGATAGCGCATTGTTGGGTTCCTCGGAATGCGTGGTGGGCGCGGCAGGCGGTTCGCCGACATCGAGCGAGGTGGCCTCGTCGGCGTCGATCATCTGCGCGTTGTTGTGGTTCGGCGGCACCAGCGGCCAGACGTTGGCGGCGGTGTCGATGGCGACGTGCAGCAGGGTCGGACCTGGCGCATCCAGCAGCGCCTGCAGCGCGTCCTCGACGTCGTCGGCACGGTCGACCGAGATCGCATCGATGCCGAACGCACGCGCGACGACCGCGAAGTCCGGGTTGTCGGATAGGTCGATCTCGGAGTAGCGGCGGTCGAAGAACAGTTCCTGCCACTGGCGGACCATCCCCAGCGCCTGGTTGTCGAGCAGGATGATCTTCACCGGCAGCTGGTAGCGCTTCAGCGTCGCCAGCTCCTGCACGTTCATCAGGAACGAGCCATCGCCGCTGACGCAGACCACACGGCGGCCAGGCGCTTCCATCTGCGCGCCGATCGCGGCCGGCAGGCCGAAGCCCATCGCGCCCAGCGCGCCGCTGGTCAGGTGCTTGCGCGGATGGTCGAACTTCCAGTGCTGCGCGACCCACATCTGGTGCTGGCCGACATCGCAGGCGACCACGGCATCGGGGGCCAGCTCGCTCATGCGCTTCAGCAGCGCCGGGGCGAACACCTTGTTGCCGGGCGCGTCGTAGCGCGCGGCGAATTTCTGGCGGCGCTGTTCGCACAGCTCGCGCCAGGCCTTGCGTGCGGCCGCGTGGCGACCGGTCATCTGCGCGGCGCACGGCGCCGCCAGGCGATGCAGGCTGGCGGCGACATCGCCGCAGACCGCGACGTCGGCGGTACGCAGCTTGCTGATCTCGCAGACATCGCCGTCGAGATGGACGATGCGTGCATGTGGCGCGAATTCGGCCAGCTTGCCGGTCGCACGGTCGTCGAAACGCGCGCCGACGACGATCAGCAGGTCCGATTCCTGCACGGCCAGGTTGGCCGCGCGCGAACCGTGCATGCCCAGCATGCCCAGGTTGGCCGGATGCGAAGGCGCCAGCGCGCCCAGGCCCCGCAGCGTCAGCACGGTCGGGATGCGGGTCAGGTCCGCGAACTCGCGGAACGCGTCCAGCGCATCGCCGAGCACGATGCCGCCGCCACCGTAGACCACGGGGCGTTCGGACTGGGAAATCAGGGCAACCGCTTCATGCAGGCTGTGGTCGGGTGCGCCCGGGGCGACATCGGCCACTGAGGGCACGTGGCTGCCCAGATGCGCGGCATCGCCGATCTGCACGTCCTTGGGCAGGTCGATCAGGACCGGCCCGGGACGTCCGGAGCGTGCGATGCGGAACGCCTCGCTGACCACGTGCGGCAGTTCGTCGACGCTGCGCAGCAGGAAGCTGTGCTTGACGATCGGCAGCGTCATCCCGAACACGTCCAGTTCCTGGAACGCGTCGGTGCCCATCAGGGGCGTCGCGACCTGGCCGGTGATGACGACCATCGGCACCGAATCCAGCATCGCGTCCGCGATGCCGGTGACCAGGTTCGACGCGCCCGGACCGGACGTGGCGACACATACGCCTACGCGCCCGCTGGCCCGTGCGTAACCGTTCGCGGCAAACGCCGCGCCCTGTTCGTGGCGGACCAGGATGTGTTTCAGCGACGCGCCATGCAGCGCATCGTAAAACGGCATGATCGCGCCGCCCGGATAACCGAAGATCGTGTCGACTCCTTCGGCCTGCAGGGCTTGCACCAACCAGCGGGCACCGTTCATTACGCAGCCTCGTTCTTTTTCTGGGGAGCGATGTTGTTGCCTTCCAGCCACACCATCTTGGCGCGCAGCTGCTTGCCGACGGCCTCGATCGGGTGGTCCATGTCGGCCTGCTTGAACTTGTTGTAGTTCGGCAGGCCGGCTTCGTACTCGGCCACCCAGTTCTTGGTGAAGGTGCCGTTCTGGATGTCGGTCAGGACGTCCTTCATGCGCGCCTTGACGCTGGCGTCGATGACGCGCGGGCCGCTGACGTAGTCGCCGTACTGCGCAGTCTCGGAGATGAACTCGAGCATGCGGGTGATGCCGCCTTCGTAGAACAGGTCGACGATCAGCTTCAGTTCGTGCAGCACTTCGTAGTACGCGATCTCGGGCTGGTACCCGGCTTCGACCAGGGTTTCAAAACCAGCCTGGACCAGCGACGAGGCGCCGCCGCACAGCACGGCCTGCTCGCCGAACAGGTCGGTCTCGGTCTCTTCCTTGAACGTGGTCTTGATGACGTTGGCGCGCGCGCCGCCCAGGCCGTCGGCATAGGTCAGGGCGAACTGCTCGGCCTTGCCGCTCTTGTCCTGGTGCACGGCGTAGATGCACGGCACGCCACGACCGATTTCATATTCGCGACGCACCAGCGCGCCCGGGCCCTTCGGCGCGACCAGCACGACGTCGAGGTCTTCGCGCGGCGAGATCAGGTCGAAATGCACATTCAGGCCGTGCGCGAACAACAGGACCGCGCCCTGCTTCATGTTGGGGGCGAGGACGTCGTTGTAGAGCTGCTTCTGCACCATGTCGGGGGTCAACACCGCGACCAGATCGGCATTGGCGACGGCTTCGGCTGGCGTCTTGACCGTGAAGCCGTCGGCCTTGGCCTTCTGCTCGGTCGGACCACCGGGGCGCAGTCCGATGGTGACGTCGAAGCCGGAGTCACGCAGGTTCAGTGCGTGCGCACGGCCCTGGCTGCCATAACCGACGACCGTGATGGAGGGTTTGCTGCTGGACATGAGGCTGGATTCCGCTGTTGGTTGATTGAAAGTAGGAAACGCTTGCCGCTCAGCACCCGGGGGGAGGTGCGGATGGCGAGGGGGTGGAACATGAAGTGATGGAGCAAGGTGCAATGGAGCAGTAGGAGAGGGAAGGGGCGTGGCGGCGGGTGGCGCGGTGACGGCCGCCAAAAAGACTGCGGCCGGTGATCGGGAGGATGTCCTCGATCAGACCGGCCGCTGGGATGGCTCGAACCTGGCTGGCAGCGCGTGTCGTCATCGACGCCTGCGAGCGGGTGGGGGTGCAGGCAGTGCCTGTGCCCGCGCGTTCATTGCGCGAACTGCAGGCGGTGGCCGTGGCACGCCCACAGCCGGCAGCCGCTGCCGTCGCACGGGGCGCGGCGCTGGTGTGACCGGATGGGAAGGCGGGGTTCGACACGGGAAGGGTCCTGGCGGCTGCGGGGAGTGGGGGAAGACGTGGGGGAGTCATAAAAAAAAACCCCGCGCTGTGAGGGCGCGGGGTCTTGGATCTTTCGATCTGGGATTTGCCTGTCAGCTACGCAAACCCCATCCCCGCTTGTTGCACGGTAATAAGAAGTACTACGAGGCTAATGAGCACCAGCGCGGACAGCCGCATGCGACCGGCGCCGGTGTCGGCGGCCTGAAGGGTCTGCAAGAGGGTGCTGCGCTGCGTCATGAGCGGCAGAAGACCATGCACGAGGTGGGCGTGTCAACAGTTTCGGGGAAAACAATTGCTGGGCGGGCTACGTCGGACGTGTAGATGTCGCGCGCGGGCCATGGCGCACCGCGACAGGGCCAGGACGCCGGGAGCCCGGTCCGATCCGGGACCGCCGCGCTTGATCCAGGTCATGGGCAGGGTGTCGACAGCGCCCGATCATGCTGCCATGCACAAGCCCTCCGCATCGCCGCAGCCGCATTCGTCCTCACCCTCGCCCGCACCCGCGTCCTCACCCGCTTCCTCGCCGCGCCCGGCATCGCTGCGCTGGCTGGGCGCTGCACCGCACCGGCTGATGTTCTTCATCGGCGCCGGCAACCTGCTGCTGGCGATGGCCTGGTGGGCCGCCTGGCTGCTGTCGGCCCGTTGGCCGGGGCTATGGTCGATGCCGCAGGCCGCGACCTGGCCGGGCTGGCTGCATGCGTTCGTGATGCAGTACCAGGTGCTGCCGAGCTTCTTCTTCGGCTTCCTGCTGACGGTGTTCCCGCGCTGGATGGGGCTGCCGGACCTGGCGCGCTGGCAGTACCTGCCGGTGGGGTTGGGCCTGATCGGTGGGCAGGCCCTGTTGCTGGGTAGTGCGTTGGGCATCGCGCCGGCGCTGACGGTCGGCCTGCTGATGACGGTCGCGGGCTGGTGCGCGGGCGTGGCCTTGCTGGGGCGGCTGCTGCTGACCGAGCAGGGACGCACCTGGCACGCGCGCTCATGCTTCGCGGCGATGGCGTTGGGCTTGCTGGGCGTGCTGTGCTTCGTGCACTTCCTGTACAGCGGGTCGCCCTGGGCGATGGTGGCCAGCATCAAGCTCGGCAGCTTCGGCCTGCTGTTGCCGGTGTACCTGACGGTGGCGCATCGCATGTTTCCGTTTTTCGCCGGCAATGTCGTGCCCGGCCACGTGGCCTGGCGACCGATGCGCTGGCTGCCGCTGGTGTGGGGGCTGCTGGGCGCGCACCTGCTGCTGGAACTGCTGCACGCTTACGCGTGGCTGTGGCTGGTCGACGTGCCGATGCTGGTGCTGGCGTTGTACACCTTGTCGCGCTGGTGGCCGGGCGCTCCTGCGCCGGGCCTGTTGCGGGTGTTGTTCATCGGGCTGGCGTGGTGGCCGCTGGGCTTCGCGCTGTACGCGGGACAGAGCCTGGCCTACCTGGCGACCGATCAGTTCCTGCTCGGTCGCGCGCCCGCGCATGCGCTGTTCATCGGCATGTTCGGCAGCCTGCTGGTCGCGATGGTGACGCGGGTGACCCAGGGGCATTCCGGGCGGCCGCTGCAGATGCCGGTCCTGGCCTGGTGGGCGTTTGCCGGCATCCAGTGCGTGGCGATCGTGCGGATCCTCGCCGAGGTGGTGGCCGACGGCGCTGCCTGGCAGGCTCTGGCCGCGGTCGGCTGGTTGCTGGCCTTGCTGCCATGGTCCATGCGGTTGGGACGGATTTACCTGTCGCCGCGCGTCGACGGTCGGCCGGGCTGATCCGGTGCTGGCGTTCTATCTGCAGATCAAGCACGTCCACATCGCGCTGGCGCTGGGTAGCGGCGCCTTGTTCGCGGTCCGCAGCCTCGCTGCATTGGCTGGCATGCGCTGGCCGCGGGCGGCGCCGGTGCGCTACTTGAGCTACACCATCGACAGTGCGCTGCTGACTGCGGCGATGATGCTGCTGACGATTCTGCCTGGCGCGATGTATGCCAATGGCTGGCTGGCGATGAAGCTGACGATGCTGGTGGCCTACATCACGCTGGGCGTGTTCGGGCTGCGGCCTGGGTATGCGCTACGGACGCGCGCGCTGTGCTGCGGTCTGGCGCTGCTGGCCTACCTGCAGATCTACTGCATCGCGCGTACGCATCACCCGTTGGGCATGTTGCTGTTGCTGGAATGAGGGGTGGCGCGCTCCTGCTCACCCATGGCTGACTCGCCGCCGCGGGCCATCCATGTCCGCGCGCCACAATCCCCTGCCGAGACGACGCACTGATGTCGGATGGGCCGATGTCTTCGACGGAGGGGCTTACATCGAGCGCCTGCCGAGGCCGAAATCCTGACGCGCACGGCAGTGGCGGGTCGGGCGGAGGTTGCGCCGAGCACACCATGGATGGCGTGCGCCCGAGTCAGGGCAGGATGCCCTGACCGAGGGAAGAGCAACCGCAGCCCGGCACGCCGCTGCAATTCCGGGTTCAACGAATCTGCTTTTGGGCTCTGTTCTCTCAGACTTGAGGGCAAGGGCTTGGCTTGGCGGGCTTCGGAAGCGGCGTCGCCCCGTCCGGGAATTGCTGCTCGGCTCGGTCAGCCCGTGCCGCTGTGCGGCCCGGTCCGGCCCGGCGCAGCACGCCGGGCGTTCGCATGGGCTGCGCGGCATGCCGCGCAAGCAGCCCCTGCTCACCCATGGCTGACTCGCCGCCGCGGGCCATCCATGGCCCGCTCTCCGCAATCCACGGCCAAGGCGACGCACTGCTGTTGGATGTGTGATGTCTTCGATGGAGGGGCTCGCATCGAGCGCCTGCCGAGGCCGCAATCCTGACGCGCACGGCAGTGGCGGGTCGGGCGGAGGTTGCGCCAAGCACGCCATGGATGGCGTGCGCCCGAGTCAGGGCAGGATGCCCTGACCGAGGGAAGAGCAGCCGCAGCCCGACCCGTCGCTGCAAATCCGACACCAGTGATCCGGCTTCGGCCCTTTTGCTCTTCTAAGCGACGCACAGCAGACACCGTGTCGGCTTCGGAAGCCGCATCCTGAAGTCTTCGGTGGCTCTGACATGCATCAAAACCTGATGCGACGTCGCGCCGATGCGGCATGAAACAGCACAGGCCGCCAACGCGCCATGTGAGGGCATGGCGGATGACGGCCTGTGCAGGGCACGCTGGTGCGGGACGTCCGCGATCGGCTACTTGCCGGGCAGCGACAGGTCCGTCTCCGGTTTGATCGAGCCGACCGGCGACGGCGTCGTCATCAAGTCGTGGTTCCAGGTGTCGCCATCGACGCGGATATGCGCGGCCGCACCGAGTTCGATCGCCTCGATCAGATTGTGGTTGAGATAGACGTGCAGGCCGGGCTGGCGGAACGTGTACAGCGCCGCACCCGCCGAGCCGCCACGGATGAACCAGGTCTCCAGATCCTTCATCGGCGCGTTGGCGAACTTGCCTTCCTCCCAGACGTAATCGCCATGGCCACCGATCAGGTGCGGACGAGTGTCACGATTGGCCTGCGAATGCACCAGCAGCACGGTCTCGCCAACCTTGCTGCGCAGCGCGTTGTCGCCGGTCAATGCACCGACCGCACCGTTGAAGACGACATGCGATGGAATCAGGCCGCGCATGGTCTGCAAGGTGTCGGGCAGGGATTCGGCATGCGAAGGGTAGGACTTGAAGTTGCCGTCGGCGTCGCGCGGCACATAGAACTCGGTCTCGCCCACATAGAACACCTTGTCATAGCGCAAGGGGCGGCCGCTGCCATCCTTCAGGCCATCGCGCGGCAACACCATGATCGCGCCGTGCATGCCCTGCACGACGTGCCAGGGTGTCATCGTGCCGCCGGGCGCGCAGTGGTAGACGAAGGTGCCTGTGCGCGTCGCCTTCCAGCGCAGCGTGACCTGCTGGCCGGGCTGGATCACGGTCAGGTCGCCGCCGCCGAGCGCGCCGGTCGCGGCATGGAAATCGATGTTGTGCGGCATGCTGTTGCTGTCGGGATTGACCAAGGTCAGCTCGACGTAATCGCCTTCATGGACGACCATCAACGGGCCGGGAATGGAGCCGCCGAACGTCATCGCATGCATCTTCGTGCCGGCGCCATCGATGACGATTTCCTGTTCGACGATCGGCAGCGTGAACTGCACCACGCTGGGGCCGCCCTTGGCGACCTGGTCGTGGTCGTGCACGAACGGCGGCCGTTTGAGCTGGACCTGCTGGTGCGGAAGTTTCGACAGGTCGGGCGCCTGGTCGAGGGTGCGCGTGGCCAGTTCGAGCGCGTCGACGGCATACGCGGGAGGCGATGTGCCCGACGTGGCGGCAAGCGCGATGGCGGCGGCGAGTACGCCGGTGCTGAAGCGGTTCATGAGGGTCTCCTGTGGTCGTTGTGTTTGTCCACGACCATGCTAGGGAGCACGCAGGAAATACGCCTTGATTGGAATCAAGCTGGATCAAGAAACCGGTGCGAACGCATGAAATAAAACCGGGGTCGGCGTCGACTTTCCAGAAACGGAAACGTCGACACCGACCCCGGTTTTCATGGGACCGGTGGCGTGGGCCCGGTATTTGCCGGTCGCTGCTCAGGGAGCGACGACGAGCTTGCCGCGCATCAGTGCCGAATGGCCCGGGAACGAACAGAAGAACGTGTAGTCGCCACCCGCCCGCAGTGCGCTGGCCGGGAACGTCGCGGTCGTGGTCTGGCCACCGCCGATCAGTTTGGTCGAGCCCAGCACGCGCTTGTCGCCGGCCGGCAGGTAGTTGCCGGCGGCACCGGCCTTGAGGCCGTCGCGGGCGACGTTGGCGGCATCGGCGGTGGTGGTCACGACGACGTTGTGTCCCATCGCCGTCACCGGCAGCGCGCCGCTGTGGTGCAGTTCGATGTTGATCGTGCGACAGCCGGCCGACACGGTGACGGTCTTCTGGTCGAACTGCATGCGATCGTTGCTGTCGAGCTTGATGGTGCAGTTGGCGGCTGCCTGGGCGGCACCGCCGGCACCGAGCAGGGCCACGGCGAGCAGCAGGGAGGAGGTCTTCATGGTGGGGCTCCGTCTTGGATGGGGTTCTGTGTGGACGCCATGATCCCACCATGTGCGTCGCGATGCCTTGATCTGGATCATTGGGCGGTCTGCGGCGGCGGTCCATGATGTCGATGTTCGCGCCGGCACCCGCTGCAGGCGCGCCGAGTGCCCGTCCGGCACGCCCACCACGCTGCCGAGCCCGATGACCTCTCCATCCTCCCCACGCCCACCCGGCCCGGACCTGTGCAGCGAAGCCGAGGTCACCCGGCTGGTGCATGCGTTCTATGCGCGCGTGCGCGCCGATGCGCAGCTGGGGCCGGTGTTCGAGGCGCATGTCGACGATTGGCCGATGCACCTGGCAACGCTGGTGGACTTCTGGTCGGCGATGCTGCGTGGCACCCGGCGCTTCCGTGGCGCGCCGATGCAACGGCACATGGTCATTGACGGCATGGAGGCGGCGTTGTTCAGGCGCTGGCTGGCCCTGTTCGCGCAGACCACGGCGGAACTGGGCAATTCGGACCTGCAGCAGCAGGCCGACGACATGGCGGCGCGCATCGCCGACACGTTCTGGCAGCGCTACCAGTTGCAACGGGGACAGCGGGCGCCGTCGCGGTTGTGACGTCATGGCTGTCGCGCTGCGCGGCAGGCGAGGCCAACGGCCGTTCAGCGCGGCAGCGGCGTGCAGCCCAGCGCCGACAGCAAGCCGTGCAGGGCAGGTACCTGCATCAGCCATGGGGCCGAGATCGTCAGCAGTCCCATCGCCAGCACCAGGCCTGCGGCGGTATAGCGCAGGCGCGGGCGCTGCAGCCAGCCGACGATGCGCTGGCCCGACCAGGTCAGCGGCAACATCACCGGCAGCGTGCCGAGGCCGAAGGCGGCCATCGTCAGTGCGGCGTTGACCGCATTCGCCTGCAACCACGCGACGCCGAGCAAGCTCAGGCTCAGTCCGCAGGGCAGCCAGCCCCACAGCATGCCCAGCAGGATCCGGCGCGGCGCGGTGTTGGCCGGCAGCAGGCGTCGTTGCAGCGGCGCAAGCCACGACCACACACGCAGGCCCGGACGCGGCATCGCGCCGAACAGCCGCTCGCGCCCGAACAGCCGCAAGGCGACCAGCACCAGCGCGACACCGACCAGCATGCGCAGGCCGATGCCGAGCCAGGGGTTGCCGAGCACGCCCAGCAGGCCATGTCCGATGCCGCCGACGATCGCGCCCGCCAGCACGTAACCGGCGACGCGGCCCAGGTTGGTCTGGATCGCCAGTGACCAGCCGCGATGCCTCGGCGAGGCCGCCGAGAATCCGGTAGCGATGCCGCCACACATCGCCGCGCAGTGCAGGCCGCCCAGCAGTCCGCTGACCAGGGCCGCCAGCAGCACCAGCCAGTCAATCGGCATCGTGGCGAGGGTCCTTATGGCGAGGGGCCTTGCCTGCGTGCCTCGCGGGATCCGCGTCGTGGCGACCATCGCGACCATCGCGCGACGGTGGGGCATCGTCATCGACAAGGATGTCGAGGGGCGGGGTGTCGAGATCGTCGAACTGGCCACGACGCACGGCCCAGGCGAAGGCCCAGATCGCCACGCCCAGCAGCACGATGCTGATCGGGATCATCAACAGCAGGATCCTCATGCGCGCAGGTCCGCGAGGGCCGTCGCACTATGCGACCGCAGGGCGTCGCGGGCGATCGGTGTGAGGCAGGACAGGGTGGCGCGGTTCATGTCGGCATCCGGGTCAGTCGCAGCGCGTTCAGGGTCACCGCCAGCGATGACAATGCCATCCCCAGGGCCGCGATCCACGGCGTGACCAGTCCTGCCGCCGCCAGCGGGATCGCCAGCAGGTTGTAGGCCAGCGCCCAGCCGAGATTCTGCGCGATCACGCGTTGCGTGCGCCCCGCGATCGCGATCGTCGCCGGGATCCGCAGCAGCGTGCTGCCGGTCATCACCAGGTCCGCCGCGCGCTGCGCCAGCGACGCGCCTTCGCCCATCGCCATCGAGACGTCGGCACCTGCGAGCACGGGCGCATCGTTGAGGCCATCACCGATCATCGCGACGATCCGGCCTTCGGCCTGCAGCGTGCGTACCCGCGCAAGCTTCTGTTCCGGCGACTGCCGCGACTGTGCGTCGTCGATGCCGAGCCTCAGCGCGGAGGCCGCGACCGGCGCCGCGGCATCGCCACTGGACAGGTGCAGCTGCAGACCCAGGACACGCAGCCGCGCCAGCGCATCGGCGGCATCTGTGCGTTCTTCCTCGCGCAGGGTGAAGCAGGCCACGGGCTGCACGCCATTGCCCAGCCACAGCCGGCCATCGTCGGGACGGCCGGCGGCGAACAGCGCCTGGCCGAGTTTCCAGTGCCGTCCGGAGACGTCGCCTTCGATACCGCGCCCGGGCGCTGCGACGACCGACTGCGCGGGCAGCCCCTGGTCGAAGGCTGCGAAGGCGGCGGCGATCGGATGGTTGGCGTCGCGTTCGAGCGCGGCCGCGATCGCCAGCACCCGCTCCCGATCGTGGCCGTCGAAGGTCTCGACGCTGGCCAGTGCGGGCTGCGAGGTCGTCAAGGTGCCGGTCTTGTCGAACACGATGTCGGTCGCGCGCGCCAGCGTCTCCATCGCGTCGGGACGTGTTGCCAGGACGCCCAGCCGCGCCAGTGTGCCGTGCGCGGCCGCCAGCGCGGTCGGCACCGACAACGACAGCGCGCAGGGACAGCTGATGACCAGCAGGGCCAGCGTGACTTCGAGCGCACGCGAGGGGTCGTACCAGCGCCAGCCGAGGTAGACCAGCACCGCGGTCAGCAGCAGCCCGGTCACGAAGCGCGAGCCGATGCGGTCGGCCAACTGCGCCGCGCGTGGACGGTGCGCCTGCGCCTGCTCGACCAGGCGGGTCAGTTGCGAGAGCCGGGTCTGCGGTCCGGTGCAGGTCACGCGCGCGCGCGCCGGCATCTCGCGGCAGGCGGTGCCGGCATACAGCGCATCGCCGGGCTGTTTCAGCACCGGGCTGGATTCGCCGGTCAGCAGCGATTCCTCGAACAGCGCTTCGCCATCGAGCAGCACGCCATCGGCGGGAGCGCTGTCGCCGACGCCCATCCAGACGATATCGCCGACCGCGAGCTCGGCGACGGGGACGGCCTCGCGGCTGCCATCGGCGCGCTCGCGGGTCGCGAACGCCGGGCGTGCGCGCGCCAGCGCATCGACCTGCGCGGTCGCCGAGTGGCGCGCGCGCTGTTCCAGCATCCGTGCGGCCAGCAGCAGGAAGACGAACATGACGGCAGCGTCGTACCAGACGTGCGGGCCGCCGCGGATGGTTTCGACCAGGCTGGCGAAGTAGGCCAACAGCGTCGAGGTGGCGATCAGCGCATCCATGCCGACATGGCGCTGGCGCAGTTCGCGCCAGCCGCCGATCAGGAACGGCCAGCCGGCGTAGAACACCACCGGCGTCGATAGCAGGAAGGTGATCCAGCGGAAGAAGTCGCGGGTGGCCGCCGGCATCTGGTTGTCAAAATCCAGGTACAGGGCCTCGGCCATCATCATCGCCTGCATCGCGCCGAGCCCGGCCACGCCCAGCCGCAGCAACCAGCGGTTGCGTTCGCTGACGCGCGCGCGCTCGCGTTCGTCGCCGCCGGCCAGGTAGGGGCGATAGCCCAGTGCGAGCAGCGGTTGCAGGATCCGCGACAGCTGCGCGCGCGCGGGATCCCAGCTGATGCGGATGCGGCCGGTGACGGCGTTGGCGGTGATCTCGAGGACACCGGGCTCGCGCGAGACCGCGCGGTCGATCAGCCAGGCGCAGGCGGCGCAGCGCATGCCGTCGGTCAGCAGGGTGATGCGCCTGCCGCCTTCGACGTCATGCGCGTGTTCGCGCTGCAGGTCGTCGCGGTCCCAGAGGCGCAGGTCCAGCGGCGTGGGATCGACGCGCGCGGACTTGCTGCTGCGCAGCCGGTAGTAGTCGTCGAGGTTGGCGTCGTGGATCCAGCGCGCCGCGGCCGCGCAGCCTCCGCAGCAGTAAGTGCGTGAGGGCGCGCCAGCCTCGCGCACCGGATGCGCCGGCAGCGGTTCGCCGCAGTGGTGGCAGCCCGCCGTGGCGGGTCGGTCGTTCATCTCAATGCGGCGTCAGCGCCGGCGCCAGGCGTGCCGCGTGCTGCGCACGCGGCAGGCGTCCCTGCAAGCGCCAGCTGCCGTCCTCGGCGCCCAGCTGCACGACCCAGTCGTGGCTGTCGTCGAGGGCGTGTGGCGCGTGCCAGCCGGTCGCCGACGGCTTCAGCGCCAGCACCAGGTCTTCGCTGGCGGCGGTCGGATGCTGCAGGGTCAGCTGCAGCGGCTGCTGGCGGGCGAAATCGCCGCTGACGGCGATGACATCGATGCTGCCGTCCTCGGCGCGCAGCAGCGCACTGAGCTGGCGCTGCGCCGCGGCCTGGTCGGCGGCCAGGTCGGTGGTCTGGATCTGCGAGACGCGCTGCACCTCGTCGCGCACGACGTCGGTACCGCCGGTACGCACCGCGACGACGACCAGGCCGACACCGGCCACGATCGACAGCAGCGGCAGGCCGACCACCAGCCACATCACGGGAATGCCCCACAGCGAGCGTTTGGGCGAGGAGTCTTGCGGGTCGTTCATGGCGTGGGTCCGAAGAAACTGCTGTCGACGATCTCGTGCGAGCGGCCGTCGTCGCTGTCGATGAAGAAGCGGATGTCGTGGCGGCCGCTGACGGTCTCCGGTGCGGCGGTCAGCACCAGCGGGAACGACACCACCGCCTCGGGCGCCGCAGGCACCATGGTCGCGGCGTCCTTCAACACGATGCCCGGTGTCGCCGATTCGATCCGCACCCGGTAGCTGCGTGCGCGGTCGGTCTTGTTGACCAGCTTCAGCATGTAGCCGTTCTCGATGGTGCCGTCGGCGGTCTCGCGGTACAGGGCGTTGCGATCGCGCAGGACTTCGGCGATCAGGTCGCTGCGCGTGCCCACGCCGACGGCCCAGGCGATCATGAAGCCGAGCAGCAGCGTGCCATAGAGGAAGATGCGCGGACGCAGCACGCGCGTGGGCTTGCCGTCGATCGCGTTCTGGGTCGCGTAGCGGATCAGGCCGCGCGGATAGCCGACCTTGTCCATGACCTCGTCGCAGGCGTCGATGCAGGCGCCGCAGGCGATGCATTCGTATTGCAGGCCGTTGCGGATGTCGATGCCGGTCGGGCAGACCTGCACGCAGATCGTGCAGTCGATGCAGTCGCCCAGCGCATCGGGCGCGAACTTCGGCAGCGGCTCGGCCTGGGCCAGGTCGCCGTCGAAGGTGATCGTCTTGCTGACCTGCAGGCGGTTGTCGGCCGCGGTCGGGTGGTGGTGGGTGCGGAAGACGTAGTCGTAGGCGGTGATCTTGTCGAGCAGGCCGCGCGCGCGCTCAAGCACGCTGCCGAGGCCGCGCTTGCGCGGGCCGCGCGGTTCGCCGCGCATCGGGTCATAGGCGATGATCAGCGTGTTGCGGTCGAACATCGCGCTCTGGAAGCGTGCGTAGGGGCACATGTACTTGCAGACCTGCTCGCGCAGGAAGCCGGCGTTGCCCCAGGTCGCCAGCGCGTAGAACAGCACCCAGAAGGTTTCCCAGCCGCCCCAGGACAGCGACCACAGCCGCGTCGACAGCTCGGTGATCGGGGTGAAGAAGCCGACGAAGGTGAAACCGGTCCACAGCGCGAAGACCGCCCACAGCAGGTGTTTGCTGCCCTTGCGCAGCAGCTTCTCGCGGTTCCAGGGGCCGGCGTCGAGCTTCATGCGCTTGCTGCGGTCGCCTTCGGTGCGGCGCTCCATCCACAGGAAGACTTCGGTCCACACCGTCTGCGGGCAGGCATAGCCGCAGAACAGCCGTCCGGCGAGCGCGGTGAAGAAGAACAGCGCCATCGCCGCGATGATCAGCAGCAGCGCCAGGAACAGGAAGTCCTGCGGCCAGAACGTCAGGCCGAAGACATGGAACTTGCGCGCGGGCAGGTCGAACAGCACGGCTTGGCGCCCGTCCCAGCGCAGCCACGGGAAGGCGTAGAACATGCCCAGCAGCCAGATCACGGCGGCGATGCGCAGGTTGTTGAGGCGCCCGGAGACGTCGCGGGGATAGATCTTGCGCTCGCTGACGTACAGCGAGTTGCCCTGGTCATCGATGACGTCCAGAGGAATCCTGCGTGTCATGCCGCACCCGGAGACAAGGGGCGCAATGCCTGCGCTGACGCGGACAGCCATCGGTCGGGCGGGTGGTCGCGGAGATCGCTGCGCGCGCGATCCGTGCGGCGCGTGGGGAAGCTTGGCTGGATGCGTTTCATCTGGCTCACGGGGATCGCAATGCCGGCGGACGACGACATGCGGAAAGGACGGCAGCAGCGCTGCTGCTGCGGATTGTCCGCGCGTGGTATCGACGGTGGCAGTGACCGAGTGTCGCAGCGTGCCTGGATAGCGCGCCGCACGTGCGCGGCGATGCGTGGCGAGGCGGTCGGCAGTCGCACGGCGAGCGGCAGTGTGGCAGCGATCATCGGTCGGGCGGCAAAGCGCGGTTGAAACGGCTGGCCGGTCGCAGCAGGATCCAGGTGAACAGGCTCGACGACGCGGTCGCCAGCCAGAACATGAAGAAGCCCAGCGTATAGCCCAGCTCCCGCGTCATCGGCAGGTCGGGAAAGGTCATGTCGCGCAGCGTCAGCGGATCGACGATGGCGAAGAACACCATCGTCGCCACGCCCGCGGCGAAGAAGCTCGGCCACAGGATCGCACCGATCCGCTGCGCCAGCGGGCGCGGCGGATGGTCGAAGCGGGGCTCGGAGAAGTCGGTCATTGCGCCTGGGTCTGTGCCTGGGTGCCGCTGCCATTGGACAGCGACCACACATACGCCGCAACCAGTCGCGAACGCGTTTCGCCCAGCAGCTCGCGGTGCGCGGGCATGGTGCCGTGACGCCCTTCGTTGATGGTCTTGCGCATGCTGTCGGTGGTGTTGGCGTACAGCGTGCTGCGCTGGGTCAGGTCGGGTGCGCCAAGTTCCTGGTTGCCCTTGGCGTCCGGCCCATGGCAGGCGATGCACAGGCCCTGGTAGAGCTTCTCGCCGCGCGCGGCCAGATAGTCGCCGCGCAATGCGGCTTCCGGATCGGCCTGGCGCATCACGCGCACGTAGGCGATGACCTGGTCGACCGCAAGCTCGCCGCCGATGCCTTCGAGCACGCTGCCCAGCGGCGGCATGATGCCGTCGCGTCCGTCGAGCACGGTCTGCAGGATGCGGTCCGGGCTGCCGCCCCAGTTCCAGACCTTGTCGGTCAGGTTGGGATAGCCCGGTGCGCCGGTTGCCGACGAGCCATGGCAGGCCGCGCAGGTGTTGGCGAAGATCGAACGTCCCAGCGCCAGCGCCTGCGGATCGCCGGCGAGCTGGTCGATCGGGCGATTGGCGTAGACGCCGAAGGTTTCCTCCAGCCGCGCGTCGTTGCGGGCCTTGTCGGCATCGTGCTCGCTGGCCGAACTCCATCCGCTGGTGCCGGCCAGGTTGCCCAGGCCCGGATACCAGACCAGGTAGCCGATGCTGAAGACGATGGTCAGGTAGAACAGGTTGATCCACCACTTGGGCAGCGGCTTGTTGTATTCGGTCAGGTCACCGTCCCAGACATGGCTGGTGTCTTCCGGGCGCGGGTCGCCGGGACGGCGTTTGGCCGTCCACCACAGCAGCCAGACGCAGCCGACGATGTTGAGTGCCACCAACGCGATGACATACCAGGACCAGGCGTTGCTCATCATTTGCGCGTTTCCTCGTCTTCCGCCAGCGGCAGTTGCGCGGCGGCATCGAAATCCGATTTGCGTTTGGGGCTCCAGGCCCAGATCCAGCCGCCGAGGAACAGCACCAGCAGGCCAGTGGTGACGATGCCCGAGATCATTGCGGGCCTCCCTTCGGGGCGTGCCGCCCCAGTCCCTGCAGATAGGCGACGACGGCGTCGAGTTCGGTCTTGCCCGCCAGTGCTTCGGGGGCTTCGGCGATCTCCTCGTCGCTGTAGGGATCGCCCAGACGCTGCAGTGCCCGCAGGTTGCGCACGGTCTGCTTGACGTCGACGGTGTTGCGCGCCAGCCACGGATACGACGGCATGTTGGATTCGGGCACCACGTCGCGCGGGTTGATCAGGTGGGCGCGGTGCCAGTCGTCCGGATAGCGGCCACCCACGCGCGCCAGGTCCGGCCCGGTGCGCTTGCTGCCCCACTGGAACGGGCGGTCGTAGACCGATTCGCCGGCCAGCGAGTAGTGGCCGTAGCGCTCGGTCTCGAAGCGCAGCGTGCGCACCATCTGCGAATGGCAGTTGTAGCAGCCTTCGCGGACATAGACGTCGCGTCCGGCGACTTCCAGCGGCGGGTAGGGCTTGACGCCGGGCAGCGGCTCGATGGCCTCGGCCTGGTACATCAGCGGGATGATCTCGGCGAGGCCGCCGAAGGACACCGCGACTGCGATCAGCACCGCCATCAGGCCGATGTTCTTCTCGACCTTCTCGTGCGCGTGCGGTTTGTGCTCGTGTTCGTTGCTCATATGCGGGTGTCCTCAGCGGCCTGCGTCGGCGGCGATCGCCTGCGTTGGGATTGCCTGTGTCGGGTCGGGTGGCAGGACCGGCTGGTCTGCGACGACGCGTGCCTGCTGGTAGGTCTTGAAGACGTTCAGCGCCATCAGGAACATGCCCGCCAGCACCACCACGCCACCGAGCAGGCGCACCAGGTAGTAGGGGTAGGTGAAGTTGAGCGCCTCGACGAAGCTGTAGGTCAGCGTGCCGTCGGCGTCGGTCGCGCGCCACATCAGGCCCTGCATGACGCCGGCGATCCACATCGAGGCGATGTACAGCACCACGCCGATGGTGTGCAGCCAGAAGTGCGCGTCGATCCACTTGATCGAGTACATCTGCTCACGTCCCAGCAGCTTGGGCAGCAGCGCGTAGATCGAGCCGATCGAGATCATCGCCACCCAGCCCAGCGCGCCGGCGTGCACATGGCCGACCGTCCAGTCGGTGTAGTGCGACAGCGAGTTGACGGTCTTGATCGACATCATCGGTCCCTCGAAGGTCGCGATCATGTAGAACGACAGCGCGACGATCAGGAACTTCAGGATCGGGTCGGTGCGCAGCTTGTGCCACACCCCGGACAGGGTCAGGATGCCGTTGATCGCGCCGCCCCAGCTGGGCGCCAGCAGGATCAGCGAGAACACCATGCCCACCGACTGCGCCCAGTCCGGCAGCGCGGTGTAGTGCAGGTGGTGCGGACCGGCCCACATGTAGACCGCGATCAGCGCCCAGAAGTGCACGATCGACAGCCGGTAGGAATAGATCGGACGGCCGGCCTGCTTGGGCACGTAGTAATACATCATGCCCAGGAAGCCCGCGGTCAGGAAGAAGCCGACCGCGTTGTGGCCGTACCACCACTGCACCATCGCATCGACCGCACCGGTGTAGACCGGGTAGGACTTGGCCAGGCCGGACGGCATCGACAGGTTGTTGACGATGTGCAGCAGCGCGATCGCGATGATGAAGGCTGCGAAGAACCAGTTGGCCACGTAGATGTGCTTGACCCGGCGCTTGGCGATCGTGCCCAGGAACAGCACCGCGTAGGCCACCCAGACCACTGCGATCAGGATGTCGATCGGCCATTCCAGCTCGGCGTACTCCTTGCCCTGGGTCAGGCCCAGCGGCAGGGTGATCGCGGCCGCGACGATGACCGCCTGCCAGCCCCAGAACACGAAGGCCGCCAGCCGGTCCGACAGCAGCCGCACGTGGCAGGTGCGCTGCACCACGTGCAGGCTGGTGGCGAACAGTGCGCAGCCGCCGAATGCGAAGATCACTGCATTGGTATGCAGCGGTCGCAGTCGGCCATAGCTGAGCCAGCTGATGCCATCGGTCATCTCGGGCCAATACAGCTGGGCGGCGATGATGACGCCCACCAGCATGCCGACGATGCCCCAGACCACGGTCATCACCGAGAACTGACGCACCACCTTGTCGTTGTAACGCTCACTTGCGGCCTGCATATGGCCCACCATCTGCTGTGTACGGGTGGCGCCATGGTGGGGCGAGGCGCAGCGCGGCACATTGATCTGGATCAACGACAGCCGGCCGCAAGCGTGATTCCGGGCCGACGCGGGGCAGATTCCTGTGCCGATTTGTGGGAATGATTCGCAATCGCGCGTCCCGGGCGGCGATTCCCGGTTGCGGCTCCGCGTGCCCGGCACTTGATTCTGATCAAGGCGCGATCGCGATCCGGTCCGGATACTGCCGACCCATGAAGCCATCCGATACCACCGCCGCCCGTTCCTGGACCTTCGAGCCAGAGTTGTTGCGCCGCTACGATCGTCCCGGCCCGCGCTACACCTCGTACCCCACGGCGCCCAATTTCCAGGAGGGCTTCGGCGAGGGCGACTTCCGGACCGTCGCCCGCCGCAGCAACGAAGACCCGATCCCGCGCCAGCTGTCGCTGTACGTGCACATCCCCTACTGCCAGAGCCCTTGCTTCTATTGCGGCTGCAACCGCGTCATCACCCGCGATGCCGCCAAGGGCAGGATCTACCTGGACCGGCTGCAGCGCGAGATCGCGATGATCGCGCCGTTGTTCGAGCGCGACCGCGAGGTGATTCAGCTGCATCTCGGCGGCGGCACGCCCAATTTCCTGGCGCCGCAGCTACTGGGCGAGCTGGTCGACAGCCTCGGCCGCCAGTTCGGCTTCAGCCATGACCCGCGTCGCGACTTCTCGATCGAGCTCGACCCGCGCTTCGTGACCCCCGACGACATCGCGATGCTGTCGGCGATCGGCTTCAACCGCGCCAGCCTGGGCGTGCAGGATTTCGATCCCGTGGTCCAGCAGGCGATCAACCGCGTGCAAGGGGTGGACCAGACGCTGGCGGTCATCGATGCCTGTCGCCGCTACGGCATGCGCTCGATCAACGTCGACCTGATCTACGGCCTGCCCGGGCAGACGCTGCAGGGCTTTGGCACCACGCTCGATACCGTGGTCGCCGCGCGCCCGGACCGGCTGGCGATCTACGGCTACGCGCACCTGCCGCAGATGTTCAAGGCCCAGCGCCAGATCGACGAGGCTGCGCTGCCGTCGCCGGAGGACAAGCTGGCCCTGCTGGGGCTGGCGGTCGACAGGCTCGCGCAGGCCGGCTACGTCTACATCGGCATGGATCATTTCGCACTGCCGGACGACGACCTGTCGCTGGCCCAGCGCAATGGCAGCCTGCATCGCAACTTCATGGGCTACACCACGCATGCCGATACCGACCTGGTCGGCCTGGGCGTCAGCGCGATCAGCCATGTCGGCGACAGCTTCACCCAGAACCAGCGCGACCTGCCGGGCTGGGAGGCGATGGTCGATGCCGGCAAGCTGCCGATCTGGCGCGGCCTGATGCTCGGCAACGACGACGTGCTGCGCGCTGACGTGATCCAGCAGCTGATGTGCCAGGGCGAGATCGACGTGGTGCAGATCGAGCGCAGCTACGGCATCGCCTTCCACGACTACTTCAGCGAGGCCATGGCTGCGCTGCGGCCGTTGCAGCAGGACGGCCTGGTGGCCTGCCCACCGGGCAGCGGGCGCATCACCGCGACCGCGCGCGGGCGCGCATTGCTGCGTATCATCGCGATGTGCTTCGACCGCTATCTCGGGGGGCCGTCGCAGGCGCCGCGCTACTCCCGGGTCATCTGATGCAGTGCATGGACCGTGCACGGGAGGCAGGTTTGCGACAGACGCCGCACGACGCGCGCGCGGCCGGCGTCATCGCCGACGATGGCGACGACCTGCGTTTCTGCAGTACCTGCGCGTTCTCGGCAGCCTGCCTGTCCGAAGGCTATGCCAAGCCGGACCTGCGCGACCTGCACGTGCTGGTCGAGCATGTCGGCCCCTACCGGGAGGGCGACTACATCTTTCGCGAGGGCGATGCCTTCAACGCGATCGCCGCGGTGCGCGCCGGCACCGTCAAGACCTTCGTCAACGATGCCAGCGGCCGCGAGCAGGTACTGGGCTTCTTCCTGCCCGGCGAGGTCATCGGCCTCAACGCGATCCATGCCGAGCGTTATCCCTGCAACGCGGTGGCGCTGGACACGGTGATGCTGTGCCGGTTCTCGTTCCCGATGATGGCGACCCTGGCCGGACGCATGCCCGGCCTGCAGCGCCACCTGTTCAACCTGCTGAGCCAGGATATCGGCAAGGCCTCGCTGCTGGCCGGCAACTTCACCGCCGAGGAGCGGCTGGCGGCGTTCATCGTCACGCTGTCGCGGCGCTTCGCCGAGCGCGGCTTCTCGCCGCACCGGATGCGCCTGACGATGGCACGCACCGATATCGCCAACTACCTGCGGCTGGCGCCCGAGACCGTCAGCCGGGTCTTGCGGAAGCTGCAGGACGAAGGCGCGCTGCGCGTCGACCGCCGCGACATGGACATTCTGCAACCCGAGGTGCTGCAGCGGCTGGCGCACCACGTGCTGCGCAGCTGAGGGTCGGCGGAAGCACGCTGGCGCCGGCTTGGCCTGCTGTCGGCTCGCATGTCGCCTGCGGAAAGCGGAAAATGGGCGCTGGTTCCCGCCAGCCCGGCCGAGGATCCATCGCCTGCCAGGTGCGGGCGGCACGGCTGGCGGACATGTGACAGGTTGAGTGCGGCTTCTTGCAAGGGTGATGGCATTGGAGAGTTCGGACGTGGTGGCGATCGACGACGCGGCGCTGCTGCGCCACAACCTGGCGCAGATCGAGGCGCGGATCGCGCAGGCCTGCGCACGCGCGGAACGCGATCCTGCGACCGTGCGGCTGCTGCCGGTCAGCAAGACCGTCGACGCCGAGCGGTTGCGCCTGGCGCATGCGATCGGCATGCGCGAGCTGGGCGAGAACAAGGTGCAGGAGGCGCTCGGTAAGTCCGAGGCGATGGCCGACCTGACCGACCTGCGCTGGGTGCTGATCGGCCACCTGCAGACCAACAAAGCCAAGTACGTCGCGCGCTTCGCCAGTGAGTTCCAGGCGCTCGACAACCTGCGCGTGGCCGAAGCCCTCGACGCGCAACTGCAGAAGCAGGGGCGCGCGCTGGATGTGCTGGTCCAGGTCAATACCTCGGGCGAGGCCAGCAAATTCGGCCTGCCGCCGGACGAGGTCGCGGCCTTCGTGCGCCAGTTGCCGACCTTCTCATCACTGCGCGTCCGCGGCCTGATGACGCTGGCGTTGTTCTCGCCGGACGAAGCCCTGGTACGCCCGTGTTTCGTCGGCCTGCGCGAACTGCGCGATCAACTACGGCAGGACGCGCCGGATGGCATCGGCATGGACGAGCTGTCGATGGGCATGTCGGGCGACTTCGAGCTGGCGATCGCCGAGGGCGCGACCACGGTGCGCGTCGGCACGGCGATCTTCGGCAGCCGCGCGCTGCCCGACAGCCATTACTGGCCCGGATTCGCCGCTGCGCCTGCTGCAGCGGCCAAGCCCGACGACGGCACGTCCTCGCGATGACCACTGGGCGGACGACGGCGACCACGCCCGTGCCCACGCAACCGCCCACGCCGCCACCCGCGGTCGGCGAACGCGTCGTCGACGTGGTGTCGGTGCAGTCGCAGGTCGTCTACGGCAGCGTCGGCAACAGCATCGCGGTGCCGGTGTTGCAGGCACTCGGCCTGCAGGTCGCGCCGGTGCCGACGGTGCTGCTGGGCAATACCCCGCATTACCCGACGATGCATGGCGGGCCGGTGCCGCTGGACTGGTTCGGTGGCTTCCTCGAGGACATGGAAGCGCGCGAGGTCATCACCCGCGCGCGTCTGCTGCTGGTCGGCTACCTCGGCAGTCCCGGGCAGGGCCTGCTGCTGGCGCGGTGGCTGGATCGCATCCTTGCGCTGAATCCCGGGCTGCAGGTGCAGATCGACCCGGTGATCGGCGATCACGACTACGGCATCTATACCGATCCCGCACTGGTGCCGGTCTGGCGGGACCACCTGTTGCCGCGCGCCAGCGGGCTGACGCCGAACCATTTCGAACTCGAGCAGTTGTGCGGCGCCTCGCTGCGCAGCGTCGACGACTGCATCGGGGCCGCGCGCGGACTGCTCGGTGCGACCACGCGCTGGGTCGCGGTGACCAGCGCCGCGCCGGCGACCTGTCGCGACGGCAAGCTGCAGGTCGTCGTCGTCTCGCACGATATCGCGCAGGTGATCGAGCATCCGGCGATCCCGCATGCGGTCAAGGGCGTTGGCGACATGTTCGCCGCGCTGGTGGCCGGTCGCCTGCAATCGGGCGCGCCGTTGCTGCCGGCGGTCGCGCGCGCCTGCGACGATGTCGTCGCGGTGCTGCGCCATGTGCAGGCACAGGGCTGGCAGGAACTCGCGTTGCCAAGGCACCTCGGACGCCTGCTCGACTGAGGCCTGCGTGACGGGCAGCGGGCATCACGCCGTCCACGCAACACGAATGCATCGCCGATCCCGCGTCGGGTTGACGTGGATCAGGGCAGCGCCCAGACCTCGGCAGGAAGATGCGGCTGGTTATCCAACGGACCAGCCTCATGAATTCAACACGCAAGCTGTGGGCAGGACTGGCGGTCCTGCTGCTCAGCTCATTCGCCGTATTGCTGTGGGTCGGCAGCGAGGTGCACCGCCAGGCGCCACCGATGCCGGAACAGGTGGTCAGCACCGACGGCACCGTCCTGTTCACGCGGGCCGACATCGAGACCGGCCGTCAGGTCTGGCAGTCGTTCGGCGGCCAGCAACTGGGCTCCATCTGGGGCCATGGCGCCTATGTCGCGCCCGACTGGGGCGCGGACTTCATGCATCGCGAGGCCGAGGCGATCCTCGATCTGTGGGCACGGCGCGAGCATGGCGTCGATCGTTACCTGGACCTCGACGCACCGACGCAGGCGGCCTACGCGACGCGCGTGCAGGGATTGCTGCGGCCCAATACCTGGGATGGCACGGCCGGCACGATCACCGTCGATGCGGACCGCGCCGCAGCGATCGCTACGGTGTCCGCGCACTACGCCAGCCTGTTCGGCAATGCGCCCGAGACCGCCGCGCTGCGCGAAGCCTATGCGATGCGCAACGATACCGTGGCCGACGCCGCGCACCGCCAGGCCCTGCCGGCCTTCTTCTGGTGGGCGGCCTGGGCGCAGGTGACCGAGCGTCCCGGCGACAGCATCAGCTACACCGCCAACTGGCCGCACGATCCGCTGGTCGGCAATACGCCGCCGCCGGGTGCGTTCCTGTGGACGGTGTTCAGCGTGCTGTTCCTGATCGCCGGCATCGCGCTGCTGGGCTGGCATTACGCGGTCAGCCACGGCGACGGGATGGCGCCGGTGCTGCCCAGCACCGACCCCTTGGCATCGATTACGATCACGCCGTCGATGCGGGCCACGGCCAAATACTTCTGGGTGGTGATCGCATTGTTTCTGGTGCAGATCCTGCTCGGCGCCACCACCGCGCATTACCAGGTCGAAGGCCAGCAGGCCTATGGCTTCGCGCTGGCCGAGATCCTGCCGTATGCGCTGACACGCACCTGGCATACCCAGCTTGCGGTGCTGTGGATCGCCACTGCATGGCTGGGCATGGGGCTCTACATCGGACCAGCGATCTCGGGCCATGAGCCGCGGTTCCAGCGCCTGGGTGTCAACGTGCTGTGGACCTGCCTGATCGTCATCGTGGTCGGCTCGTTCACCGGGCAATGGTTCGCGGTGATGCAGAAGCTGGGCCTGGCGCACAACTTCTGGTTCGGCCACCAGGGCTGGGAGTACGTCGACCTGGGGCGCTTCTGGCAGTGGTTCCTGTTCATCGGCCTGCTCCTGTGGCTGGTCCTGGTCGGGCGCGCGCTGTGGCCGGCGATCCGGCACGGCGGGCAGTCGCGTTCGATCGTCAGCCTGCTGTTCCTGTCGGTGGTCGCGATCGGCATCTTCTACGCGGCCGGCCTGATGTGGGGCGAGCACACGCACCTGTCGATGGTCGAGTACTGGCGCTGGTGGGTCGTGCACCTGTGGGTCGAGGGCTTCTTCGAAGTGTTCGCGGTCGCGGTCATCGCGTTCCTGTTCACGCGGCTTGGCCTGCTGCAGATCCGCAGCGCGACCATCGCGGTGCTGTTCGCGACGATCGTGTTCATGGCTGGTGGCGTGCTGGGCACGCTGCATCATCTGTACTTCACCGGCACGCCGACCTCGGTGATCGCCATCGGCGCCAGCTTCTCGGCGCTGGAAGTGGTGCCGCTGGCCTATGTCGGCTTCGAGGCACACCACAGCTACAAGCTCGGCAAGGCCACGCCTTGGATGCACAAGTACAAGTGGCCGATCATGTTCTTCATCGCGGTGGCGTTCTGGAACCTGGTCGGCGCGGGCCTGTTCGGCTTCCTGATCAATCCGCCGCTGGCGCTGTACTACATGCAGGGCCTCAACCTGACCGCGCTGCATGGCCACACCGCGTTGTTCGGCGTCTACGGCATGCTCGGCATCGGTCTGATGCTGTTCTGCCTGCGCGGACTTAAGCCTGATCTTGTCTGGGACGAGCGCCTGCTGAAGTCGTCGTTCTGGGCGTTCAACATCGGACTTGCCGGCATGGGCCTGCTGACGCTGTTGCCGCTGGGCATCCTGCAGCTCAATGCCGCGCTGACGCATGGCTACTGGTACGCGCGGTCGGCCGAGTTCATGCAGCAACCGCTGATCGAGATGCTGGTCTGGATGCGCGTGCCCGGCGACACGCTGTTCAGCGTCGGCGCGCTGTTGCTGGCCTGGTTCGTGCTGCGCCTGTGGGTGGCGCCGCGGCGCGTGCCGCAGCCGGTCGTGGCATCGCCAGGCCCGGCCAGGCCGGTGTCCACGCCCGGCGCTTGAAGAGGCGTAGCGCAGGCACGCACCTGCGCGACCGCTGCCGGTCGACGTGCATGGGTGGACGTCGGCCGGCAGCGAGGGCGGTGGGGCCCCGGAAAGACGGTGGGGGCGTCAGCCCAGCAGCACGGCCCGCAACGCGTCGTAATCGGCGGCCAGCGCGGTGGCCGTGGCCGGCTGCGCGAGGCTTTCGGCCAGGGCCGGCGGCGGTTCGACGACATGCCCGACCAGCGGCTCGACGATGCTCTCGAACTTGGCCGGATGCGCGGTGGCGACCACGGCCCAGTCGCGGGCATCGCCGGCGGCGCGCAGGTCCTGCAGCAGCTTCAGGCCGGTCGCGGTGTGCGGGCAGGCAACGACGCCGTGACGCGCGGGTGCCTCGCGCAGGGTCTGGGTGATCGTCGCGTCGTCGACGGACTCGGCGACGAAGGCCTGGCGCAGCGAGGCGTCGTCGGCATGCCAGTAGCGCAGGCGTTCGAAGTTGCTCGGCGCACCGACATCCATCGCATTGGCCAGCGTCGATCGCGTCGGCTGGGCGGCGTAGTCGGCGCCATCGAAATAGCGCGGCAGGGTGTCGTTGGCATTGCAGGCCAGGCGGATCTCGCCGATCGGTGCGCCCATCGCGCGTGCGACCACGGCGGCGCAGGCATTGCCGAGGTTGCCGGTGGGAATGATCAGGTTCAACGGTGCGCCATGGTCTGCGGCATGCGCCGACGCGGCATGCGCGTAGTACGCCGCCTGCGGCAGCAGTCGGCCCAGGCTGATGCTGTTCGCCGAGCCCAGCCGGACCTGCTGGCGCAGTGCCTCATCGCCGAGCGCCTGCTTGGCCAGCCGCTGGCAGTCGTCGAAGGTGCCGTCGACACTGAACGCGCGGACGTTGTCGCCCCAGCAGCCCAGGCCATGCGCCTGGCGCGGCGAGACCTTGCCGTCGGGATACAGGATGACGACGTTGAAGCCTTCGCGGCGATGGAATGCCGACGCGACCGCGGCGCCGGTATCGCCGGAGGTCGCGACCAGGATGGTGGTCGGCGGATCATTCCGATCTTCGCGCAGCGCGCCGAGTGCGCGTGCGAGGAAGCGCGCGGCGTAGTCCTTGAACGCGGCAGTCGGGCCATGGAACAGCTCGAGCAGGAAATCCTGAGAACCGTTGAGCGCACGCAGCGGCGCGTCGAACGAGAACGCCTCGGCGCAGATCGCCGGCAGCCGCTCGCGCAGTGCGGACTCGGCGAAGTAGGGCGCAAGCACCTGCTGCGCGGTCAGCGCCAGCGTGGCGGCCGGCTGCGCGAACGGAACGGTCGGGATGCGCTCGGGAACGTACAGGCCGCCATCGGGCGCGAGGCCGGCGACCAGCGCGACATCGACGGGCGTGGGAGCGGTGTTGCCGCGTGTGCTGATGAAATTCATGGGTCGCTGCAGGTCAGGAGAGGGCGGGAGAGGGCGTGCATGTGCGTGCGGACGATGGCATGGCGCGGTCGCGCGCGCATCCGCATGTCCACCGGGATGGCCGGGCTGCGGCGGCCGGCCGGGTCAGACCTGTGCAATCAGATCGGCGCGCGGTCCATTGACCGGCGTGACGTAGGCGCGCGCATCGAAGCCGGCCGCCACGAAGCCGTCGCGCATCGCCGGGGCCGCGCGCTCGGCGGCCTCCCTGGAGGCGAACCATGCGAACACGCTGGGGCCGCCACCGGAAATGCTGGCACCGAGCGCGCCGTGATCGAGCGCGGCCGCCTTGACCGCGGCAAAGCCCGGAATCAATGGCGCGCGACGCGGTTCGACCAGCACGTCGCGCAGCCCGGCCTCGATCAGCGCCAGGTCGCCGCGCTGCAGTCCGATCAGGAACTGCGCCAGGTAGGTGGTGTGCTCGACGATGATCGGCAGCGGATACGGGTCGGCCAGCGCCGCACGCGAGCGGCGGGTCTCGAGCACCTGGTCGGGATGCACCACCACCGCATGCAGCGTCCCAGGTGCCAGCAGCGGGATCATCCGGGTCGCGGTCGCCATCGCCACGCCGCCCAGCAGCATCGGCGCGACGTTGTCGCCATGGCGGCTGCCGCTGGACACCGCTTCGCCATCGAGGGCGAAGCTGTACAGCGCTTCGCGCGACAGCGGGGCATCGAGCAGGGCGTTGGCGGCGACGATGGCGGCGACGCTGGACGCGGCCGAGCCGCCCAGGCCCGAGCCCAGCGGAATGCCCTTCAGCAGTTCGACCGCGAATCCGCGATCGGGCGCGTGCTGCTCGCGGAAGGCCATCAAGGCACGCCCGGCGGTATTGCGCCCGGCCTCCAGCGGCAGCAGGTCGACGCCGTTGACGTCGCCGCGGATCGCGTCGATGCGGACGATCGGCTCATCGATCAGGCGCACGATGGCGACATCGCGCGGGCCTTCGATGGCGTGGCCGAGCAGGTCGAAGCCGACGCCGATGTTGCCGACGCTGGCGGGTGCGAATGCGGTGGCTTCAGTCAACCGCTGGGGGGAAGTCATGTGCAAGGGTCGTGGTCAGGAGGGATGGGGCCGGTCACAGCGAACGGGCGATCGCCAGCACGTCGCCGAACACGCCGGCGGCAGTGACCTGCGGGCCTGCGCCCGGTCCCTGTACGACCAGCGGATTGTCGGCATAACGCGTGGTGGTGAACTGCACCAGATTATCGGTCAGTTTGGTGTGCCTGCAGGCATGGTCGTCGGGCAGGGCGACGACGCCGACGCTGGCCTTGCCCTCGCGCGACAGCTGCGCGATGTGGCGCAGGCCCAGGCCCTTGGACTGTGCCGCCTGCAGGCGCGCCTGCATCGGCGCGTCGAGTTCGTCCAGCCGTGCCAGGAACTCGTCCAGCCCGACCTGCTGCAGCGCCTCGGGCACCAGGCTCTCGACGGCGACATCGCCGATCGACAGCTCGCGCCCTGCTTCGCGCGCCAGGATCACCAGCTTGCGCGCGACGTCCAGGCCGGACAGGTCGTCGCGCGGGTCGGGCTCGGTGTAACCCAGTTCGCGTGCCTCGCGGACCAGAGCCGAGAACGGGCGGCTGCCATCGAAGCTGTTGAACAGCCAGGCCAGCGTGCCCGACAGCATGCCGTCGATGCCATGCAGGTCGTCGCCGGTATCGAGCAGGCTGCGCAGTGTCAGGATCACCGGCAGGCCGGCGCCGACGGTGGCCTCATAGCCGAAACGCGCACCGCTGCCACGCTGGGCCTCGCGCAGCGCGATATAGCGCGACCAGTCTCCGCTGCCGGCATGCTTGCTGGGCGTGACCACGTGGATGCCGGCGGCCAGCCACTGCGGATACTGCGCGGCGATGGCGTCGTTGCCGCTGCAGTCGACGATCAGCGCATGCGGGATGTGGTCGGCGCGCACGTGCGCGGCGAAGCCGTCCAGGTCCAGCGGCTGGGTGGTCTGGTCGTGCAGGCGTTCGATGGCGCCGGCGGCGTCGATCTCGAAATGATCGAGCACCATCTGCCGGCTGTTGGCAATCGCGCGCAGGCGCAGGTCGATCTGCGAACCCGCGCGCAGGCGCGGCAGCACGCTGGCCAGCTGCGACAGGAACGCGCGCCCGACCTGGCCCGGGCCGATGACGCCGATCGAGACCGTCTGCGGCGACAGCCAGAATGCCGAATGCACCGCACGCAGGGCGCGGGTGGCGTCGCTCTCGGAGATCGCGACGGAGATGTTGCGCTCGCTGGCACCCTGCGCGATCGCGCGGATGTTGACGCGCGCCTTCGCCAGTCCGCCGAGCAGGCGTGCGGACACGCCGGGCGTGCCGACCATGCCGTCGCCGACCGCGGCCAGGATGCTGATGCCGGTGGTGACGTTGACGGCCTGGGTGCTGGCATCGGCCATGTCGCCGGCGAACGCCGCGACCACTGCGTCGCGACCGCGCTCGACCTGGCTGGCGCGGACGATGCAGCAGATCGAGTGCTCCGACGATCCCTGCGAGATCATCGTCACCGAGACGCCGGCATGGTGCAGCGCTGCGAACAGCCGCTCGGCCGTGCCCGGGACACCGACCATGCCGTTGCCGACCAGTTCCAGCACGGCCATGTCGCGGACCAGGGTCAGGCCCTTGACCGGCGCGCCGTCGGGATCGCTCTCGGCGACAATCAGGGTGCCCGGTGCGGACGGGTTGAGGGTGTTGCGGATGCGCAGCGGGATGCCGCGCATCTGCACCGGCGCCATCGTCTGCGGATGCAGCACCTTGGCGCCGAAGTAGGCCAGTTCGCAGGCCTCGGCATACGACATCAACGGCAGGCAGACCGCGTCCGGCACCAGTCGCGGATCGGCCGACAGCACGCCGTCGACATCGGTCCAGATCGTCAGTTCGTCGGCATCGAACAGGTTGGCGAAGATCGCCGCCGAGTAATCGCTGCCGTTGCGGCCCAGCGTGGTCGCGCGCTGCTGCGCATCGCGTGCGACGAAACCGGTGACGACCACGCAGGTGGCCTCCGCATGGGCGGCGCGCCATGCGTTGAGGTTCGCGCGGCTGGCGTCCCAATCGACGCCGACGCCCATCTCGCCGGCATGCACGACCAGCACGTCGCGCGCATCAAGCCGCAACCAGCCGTTGGGGCGTCCGCTGAGGGCGGCCTGCACCAGTCGCGACGATGCGACCTCGCCAAGGCCATGCACGCGGGCGCCATGCATCTCGGGATCGTCGCTGCCTGCGGCCAGTGCCGACAGGTCGGCCTGCAGGTCGGAGAAGTCGGCGTCGATCGCCGCATGCAGGCCATACCGGCCATCCGGATCCAGCGTGGTCGCGGCCTGCAGGTGGCGTTCGCGCAGCGCGCTCCAGGCCGGGGCCCAGTCCGTGTTGGCGGTGGCCTCGTTGGCCAGTGCGACCAGGGCATTGGTGGTGCCCGACATCGCCGAGACCACGACCACGCGCGAACGCGGCGTCTCGCCGATCAGCGGCGGCAGGGCCTGGATATGGGCGGCATCGGCGAGGCTGCTGCCGCCGAACTTGTGGACGTGGCAGACGGCAGGCGCAGTGTTGCGTGGGGCGGACGACATCGGGAGCTCCAGTTGGGCTCCGCGTCGATTCGAGGTGGAAGCCAAGCGCTCCACACCCGGATCGGGTGCGGAGCGGCGTGATCGATCAGTTCAGCACACGCGCCCGCACCCCGGTCCGAATGGTACCGGTGGTGGTAATAATCGTCACGATTGCAACCATCCCCGCGCGAGGCGGGACGTGGCAGGTGGCGACAGGGGCGGGGGCGTGTGACATGGCCGACATCAATACCGGACGATGGTGCGGCGCGTCAAGCGTCCTTGTTGCGGGACGTGCGCTGCCCGTGTCGGGGGCCGTCGTGGCGGCCATGCGAGACACTCGTTGGCGGTCGTCTGGACGGCGGCATGCGGCAGTCAGTCGCGTAGGACGAAACGTGTCCCGGTATCCGAAGCCTCATCAGCCAAGGTAGACCGGAACTCGTTCCGGCACGCCACGGCCCCGCTGCTGTTGCGACCGCCAAGTCGTCGCAGGCGGACTGGACGTGAACGACCAACCGTCGAGGTGCCGGGACCGCCCTCCGCGTCGGCGGGCAGTTGTGGTCTAATCGCGGCCGAAGCGGGGGTACCGGCGGACGCCGGTTGAGACAGTCCCTTCGAACCTGACGCGGTTGATACCGCCGTAGGGAAGCTTCGCGACGCCAGCCCCGCCACGGGGCTGGCGATGCGTCTTCGCTTCGTCCAGCCACCGGAAATCCCTTCCGGTCCGCCACTGACAGGACGCTGCCGATGAACGCGATTGCCAAGCCCACCCAAAACGGGCCCGCCGAAGACCTGCTGCAACAGACCGAACAGTTGTCCGAGTCGGTGACCCGGCCCATTCCCGGCTCGCGCAAGATCTTCGTCGACGGCGCCGCCGAGGCCGCGCACGGACAGCAGGTGCGCGTGCCGATGCGCGAGATCGTGCTGGCGAAGACGCCGACGCTGTTCGGTGGCGAGGACAATCCACCGGTGACCGTTTACGACACGTCCGGTCCCTACACCGATCCCGATGCGCGGATCGACCTGCGCAGCGGCTTGCCGGCTTTGCGCGCGGCATGGATCGAAGCGCGCGGCGACACCGAGCGCCTGCCGCAGCTGAGTTCCGAATTCGGCCGCGGCCGCGAGACCAATGCGCGGCTCGACGGCGTGCGCTTCCCGGCCCGCGCGATGCCGCGCGTTGCCAGGGCCGGCGCCAACGTCACCCAGATGCATTACGCGCGCCAGGGCATCGTGACGCCGGAGATGGAGTTCGTCGCGATCCGCGAAAACCAGAAGCTGGACGCGGTGCGCGATGCGCTGCTGCGCTCGCAGCATCCCGGTGAATCGTTCGGCGCCAGCATCCAGCAGGTCATCACGCCCGAATTCGTGCGCGACGAGATCGCCCGTGGCCGCGCGATCCTGCCCAACAACATCAATCACCCCGAAAGCGAGCCGATGATCATCGGCCGCAACTTCCTGACCAAGATCAACGCGAACATCGGCAATTCGGCGGTGAGCTCGGGTATCGCCGAGGAAGTGGAGAAGCTGGTCTGGTCGATCCGCTGGGGCGGCGACACCGTCATGGACCTGTCGACCGGCAAGCACATCCACGAGACCCGCGAGTGGATCATCCGCAACTCGCCGGTCCCGATCGGTACCGTGCCGATCTACCAGGCACTGGAGAAGGTGGATGGCCGCGCCGAGGAACTGACCTGGGAGATCTTCCGCGACACCCTGATCGAACAGGCCGAGCAGGGCGTGGACTACTTCACGATCCACGCCGGCGTGTTGCTGCGCTACGTGCCGCTGACCGCCAAGCGCGTCACCGGCATCGTGTCGCGCGGCGGCTCGATCCTCGCCAAGTGGTGCCTGGCGCACCACAAGGAGAATTTCCTCTACACGCACTTCGAGGACATCTGCGAGATCATGAAGGCCTACGACGTCGCGTTCTCGCTTGGCGACGGCCTGCGGCCGGGCTGCATCGCCGATGCCAACGACGCCGCGCAGTTCGGTGAGCTCGAGACCCTGGGCGAGCTGACCAAGATCGCCTGGAAGCACGACGTGCAGACCATGATCGAAGGCCCCGGCCACGTGCCGATGCAGTTGATCAAGGAAAACATGGACAAGCAGCTGGCCGAGTGCGGCGAGGCGCCGTTCTACACGCTGGGGCCGCTGACGACCGATATCGCGCCCGGCTACGACCACATCACCAGCGCGATCGGCGCGGCGATGATCGGCTGGTTCGGCACCGCGATGCTGTGCTATGTCACGCCGAAGGAGCATCTTGGCCTGCCCAATCGACAGGACGTGCGCGACGGCATCATGGCCTACAAGATCGCCGCGCATGCCGCCGATCTGGCCAAGGGCCATCCGGGCGCGCAGGTCCGCGACAACGCGCTGAGTAAGGCGCGCTTCGAGTTCCGCTGGGAGGACCAGTTCCACCTTGGCCTCGATCCGGAGAAGGCCAAGGAATTCCATGACGAGACCCTGCCCAAGGACGCGCACAAGCTCGCGCATTTCTGTTCGATGTGCGGGCCGCACTTCTGCTCGATGAAGATCACCCAGGACGTCCGAGACTACGCCGCCGAGCACGGGGTCGAGGACACCGCCGCGCTGCAGGACGGCATGGCGGCGAAGTCGGCCGAGTTCCTGGCCCAGGGCGGCGAGGTCTACCGGCCTGGTTGAGCGCGGCCGACGGGTGGGCCGACAGGGCGCGCCCGTTGCATGGCGACGGCTGAACAGGTGGGGCCGCCGGTCATCTCCGGCGCCCTTGCACCGTCCGGCGGCGATTCGCTGCCGGTCGGCTGCCAGCCGGGGCGGATTCAGTCGGCGTATGCATGGCCACGACAGCGGCGTGATAGCGTTCGTCCATCACCACGTCCAGGCCCACGGCCTGCAACAGGAGCCCTCCATGAAGATTCCCCACGCCACGACCGGCCTGCGTCGATGGCTGCTGGCCGCCGCCGCACTGCTGGTGCTGGCCGGCTGCGCCACCGGCCCGCGCGTCACCACCGAAGCCGATCCGGAAGCCGACTTCTCGAAGTACCGCACGTTCGCATTCTATTCGCCGCTGGCGATCGAGAAGGACGGCTACAGTTCCGCCGCCAGCGAGCGCTTCAAGGCGGCGACCCGTGCGCAGCTCGAGTCGCGCGGCTACGTCTACAGCGCCGACAAGCCGGACCTGTGGGTCAATCTCAACTGGTACATCGAGCGTCGCACCGACGTCACCAGCATCCCGACCGTGGACTATGCGTATTACTACAGCTACCGCGCACGCGGTTACTACGCGGTGCCGTACTGGCGCGACCGCACCGATGTCTATCGCTACACCGAAGGCACGGTCAACGTCGACCTGGTCGATGTCGCGCGCAATCGGCTGGTCTGGGAAGGCATCGCGGTCGGTCGCGTCAGCAACCTGAAGCCCGAGGATCGCGACGCCCGCATCGACAGCACGCTGGCCAGCCTGTTCCAGCAGTACCCGTATCGCGCGGGACAGGCGCAGGGCAGCCTGCAGTAACGGCCGCACGCAGCCTGGCGCGGCCTGCCGCCTCGGCAGGTACGCGCCACCGGAGAAGCCGATGCAGCGCATCGGCTTTTTTCTTGAGCACAGTTCGCCCGTCGATTTCCAGTGCACAAGGTATCGGTGCTGGTCCTGCGGCCAGTCCACATTCATGGGCGTAGCGCATTCTCTGCCGGACTTTGCCGCATCCGCCCTGTGTCGTGACTTGATTCATTGCATAGGCGTTATCCTCGCCGCCCTGCCTTCACGCGCGTTGCATGACCGATCCGATCGCCAGCGTTGCCAGCGCCGTCCGCATGCGGGTGGGCGTGGCCGTGGTCGATCCCGATACCCGCGAGATCCTGATGCCGGGCGCGCGCGCCGCGTTCCGCGTCACGCCGAAGGCGATGTCGGTCCTGATGTTGCTGGCGGAAACGCCCGGCCGCGTGTTGTCGCGCCAGGAGCTGCTGTCGCTGGTCTGGCCCGACACGCTGCCGACCGACGACGTGCTGACGCAGGCGATCGCGCAGTTGCGCAAGGCCTTCGGCGCCGGTGCCGGCAAGGGCGAGGAAGGGCGCCGCTACATCGAGACGATCGCCAAGAACGGGTATCGGCTGACGGTCGAGGTGACCGCCCTGGGTGTCGAAGCGGATCCCGCGCCGACAGTGGAGGCCGAAGTCATCGCCGGCGGTGCCATTGTCGCTGGCGACCGGACGGGCGCAGGCCTGGCGACAGCGCTTGCGGCCACGCATGATGGCGCCGAGCCCGACGTCACGGCAACGGCGATCGCGAAGGCTGCCGTGCCGGAGGCGATGTCTGCATTGCCTGGCGACGCGGGGCTCCCTGCATCGATCTCCACCGACACGGGTGGTCCCGCCGCCATCGCAGCGGCTTCCGAAGCATCGCACGCGTCCCGCGCAGCCATGGCCGGAACGGAACGCGCCTCCTCCATCGGCGGAAAGCGCTGGCTGCTCGCGGCCGCCGTGCTCGCGGTCGCGGCGATACTGGCGGTCCTGATCGTGCTGCTCGGTCCGGGACGCCCGGAAGCGGGCAAGCCGGTCGCAACAGGCCCGCTGCAGCCGGTCAGTCCGGATCGGCCGTACCGGCTGATCACCACGACCGCCGGATTCGAGATGTCGCCGTCGCTGTCGCCGGATGCATCGATGGTGGCATTCTCCTCGCGCGTGAGCGCGGTGCGCGGACAGGCGTCGATCCGCGTGCAGACCACCGACAACGCGCCGTCGCGCGCGCTGACCAGCGGCGCCGAGGACGTCTTGCCGGTGTGGTCGCCGCTGGGCCACCAGATCGCGTTCGCGCGCCTCAACGACCGTCGCGACTGCGCCATCTTCCTGGTGTCGGCAGCGGGCGGTGATGAGCGCGAAGTCGCGCGCTGTGACAACAGCGAACTGCCGAGTTTCGACTGGTCCGCCGATGGCCGCGCGCTGTTGTTCGGTTCGATGAGTGGCGATCCGGGCGGACGCGGCATCCGGCGACTGGATCCGGGCTCGGGGCAATGGCAGGCCATCGACTACGACCTGGCCGACGGCGAGGTCGACTACCAGCCCAAGGAGTCGCCGGACGGCCGCTGGATCGCATTCGTCCGCAGTCCGCAGATGGGCGATCTGTGGCGCATTCCGGCGCAGGGCGGCAAGGCCGAACGACTGACCCATCTGGGCGCCGAGATCCGTGGCCTGGCGTGGCTGCCCGACAGCCGCACACTGGTGTTCGGCATGCGCGTGGACACCGAGTCGCGCCTGTATCGGCTCGATACCACGACCGGCACGATGCAGGACCTGGGTCTCGACGACGCGCAGGGCCCGGCGGTCGCGGCCAAGGGAGGGCTGATGGCCTTCGTGCATCGCAATCCGCAGTTCGGTATCTATCGTGTCGGCCTGGGTGCGCGGGCCGGCGAGGGCAAGCAGCAGTTGTTCGCCTCTTCCGGGCGCGATGCGCAGCCGGTGGTGTCGCCGACCGGGACCGAGCTGGTGTTCGCGTCCGATCGTGCCGGCCGCCTGGAATTGTGGTGGGCGGACCTGCGGGCGCCAGACAGCCTGCGGCCGATGTCGGGCATCCATCCCGATACCCAGCAGCCTGCGAGTTGGACGGTCGATGGCCAGCATGTGCTGGTGTCGGGCTGGAATGCCGAAGGCGAGTGGATCTCGGCCGAGATCACGCCGCGATCGGGGCGGCTGACGCCGTTGCCGATTCCTGGCGAGCGCGTGCTGCAGGCCATCGACATCGGCGATCCGCGACGTTTGCTGGTGCTGCAGGAAAGCGGGCAGGGTGGGACGCAACTGGTGTTGTACGACCGAACCGGGACGCCCTGGCGCCCGCTGAGCACAGTGCAGGGCGTGTCGCAGGCGCGCTACGACGCGGCGGGTAACAGTGTGTTGTTCACCCGCCTCGACGCCAGCGGACTGTGGCGGATCGATCCGGGGCTCGACACCGCTCGCCTGACCCGGGCCGTGGAGGATCAGCCGACGCGTTGGCGGTACCGCAGTTGGGCGGTCGACAGCACGGGTGGGCTGGCGTACCTGCGACCCGACCGCGACTGCAATTCGCTGCTGGGCCTGTCGCGTAGCGGGCGGGTGTCAGCGGAGACCTCGGAGCGGCAATGCCTGGATCCCGATGCCAACAACGCGGTCAATGGATTCAGCATCGACATGCGCAACAACGTCGCCTACGTCGCGCTGGCCCCCAGCGACGGCACCGATATCGGCATCATGCCGACGCCGCGCGGCGCTGCGCCGCGTGAGGGCGATGGATTAACGTATTGAAATTCAAGGTGAAAATTGTTTCGTAACTTCTTCGGAATGCTTTCGCACCGAATTCGGCAAAATCTCGTCCCACTTTCCGGCAAAGCCTGGCGCCACGTCGCATAAAGGACGCTTCGCAAGTGAAGTGGATGTCGAAAGATGCTGTCAGTCGGTTGGGCCGATCGCGGCCATGTGTTGAACGTCGAAATGCCCGAAGCCGCCGAAGCAGGTGCTGCGCGGGTGCTGGGCGCGGCGCGGCTGGGTTGCGTGAAGCTGTCGGCGCCGTTGCTGAGCGTATGGGTGCAGTTGCGTGGCAGCGGCTGGATCGAGTCGCGCGAGGGGCGTTTCCGCCTGCAGCGCGGCGACTGGATGGTGCTTGAGCGCGACTCGCATCCGTTGGTGCAGACCGATCCGCAGGGACTCTTCATCGGCGTGGCCGTCGGCGGCGAGGCGCTGGAGATGCTGGAAGCGCTGACCGATGGCGGCCTGTATGTGGGCCGTGGCAGGATGGACCTGACCCAGCTGCGCACGGTGCTGCGGTTGTGGCGCCAGGCCCGCAGCGGTCACGACGACGCGCTGTCGGTGCGCGCGTTCCTGATGCAGTTCGCCAACCTGCAGCGCGAGTTCGCAACGCGGATCAGGCGTTGCCCCGGTCGTTCACGCAGCCGCAAGCGCCAGGTGTTCGGGCGCATGCAGCGCGCCAGACTGTATCTGGAAGGCAATAGTCATCGCATCGTCCGCATCACCGAGCTCGCCGAGTTGACCAGTTTTTCGAGCTGGTACTTCTCCAAGGCGTTCCAGGGGCTGTATGACGAGACAGCGCAGTCGGTCGCGGTGCGCACGCGTCTCGATCGGGCCGCCGGTCTGCTGCGCAGTTCCTCGATGATGATCGGCGAGGTCGCCGCGGCCAGCGGTTTCGACAATTGCTGCAGCTTCGCGCGTGCGTTCCGCGCGCAGTTCGGCATGACGGCCAGTCAGTATCGCAATGGCAGCAGCCGTCCCGATGCCGGGAAGAGCGCTCCGGCGCCGCGACTGCTCGCAAACGCCAAGCCCTGAGTGGTTTGACGGGTTGAATGGCTGAAGAACGCCCTGCGCTTCATCGAAGCGCGGGGTTTTTTTGCCGTATCGGCCGGTGTCTTTTGGCCGCCGCAGGTCATCCATGGCCCGCTCTCCGCAATCCCCAGCCGAGGCGACGCACTGATGTCGGATGGGCCGATGTCTTCGACGGGGCCTACGTCGGAGACTTCACCGACGCCGCAATCCTGACGCTCGCGGCAGTGGTCACGGGCGGAGGCTGCGCCAAGCACGCCATGGATAGTGTGTGCCCGAGTCAGGGCAGGATGCCGTGACCGAGGGAAGAGCAGCCGCAGCCCGCGACCGCTGCGTCACTGAAGCCAGCAAGCCGCTGTCATTGCGGCAACATCAGCACTCGCAACAGCCCTTCAGTGACAACGATTCGTTTGAAGCATCTATTTGTGTGTCGTCCGCTTACCAGTGCCCCCCCAAAAGCACCTGCAAGTCGCACAGCTTGCGTGATTGATGAAGCGTTCGAGACTTGCCGACTGCGCAAAGTCAACGATTGCGTGATGTCTAAGTGAATCCCCGGTGACCCGACAAATTCTGCAAAAACATCGGGCCATCCTCGTAAAAACCTGTCTCCGATCGGGCCGTACCTTACGGCGGTGTTAACGCACCTGTAACTTTTTAGCTTTTTTTCTTGGAGAGAGACCTAGATGAAGTCCCGCAATCCAATCGTGCGGATGGGCCTGCTGCCCGCCGCCATCCTGACCGCGCTCGTGCCGGCTGCCGCGTTCGCGCAGGACAGCAACGACACCACGACGCTCGACCGCATTGAAGTCACCGGCTCGCGCATCCGCAAGGTGGACGTCGAGAACGCGCAGCCGATCCAGATGATTTCGCGCACCGACATCGAGAAGCAGGGCTTCCAGTCGGTCGGCGACATCCTGCAGAACATCGCCGCGACCGGCAGCCCCTCGCTGAGCCGTTCGACCCCGCTGAGCGCCGGCGAAAGCCCCGGCGGTACCTATGTCGACCTGCGCAACCTCGGACCGGAGCGCACCCTGGTGCTGCTCAACGGCCGTCGCCTGGGCGTCAACAATGACGGCCTGCAGGACCTGGCGACGATTCCGTCGTCGATGGTCGAGCGCATCGAAGTGCTGAAGGACGGCGCCTCGTCGCTGTACGGCTCCGACGCCATCGCCGGCGTCATCAACGTCATCACCCGCCGCAACTTCGAAGGCGCCGAGGCCAATGCCTATTACGGCCAGTACGGCGAAGGCGACGGCGCGACGCAGTCGTTCGACTTCACCGTCGGTACCCGTGGCGAGCGCAGCTCGATCGTCTTCGGCGCGCAGTACGACAAGGAAGAGCCGGTCTGGGCGCGCAATCGCAAGTGGGCGATCGACACCTATCCGGGCTACCCCGCGTACAGCTACACCGTCGTCGGCGCGATCGGCAACATCCGCAACCCGGCCAACCCCAACCAGTGGCTGGTGCTCAATGAAGGCGGCGACCCCACCAATCTGGCCGACTACCGTCCGCAGGTCGGTGGCCCGAACGGCGATACCAGCAACGCCGCCGAGCAGATGATGGTCAAGACCGGCATGGAGCGGACCTCGATCTTCACCAGCGCCGACTTCGAGCTGACCGACAAGGTCCGCCTGGTCACCGACGCCAGCTTCAACCGCCGCGAAACCAGCATCCAGGTCGCCGGCTATCCGTTGCAGAGTGCCAACCCGGACGTGCAGACGCCCATGAGCGCCGGCAGCTACTTCAACCCCACCGGTGAGTCGCTGGACTTCCGCCGCCGTGGCTCGGAAGTACCGCGCACCGTCGATCGTCGCCTTGATACCTACCGCTTCAATGCCGCGCTCGAAGGTTCGTTCGAAGTCGGCGAGAAGTACTTCGACTGGGATGTCGGCTACCTGTTCACGCGTGGCGACGCCACGATCCGGTCGCGTGGCGATTTCAACAAGATCGCCGTGCGCGAGGCCCTCGGCCCGTCGTTCCTGAACGCCGATGGCGTCGTCCAGTGCGGCACCGCGGCCAATCCGATCGCGCTCGCGAACTGCACCCCGTGGAGCCCGGTGCTCAGCTCGGGTCCCAACTCGCTGGCCAATCCGGACATCCAGAAGCGCTTCTTCTTGACCGAGACCGCCACGTCCGAGACCACCACCCACAACTACTTCGCCAACATCACCGGCTCGCTGGTGACGCTGCCGGCGGGTGAGCTGGGCTTCGCGACCGGCGTTGAAAGCCGTCGCGTCTCCGGCCGCTACTCGCCCGATGCGTTCGCGCAGACCGGCAACTCGACCAACCTCGCCGCGCAGGAAACCTCGGGCGGCTACAGCGTCAAGGAAATCTACCTGGAGCTGGACATCCCGCTGCTGGCGGACCTGCCGGGCGCGAAGGAACTGGCGATCAACGTCGCCAGCCGCTACTCCGACTACGATGTGTTCGGCGACACCACCAACAGCAAGGCCAGCTTCCGCTGGCGCCCGATCGAAGACCTGCTGGTCCGTGGCACCTGGGCGCAGGGCTTCCGTGCGCCTTCGGTCTCCGACCTCTACGGCGGCACCGGCCAGACCTTCGACTACTACGCCGACCCCTGCGACACCGTCAACGGTGCGGCCGCGTCGAACCCGGAGATCTACCAGCGTTGCTCCGCTGCGATCGCCGGTTATGCCGACTATACCTACGTCGACGACGAAGACGGCAACGTTGGCTTCCAGCAGACCGGCCAGGGCGGCACGCTGGCCTACGGTGGCCAGAGCGGCACGCCGTTCCTCAGCGGTTCCAACCCCGACCTGACCCCCGAGACCTCGGTCAGCCGTTCGCTGGGCCTGGTCTACAGCCCGCAGTTCGTCACCGGCCTGGGTATCTCGCTGGACTGGTGGAAGACCCGGATCGACAACGTCGTCACCGCGTTCAACGCCTCGGGCATCCTCAGCGACTGCTACGTCTACAACATCGCGTCGCAGTGCGCCTACTTCACGCGTGACGAGAACGGCGTGGTCAACACGCTGACCCGTATCGGCCGCAATGCCGGTTACTGGGAGATCGAAGGCTACGACTTCGAAGTCAACTACACGCTGCCCGAAACCAGCTACGGCCAGTTCGGCATCAACGTGGCGACGACGTACTACAGCAACTTCGAGATCAAGAGCGACAGCACCGACAACACCACGCCGCAGGCGCAGGTCGGCTTTGCCAGCGAAGACGGTGCGTACTTCCGGATCCGTTCGGTGGCGTCGCTGAACTGGGAGCGCGGCAACTTCGGTGCGACCTGGACCGCGCGCTACCACTCGGGCGTCAAGGAAGAGTGCTACTTCGGCGATACCTGCAACCTGCCCGACTATGTCGATCGCGACGGCAACGCGCTGGGTCAGAACAAGACCGGCTCGAACACCTTCAACGACGTGCAGGTGCGCTGGAAGACGCCGTGGGACGCGACGATCTCGGTGGGCGTCAACAACGTGCTCGACCGCGTCGGCCCGGTGATGTACACGCAGCCGTCCAGCGGCTTCTCGTACTACGGCGGCTTCGACATCGGTCGCTTCACCTACATGAAGTACCAGCAGCGCTTCTGATCCCTGACAGGTCAGGTTTTGCAACGGAAAAGCAGGCTTCGGCCTGCTTTTCCCGTTTTGAGGGCGCGGGTTCCGCAAGGGGGGCTGATAGGGCGCGCAGGGGGGTGGAAGGCGCCGGAGCCACGAGGTCCCGAAGGGCGGTCTTGGAAGGGGCGGATCTTCCGGCAAGGCCGAGCGGGGAATGGAGCCATCCTCATGAAACTGAAAATGTGATCCATATCAAGCATTATTTTTTCTAATTGGGATTAATGAGGCCCAAACGGGTTGCAATTGGATGTAAAAGAACTGTAAGTTCAAGGCGTGCCCCTGCTCTGGGGCCCGTGTGGCACCAGGCAGCGCGCGGCTGCACTGGACCTGCCCGCACGCCTGACAATCCAAGAAGGGGTCCCCGAATGCTTCGGAAACACACGTGTCTTGCACTGCGTCCACGTCTGCTGTTCACCGCTCTTTCCCTGGCCTGCAGCGCGACTGCGCTGGCCCAGTCGACCGACCCCGAGGCCACGGCCTCCCCGGACGTCAAATCCCTCGATACGGTCTCGGTGTCCGCGTCCCGGATCGATAGCGCCGGCTTCGTCGCTCCCACGCCGACCACGGTCATCGGCGCGGTCGAGCTGGAGCAGGGCGCGCGCCTCAATGTCGCCGCCGTGCTCAACGACCTGCCGATGTTCAAGGCCAGCGCCTCGCCGCAGACCAGCACCACCAGTACCAACAATGGCAGCGCGCCGGTGGACCTGCGTGGCCTGGGCGCATCGCGCACGCTGGTCCTGCTCAATGGCCGTCGTTTCGTCGGCAACGGCGACCTCAACAGCATCCCGTTCGCGCTGGTCAAGAGCGTCGACATCGTGACCGGCGGCGCCTCCGCGGCCTGGGGCTCGGATGCGGTGGCCGGCGTGGTCAACGTCGTCCTCGACGACAAGCTGGAAGGCTTCACCGTGCAAGGCAGCACCGGCGTGTCCTCGCGCGACGACAACGCGCAGTACCAGGTCAGCGCGGCCGGCGGCACCAGCTTCGCGGACGGTCGCGGCCATGTCGTGTTCGGCGGCGAGTTCCTCGACAACGACGGCATCTTCCCGAAGACCGCACGCAACAACATCGGCCGCTGGGCGCTGACGGCGAACCCCGCGTACTCGCCAACCAATGGCCAGGGCCTGTACCGGCTCTCTCCCAACGTGGTGATGGCCGGTGTCAGCCGTGGCGGACACGTCAACTCGGGCGTCCTGGCGGGCCAGACCTTCAATCCCGACGGCACCTTGCGTCCGTACCAGGTCGGCACCGACGGTGTGTCCTATGACGATGTCACCGCCGCGATCACGCCGCAGAAGCGCTATGCCTTCTATACCAAGGCCACCTTCGACCTGACCGACAACGTGCGCCTGTCGGCGGACTTCCGCTATACCAACATGTACAACCACTACAACTGGTTCACCGACAGCAACAACGGCCAGGCGCTGCGGATCTCGGCCGAGAATGCCTTCCTGTCGCAGGCGGTCCGCGACCGGTTGGCGGCCGCCGGTGAGACCAGCTTCACCCTGGGTCGTTTCAATGCCGATCTCGCCCAGCTCGGCGTCGACTTCAGTCGCCGCACGCGTCAGGCGACCGTGGCCCTGGATGGCGTGTTCGGCGACTACTGGCGCTGGGACACCTATGTCAGCCATGGCGAGGCGGTCAACAATTCGGCCTATGAGAACTTCCGCCTGACCCGGAACTTCGCGTTGTCAGTGGACTCGTTGCTGCATCCGGTCACCGGCCAGCCGATCTGCCGGATCGCCCTGACCGACCCGCAGACCAACTGTGTGCCGATCAACCTGTTCGGCGAGGGCAGCCCCACGCAGGCGGCGCGGGATTACGTCACCGGCACTTCTTATTCGACCGTCAAGACCACCCTCGATACCGCAGGCGCCAGCCTGCGCGGCGAACCCTTCTCGTCCTGGGCCGGCCCGGTGTCGATCGCCACCGGCCTGGAAGTGCGTCGAGAAAAGATGGAAGCGGTGGTCGACGCGCGCGCCGCCGCGAAGGAGTTCGCGCTGTTCAATCCGGCGCCGCTCAGCGGCAGCTACACGGTCAAGGAGGCGTTCCTCGAAGCGCTGGTGCCGTTGGCCAAAGACCTGCCGTTCCTGCGTGACTTCAACTTCAATGGCGCAGCGCGGATCAGCGATTACAGCACCAGCGGTTCGATCTGGTCCTGGAAGCTCGGCCTGACCAACCAGCTGACCGATGACCTGCGGCTGCGCTACAGCAAGTCGCGCGATATCCGGTCCGCCAACCTGGTCGAGCTGTACACCACCTCGACGACCCTCTACACACAGATCGCCGATCCGGTCACCGGCGTCGTTGAGCAGACCCTGAGCAATGGTGGCGGCAATCCGGACCTGATCCCGGAAACGTCGGACACCACGACCCTGGGCCTGATCTACGAGCCCGGCTTCGTGCCCGGGCTGACGGTGTCGCTGGATTACTTCGATATCGATATCAGGAACATCATTGCCGCTATCGGCGGTCAGGACATGGTCAATCGCTGCCATGCCGGCAACACCGCGTTGTGCAGTTACATCAATCGCGATCCGGTCACCAACCGGATCATCAACATCCGCACGCCCTATGTGAACCTGGCGCGCTACCAGACCAGCGGTTTCGATCTGGATGCGATGTACAACGTCGACCTGTCGGGGATCAACCTGCCCGGCAAGCTGCGGGTGCGCGGCATCGTGACCTATGTCGATGAGCTGGTCACCGACGATGGCGTCAACCGCTACGACCTGGCCACGTCGGTCGGCGGCAATGGCGTGCCGCGCTGGCGCACCAATGTCAGCCTGAACTACCAGAATGGCGGCTTCGGCGCCGACCTTCGGGCACGCTACATCAGTGGCGGCAAGTTCAACGTGCTGCTGGATATCGACAACAACGCGATCGGTTCGTACACCTATGTCGATGTCGGCCTGAACTACGACTTCGGCAATCGTGGCAGCGGCTTCGGCCTGTTCGGCGGTGTCAGCAACCTGCTCGACAAGGATCCGCCGATCGCGTCCTCGGCGGCGGTGTTCTACGACGTGGTCGGTCGCTACTACACGCTGGGTGCGCGCTACCGCTTTTAAGCGAAGTGCCTGGGGCGGCATGCCCTGGGCGCTGTGCAGAGGACACAAAAAAAGCAGGCTTCGGCCTGCTTTTTCTGTTGCGCCGGTTGCGCGCGCTGGGCGCGCAGCCGGCGGGACCTGATCAGGCCTTGGCTTCTTCGGCCTTGTCGCGTTCGATCGCGTCGAGCAGGATCTGCTTGGCTTCCTCGGCGCCGCCCCAGCCATCGAGCTTGACCCACTTGCCCTTCTCGAGATCCTTGTAGTGCTCGAAGAAGTGGCCGATGCGCTCGAGCCAATGCGGTGACACCTGCTCGATGTCGTTGATGTGGCTGTAGCCGGCAAACACCTTGTCGGTCGGCACGGCCAGCAACTTCTCGTCGCTGCCGGCCTCGTCGGACATGCGCAGCACGCCGACCGGGCGGCAGCGGATCACCGAGCCGGGGACCAACGGCAGCGGCAGGATCACCAGCACGTCGGCCGGGTCGCCATCGCCGCACAGCGTGTGCGGGACATAGCCGTAGTTGCAGGGGTAGCGCATCGGGGTCGACAGCACGCGGTCGACGAAAATCGCGCCGCTGGCCTTGTCGACCTCGTACTTGACGGGCTCGGCGTCCTTCGGGATCTCGATGATGACGTTGATTTCGTGCGGCGGATTCTTGCCGGTTGGGACGAGGTCGAGACCCATGGGGTAGCTGCTCCAGCGTTGCGTGACGGGAAACCGCCATTCTAACCGGGGCAGATGCTGCGTAGCAGCAGGGCCGATGGCCTGTGATACAGGGCGGCTGGCCGTCGTGCCGGCTGGGGGAGGCCGCGGATCAGCGCCGCGCCGTCGCCGCGCGCAGCTCAGGCGCCCGGATCGACCGTGGGCGCGGCATGGCCGAGCCGGTCTTCGCCGCAGGCGTTCTGCAGCAGGGCAGAACGTCGCAGCCACTCGGGATCGGGGTAGTAGGCAAACACGAACGAGCCGCCACGGATGCGGTCGATCAGCGCCTGCGCGATCGCCGGGCGCACCGCAGGGCAGCCCAGGCTGCGGCCCAACCGGCCCTGGCGCTGGATCAGGTCTTCGCTGACATAGGGGGCGCCATGGATCACGATCGCGCGCTCGCGGGCGAGGTCGTTGAAGCCCGGTTCCAGCCCGCGCAGCCGCAGCGAGTAGCCGTTGGCGCCGACGTAGGCTTCCTGGGTCTCGAACGCGCCCAGGCTGGACATGAAGCTGCCCTCGGTATTGGAGAAGCGGCTGGCCATGTTCTCGCCGGTATTGCGTCCGTGCGCGACCAGCTCCTGGTAGATCAGTCGTGGCTGCGCGAGGTCGAAGACCCACAATCTGGGCCGGGTGGACGGCAGCGAGTAGTCGATGACGCTGAGCGTGGCCGGCCTCGGCTGGGCGTTGCGCATGGCGCAGGCCATCGCGCTGGTGGCCAGCCGCAGCACCTTGCGGTCCAGGTCCGGAGCGGCCTGCGCGAGGGTGGTGACCAGGGTGTTGTCATGCGCCATCGTGGGTGTCTTCGCGGGCGCCGCTGCCTGCGCTCCGGAACAGGCGGCCAGTGCGACCAGGGCGGCTCGCAGCAGCAGCGCGGATAGGGAAGAGGACATGATCGGCCGAGCATATCAGCGCCCGCTCTGCTGGCAGCTGAGCAAACTTCACCCCCTGGCCGGAGGCTGGGTTGCGGATCTGGGACCTGGCGCCCGGGCCGTTCAGGGTGTCTCGTCGGACTCCAGTACCGGCTGCAGCGGCTGTGCGGCGGGATCCGGGCGCACGGCCGGCAGGTCGGTCAGCAGGATCGTCGAGCCCGGCGCCAGGGCGGCGTAGAGCCGGCGCGAGAAGGCGGCATCGACCTGCAGCGGCATCGACTGCAGGCGCAGCTGCAGCATTGCCAGCGCGTCGGCGTCCACGCCCAGGATCGGATAGGCCGCCCAGCGTCGGCGCGGCTGGTCGGGGTCGAGCAGGCTGGGGGCATCCTCGGTATCGCTGCCCATGACCATCAGCACCGAGCCGTTGACGGTGAAACCGTCGGCCACCTGCAGCGGCGCGTCGCCGATGCGCACGCCATTGCGCAGTACGGTGACTCGGCGGTCGAGCATGCTGACCAGCACGCTGACCGGACCTTCCGGGCTGGCAGCGTCGTCCCACTGCGCGGCATCGGTGGCGGGCGGCAGACCGGCGACGCCGCTGCGGTCCACCGGTGCCAGCACGGCTGGATGCACCACGCTGGCCGACGAGGCCTTGGCATCGGCGACGACCACGGTGTCGCCATTGCGCGTTTCCGCGAACAGCAGCTTGGCGAATGCCTGCGGCAGGCGCACGCAGCCATGCGAGGCGGGGTAGCCGGGCAGGGCGCCGCCATGCAGTGCGATGCCATCCCAGGTCAGCCGCTGCATGTAGGGCATCGGGGCGTTGTTGTAGAGGTTGGAGCGGTGATCCTTGTTCTTCTGCAGGATCGTGAAGACGCCGGCCGGCGTTTCCTTGCCCTCCTTGCCCGAGCTGATCGTCGAGACGCCGATCGCGATGCCGTTGCGGTAGACGTAGGCGCGCTGCTCGTCGAGGCTGACGACCAGCACGATCGGACCGCTGGGTGCGATCTCGGGATGCCACAGGTACTGGCCTGGCGTCAGCGAGCGTGGATCCACGCTCGCGGTCTGCGCCGACGTGGCGGCGGACAGCAACAACAACGAGGCTGCGACGAAGGAGCGGAAACGGACCATGCGGGACACCGGGCGCGCGAAGGTGCGGTGATTGTCCCACGCCGCGCGCGGGCGCGCGGCCTGTCGTGCCGCTGCAGATGCCGGCGATGCAGCCGGTGACGAAGCACGGCGTTTACCGCAGGGCCCTTCCCCCGCGGAGGGGGAAGGGCCGGGTCACGGAGGATGCGTTCGTGCCGTTACAGCAGCGGCACCAGCAGCAACGCCACGATGTTGATGATCTTGATCAGCGGATTGATGGCGGGGCCAGCGGTGTCCTTGTAGGGGTCGCCGACGGTATCGCCGGTCACCGCGGCCTTGTGCGCCTCGCTGCCCTTGCCGCCGTGGTGGCCATCCTCGATGTACTTCTTGGCGTTGTCCCACGCGCCGCCGCCGGTCGTCATCGAGATCGCGACGAACAGGCCGGTGACGATGGTGCCGATCAGCAGGCCACCCAGTGCCTTCGGGCCGAGCAGCAGGCCGACCACGACCGGTACCGCGACCGGCAGCAGCGAGGGCACGATCATTTCCTTGATCGCCGACTTGGTCAGCATGTCGACCGCGCGCGAGTAGTCCGGCTTCGCGGTGCCCTGCATGATGCCGGGGATCTCGCGGAACTGGCGGCGGACTTCCTCGACCACCGAGCCCGCCGCACGACCGACGGCCTCCATCGCCATCGCACCGAACAGGTATGGGATCAGTCCGCCGATCAGCAGGCCGATGATGACGGTGTGGTCGGACAGGTCGAAGGTGAACACCTCGCCCGGATTGCTGGCCTGCAGGTTGTGCGTGTAGTCGGCAAACAGCACCAGCGCCGCCAGCGCCGCCGAACCGATCGCATAGCCCTTGGTCACCGCCTTGGTGGTGTTGCCGACCGCGTCCAGCGGATCGGTGACGTTGCGGACCTCGGGCGGCAGTTCGGCCATCTCGGCGATGCCGCCGGCGTTGTCGGTGATCGGGCCGTAGGCGTCGAGCGCGACGATCATGCCCGCCATCGACAGCATCGCGGTCGCAGCGATCGCGATGCCGTACAGGCCGCCGAGCAGGTGGCAGCACCAGATCGCGATACAGACTGCGATCACCGGCAGCGCGGTCGACTTCATCGACACGCCGAGGCCGGCGATGATGTTGGTGCCATGGCCGGTCGTCGATGCCTGTGCGATGTGCTGCACCGGCTTGTACTGCGTGCCGGTGTAGTACTCGGTGATCCAGACGATCGCGCCGGTCAGCACCAGGCCGATCAGTGCGCACCAGTACAGGTTCATCGCACCATGGCTGTTGGCGGCCATCAGCTCGGTGGTGATCGGGTAGTACGCGATCGCCGCCAGGACGCCGGACACGATGACGCCCTTGTACAGCGCGCCCATGATCGAGCCGCCGGGCTTCACCTTGACGAAGAACGTGCCGATGATCGACGCGATGATCGACACGCCGCCCAGCACCAGCGGATACAGCACGCCGTTGCTGCCGACCTCGCTGACCATCAGGTAGCCCAGCAGCATCGTCGCGATGACGGTAACCGCGTAGGTTTCGAACAGGTCGGCCGCCATGCCCGCGCAGTCGCCGACGTTGTCGCCCACGTTGTCGGCGATGACCGCCGGGTTGCGCGGATCGTCCTCGGGGATGCCGGCCTCGACCTTGCCGACCAGATCGGCACCGACGTCGGCGCCCTTGGTGAAGATGCCGCCGCCCAGTCGCGCGAAGATCGAGATCAGCGACGAGCCGAAGGCGACGCCGACCAGGGCGTGCAGGACTTCACTGGTGGGCAGGTGCAGCCACAGGTTCAGCACCGCCCAGTAGCCGGCCACGCCGAGCAGGCCCAGCCCGACGACCAGCATGCCGGTGATCGCACCGCCGCGGAACGCGACATCCATCGCCGGCCCGAGGCCATGGCGCGCGGCTTCGGCCGTGCGCACGTTGGCGCGGACCGAGACATTCATGCCGATGTAGCCGGCGGCGCCCGAGAGCACCGCGCCGAGCAGGAACCCTACCGCCGTCGGCCAGTCCAGGAACAGCCCGATCAGCACGAACAGCACGGCACCGGCGATCGAGATCGTCAGGTATTGCCGGTTGAGATAAGCGCGGGCGCCTTCCTGGATCGCCCCTGCGATTTCCTGCATCCGTGCATTGCCGGCGGGTTGCCGGTTGATCCAGCGTGCGGAAACGATGCCGTAGAGGATCGCGATGACCGCGCATCCCAGTGCAAGCCATAAACCGTAGTGCTCAAGCATGAAACCCCTCCCAGAGTGGATGCCAAAGACAACAGTGGTGCCCGGCGACTATCGCACAGCGTCGGGTGGCGGGGGAACTGTGTGTGGGGGCATTGCGACGCGGGACGATGCGATGCCGCGATGCCGGATCGCTCGAATGCGCCACCGGATCGCGATGATCCGGTGGCGGTCCTTCCGCGAGGGCGGTGTCCCGGGTGGCGGCGATGTCCGCCAACCCGCCGCGTTCTGGGGCAGGAGGCGTCATCGTCGTCGATGCGCCTGCCTGCGGTGGATCAGATGTTGGAACAGATGCCTGTGGCTCAGAACCTGTTCAAAGTCTTGCTGCGCTTGCCATCTGGCGCGCGTAAGGTGCTCGGTTGCTCATTACCTCCACGTACACTGCGCTTTCTGCGCTCCGCCACGCGCCATCTCGCTGCGCTCGCGACAGATCGTGAGCAGGTTCTCAGCCTTCCCAGGCCGGCAGCTTCTTCTTGACCGCGACGTTCTTCAGGCTGACATACGCGGGGATGCCATCGCGGCCGTACGGCGGCGGCGCTTCGCCACGGATCAGCGGCTCCAGGTAGGTACGCGCCTTGGCGGTGATGCCGTAGCCGTCCTTGCGGATGAAGCCGGCCGGGAACTTCTTCTCGTGGTTGGCGACCTTGTCCAGCGGGGCGCTGCCGATCTTCCAGCGGTAAGGCGTGTCGGAGGTACGTACGATGACCGGCATCGTCGCGTTCTGACCCTTCAGCGCGAACTGCACCGCGGCCTTGCCGACCGCCAGCGCCTGGTCGACGTCGGTCTTGGATGCCAGGTGGCGGGCCGAACGCTGCAGGTAGTCCGGCAGGGTCCAATGGACCTTGAAGCCGAGCTGGTCCTTGACGCGGCCGGCCAGGTACGAGGCGACTCCGCCGAGCTGGGTGTGGCCGAACGAGTCCTTGCCGCCGCCGGCGTCGGCGACGAACTTGCCGTCGCGGGTCTGGATGCCTTCGCTGGCGACCACGACGCAGTAACCGACGCGGGCCACGACCTTGTTGACCTGGGCCAGGAAGTCGGCCTCGTCATAGGCGCGCTCGGGGAACAGGATGATGTGGGGGGCGTCGTCAGGGCCTTGGCCGGCCAGGCCTGCGGCCGCCGCGAGCCAGCCGGCGTGCCGGCCCATGGCCTCGTAGACAAAGACTTTGGTCGAAGTCTCCGACATCGCGGCGACGTCCAGCGCGGCCTCGCGCACCGACACCGCGGTGTACTTTGCGGCCGAGCCGAAGCCCGGGCAGGTGTCGGTCACGGCGAGGTCGTTGTCGACCGTCTTGGGCACGCCGATGCAGGTCAGCGGGTAGCCGAACTCCTTCGCCAGCTTGGACACCTTGTTGGCAGTATCGGCGGAGTCGTTGCCGCCGTTGTAGAGGAACCAGCGCACGTCATGTGCCTGGAAAACCTCCAGAAGTCGCGTGTATTTGGCGCGATCGGCTTCGATCGTCTTCAGTTTGTAGCGGCAGGATCCGAACGCGCCGCCGGGCGTATGCGCCAGTGCGCGGATCGCGGCCGCCGACTCCTTGCTGGTGTCGATCAGTTCCTCGCGCAGCGCGCCGAGGATGCCGTTGCGGGCCGCCAGCACCTTGACCTTGCGGGCGCGGGCCTCGCTGATGACGGCCGACGCGGTGGCGTTGATGACGGCGGTGACACCGCCGGACTGGGAGTAAAGCAGGGTTCCGGAGGACATAGGCGCCTTGCAGGTCGTGATATGGGGGCGTGTCGATGGGTTAAGCTGGTGGCAGCGTTCGCGGCTGCAGCGGCAGTGTACCGTCCAGCGCGCCCCGACTCGAAATTCCCGTTTGGCTTTGGAGTGATCGATGCGATTGGTATTGCTAGGAGCGCCCGGTTCGGGCAAGGGCACCCAGGCTGCGCGCCTGAAGGAGCATCTGCAGGTGCCGCACATCTCCACCGGCGACCTGCTGCGGGCGGAAGTCGCCGCCGGGTCCCCGCTGGGTCTGCAGGCCAAGGAAGTGATGGCCCGTGGCGACCTGGTGTCCGACGAGATCCTGCTGGGCATGCTGAAGGAGCGCTTCTCGCGCGACGACACCCGCGGCGGCTTCATCCTCGACGGCTACCCGCGCAACCTGGCGCAGGCCGCGGCGCTGGACAAGCTGCTGGCCGGCCTGGGGCAGAAGTTCGATGCTGCCGTGCAGCTGACCGTCGACAACGAGCAGATCATCGAGCGCCTGGCCGGACGCGCCAAGGCCGAAGGTCGCGCCGACGACAGCCCGGAATCGGTCCGCCACCGCCTGAACGTCTATGACCAGCAGACAGCGCCGGTCATCGACTTCTATCGCCAGCATGGCCAGTTGACCGTCGTCGACGGCGTCGGCTCGCTGGATGACGTGTTCACCCGCATCATCGAAACGATCGCGCCGGGCAAAGACGTCGGCTGAGGCGCACAGCCGCGAAGCGTGCCATGCAGGCATCCCGCCAAAGTCCCATCGACGGCATGCGCGCCGCGTTCCGGTTCCTGACGTTCAGGGCGTCGCCGGCGGTCCTGCCGGCATCGCAACGGGCCGCCTGGATCTCCATCGCGGTCGCGCTGGTGCTGGGCGCCTGGGCTGGATACGAGCCGCCGTTCGATGCCTACACCGGTGTCGCCGGCCTGCTGATCGCGGCGTTCTTCCTGTGCGTGGTGCCGTGGCTGCTCGCGCGATGGTCTGGGCTGGTCGAACGCTATCCGCGTGGCCTGCTGGCGCTGGGACTGGCCGATACGCTGCTGATGCTGGTGGTGCTGCCCGTGATCACCAATGTCGCGGCCTTGCCGACCCTGGTGCTGCTGGTGGTGACCGTCGTCGCGGTGCTGTGGATGCTGGTGCTGCGGGTCCGCATCTGGACCTACCTGACCGGACAGGACTGGGTGCGCTGCCTGCTGCTGGCGGTGCTGCTGCTCGGACTGGAGACCGCTGCCCAGTATTCCCTTGGATGACAAATACCGGGAACATTGGCAGCATGAAACTCCATATCCTCGGTATCGCCGGGACCTTCATGGGCGGCGTGGCCGCCCTCGCGCGCGAGCTCGGGCATGCCGTCGAAGGCAGTGACCAGGCCGTCTACCCGCCGATGTCGACCCAGCTCGAACAGCTCGGCATCTCGCTCAGCCAGGGCTACCTGCCCGGCAACATCTCGCCAGATTGCGACAGCATCGTGGTCGGCAATGCGCTGTCGCGCGGCAATCCCGCGGTCGAGCATGTCCTCGACCAGGGGCTGCCCTATACATCGGGCGCCGAATGGCTGCGCGAGCACGTGCTGCCCGGTCGCGACGTGCTCGCGGTCGCCGGCACCCATGGCAAGACCACCACCACCACGATCCTGGCCTATCTGCTGCAGGCCGCGGGGCGCGAGCCGGGCTTCCTGATCGGGGGCGTCGCCGAGGATTTCGGTGTGTCCGCGCGACTGGGCGGGCCGCCGCCGCAGGAGCAGCGGCCGCTGTTCGTCGTCGAGGCCGACGAGTACGACACCGCGTTCTTCGACAAGCGCAGCAAGTTCGTGCACTACCGCCCGCTGGTCGCGATCCTCAACAACCTCGAATACGACCACGCCGACATCTTTCCCGATGTCGCCTCGATCCAGCGCCAGTTCCATCACCTGGTGCGCACCATCCCCGGACGTGGGCACCTGATCGTCAACGGCCACGATGCGCGGCTGGCCGAAGTGTTGGAGATGGGCTGCTGGACGCCGGTCTCGCGCTTCGGCTTCGACGCCGCCTTCGAGTGGAGCGCGCGCAAGCTCGATGCCGATGGCAGCCGCTTCGTCGTCAGCCATCGCGGGCGCGAACTCGGCACCGTGCGCTGGCCGCTGCTCGGCGACCACAACGTCCTCAACGGCCTGGCCGCGCTGGCCGCCTGCGATGCGGTCGGCGTCGACGTTGCGCAGGTCGTTCCGGCGCTGTCGGCGTTCCGTAGCGTCAAGCGGCGGATGGAGGTGCTCGGCCAGGCCGGTGGCATCACCGTCTACGACGATTTCGCCCATCATCCGACCGCGATCCAGACCACGCTGGCCGGCCTGCGCGCGAAGGTCGGCGATGCACGGATCGTCGTCGCGATGGAGCCGCGCAGCAATTCGATGCGCCTGGGCGCGCACGCCGATGCGTTGGCGCCGTCGCTGGATGGCGCCGATGCGGTGGTGTTCCTGCATCGCCCGGAACTGGCCTGGGATGCCGGCAGCGTGGTCGCCGCCGTGCGCGGCGATGCGTCCACGGCGGCGGATGTCGACCAGTTGCTGGCGGCGCTGCAGGCCCGCGTGCGTCCAGGCGACCATGTGGTCTTCATGTCCAATGGCGGTTTCGATGCGGCGCCACGTCGCTTCCTGACCCTGTTGCGTGCGCCCGCATAGACCCTGTGCAGGATGTGCCGGCGCCACGATGGCGCGGCGGCCCGCTGGATGGAGGTGCCCGTGAACCAATCCCTGCCGTTGTTCCCGTTGCAGACCGTGCTGGTGCCCGGCGGGGCGCTGGGCCTGCGCGTGTTCGAGGCGCGCTATCTCGATCTGGTCCGCGATTGCGGCCGCCACGGCCACGGCTTCGGCGTCTGCATGATCGTCGAGGGGCGCGAAGCCGGGCAGCCCGCGGTACCGGCCGCGTTCGGGACCGAAGCGCTGATCGAGGATTTCGACACCGGTCCGGATGGCCTGCTGCACCTGCGCGTGCGCGGCGCGAGACGCTTCCATGTCGAACGCACGCGCGTGCGCGACAACGGCCTGATCGTCGCCGACGTGCGCTGGTGCGCGCCCGATCCCACGGTGGAGCTGCAACCGCAGCATGCGCTGCTGGGCGAGGTGCTGGCGAGGATCATCGAACAGATCGACACGCTCGACATCGACGCGACCCGGCAGCAGCTCGACGATGCCGCCTGGGTCGGCTGGCGACTGGCGGAACTGCTACCGCTGACGCTCGCCCAGCGTCAGGCGCTGCTGCAGGAGGACGATCCCGATCTAAGGCTTGACGCGCTGGTCGGGCTGATCGACTGACGGCAGTCGCTCGTCGGTGCGCAGGCGCAGGATCGGCGCGCCGCTGACCGGATGCACGTCCTCGCGTTGCGCGAACATCGTCAGGCCCTTGCGCAGGTCGCGATACGAGGCGTGTTCGTCGGCCTCGGGCAACCAGATGCCGAACAGGCCGAACGGACGCGAATAGCGCAGCGTCTGCGTCGTGCCGATCCACAGGGGCGTTTCGTCGGCCAGGCGCGCGGGCGCACGCCACAGGCGCAGCACTTCGGCGTGGTCGTCGTCGAGGTGACGGCGCAGCATCAGCGTCTCGGCCTCACTACCCAACGTCGCCGGCAGCACCGGCTGCTGCGATGGCGGCGTGTCGTCGTCGAGCAGGCCCAGCGTCGCGGTCCAGTCGGCCTGCGGCTGCGGTTGCCAGCCATGCGCGAGCAGTTGCTGCTGCAGGGGCGGCAATGGGCCGGCGATCTGCACGTCGAGCGTCCAGCGCTGGCCGGGATCGCGTTCCTTGCGCTGCGAAGGCAGCTGCGACCACTCGCTCTCCCACCAGTCGGCCGGCTGCAACAACAGCGCCGGCACGTGCGGGGCGAAGCGCGCCAGCAGTGGATCGACCGCACGCGGGGCATGCCACAGCGCGGCAGCGATGAACGTGATGTAGAACACCAGCGCCAGCGGGCGCATCCAGAACGAACGTGCCACGTGACGCCGGTAGGCGATGCCCAGCAGCAGCAGCCAGGCAACGCCGAGCAGGAAGCCGCCGACGATGTCGCTGAGCCAGTGCGCGCCAAGGTACAGGCGCGCGAAGCCGAGCATCGCGACGATGGTGCCGGCCACCAGGTAAGGCCAGACGCGCGAGCGGCCGGGCAACTCGCGAGCGATCAGGACCGCGAAGAAGCCGAACGTGATCGTCGTCATCGTCACCGACACCGACGGGAAGCCGAAACCGCCCGAGGCCGTCGGCGGACGCGGCATGTCGATGACCGCTTCCAGCAGCGAGGTCAGCACCAGGCCGAAGGCCAGCGCGGCCAGCCAATGCGCGGCCGCGATCCAGCGCCGCCGCCAGACCAGCCAGGCCAGCGCCAGCGCGGCCGCCGGTGCCAGCACCGCGAAATCACCCAGCGAGGCCAGCGCCGCCATCAGGCGATCGGCCAGCGGATTGCGCAGTTCGTACATCACGTGGAAGACCGTGAGGTCGATGACCAGCGGCTCGCCGCGCATCAGCACCGTGGCCAGCAGCGTGAACCAGGCCCAGCTGATGCCCAGCAGGCAGACCGCCAGCACCAGCAGCGATGCCGACTCGGGGCGGTTGGGATCGATCAGCGCCTCGGCATAGCGGCCCAGCCGCGGATGCGCGCGGGTCCACTTCAAGGCGCGCGCCAGCAGGCTGTTGGCGTGGTGGTCGAACCAGCGGTAGGTGTACAGCACGCCGAACCAGGCCAGCGCGAACACCACCAGCAGTCCACCCAGCACCAGGAACAGGCGGTCGGCGACCGCGGCCACCGCATCGTAGGACGCGCCGAACAGCCAGCCCGGCGCCAGGAACAGCGCGCCCCAGGACACGCAGGCGACGATGCTGATCGGCAGGTAGCGGCGCATCGGCATCCGCGCGATGCCGGCGATGGCCGGCACGAACGGACGGATCGGGCCGACGTAGCGCGCGATCAGGATGCTCTTGATCGCGTTGCGGCGGAACAGCACCTCGCCACGGTCGAGCAGTTGCGGATAGCGCTGGAACGGCCAGATGTTGCGCAGGCCATGGCCCCAGCGATGGCCGATCCAGTAACTGACGCCATCGCCGGCCAGTGCGCCCAGTGCGGCGCAGATCACCGCATACGGCCCCGAGATCTCGCCCAGGCCGACCAGCACGCCGATGCCGAACAGCAGTGGCAGTGCCGGCACGATCGCCCCGAGGATGATCACCGAATCGGAGAACGCGATCAGGAAGATGACGATGCCGGCCGCGACCGGATGGTCGCCGATCCAGCTCACGGTATTGTTGAAGAGGTCGCCAAGCATCGGCGCATTATGGCAGCGCCCTGATGACTGCGAACCCATCGCGACCGCCGCGATCGCGGCATCGGCCGTCGAAGCCCGGGGCGGGCCGGCCGCACCGGGACAGGGCTGCACGCGGGCAGGGCCTACAATAGGCCAATGTCATCCGAGTCCCCGTCCCACACACGCCCGCCTGCCGACCAGGCCATCGAACTGCGCGCGCTGAAATCCGACAGCTTCGGCCGGATTTCGCTGATGCAGGCCGGTGACGAGGTCTTCGTGCGCCGCGACCTGGCGCATGTGCCGCTGTGGCTGCGGCTGCCGGCCTGGTGGCTGGCGCGACGCGAGGCCAGGGGATTGCAGCGCGTCGCCGGCATGGACGATGTGCCGCAGCTGCTGCGCTGGGATGGACGGCGCCTCGACCGCAGTTACATGGAGGGCGCCGCGATGTACCAGCGGCCGCCGCATGGCGATCTGGCGTACTTCCGGCGCGCGCGCCGCCTCCTGCAGCAACTCCACCGGCGCGGACTGGCCCACAACGACCTCGCGAAAGAGGCCAACTGGCTGGTCCAGGCCGATGGCACGCCCGGCATCATCGATTTCCAGCTGGCCACGCGCGGCGATCCGCGCTCGCGCTGGATGCGCCTGCTGGCCCGCGAGGACCTGCGGCACCTGCTCAAGCACAAACGCATGTACTGCCGCGCCGCGCTGACGCCGGTCGAGAGGCGCGTACTGAAGCGGACTTCCTGGCTGCGCGATGTCTGGTTCCGGACCGGCAAGCCGGTCTACCGGGTCGTGACCCGGAAGATCCTCAAGTGGGAAGACAACGAAGGCCAGGGCCCCAAACCGTAGCGCCGCCGATGGGCGCGGCGGGCGCACCCTGTAGAAGCGCTCCTGGACGCAATCGAGTGGCAATCCCTTGAGTGCTGGGTGCATGGCCATCGCGACCAGGGCACCCGGACGAGTCGATATGCATGCGCGTGGCGACGCGTTCATTGCAATCACGGCGACACGGCCTGCCTGGCGCGTCCGCGTCCTACAATGCCGCTTCCGTTGAGCAGGAGCGCTGCGATGTCCTCATTGTCGGGCAAGACCCTTTTCATCACCGGTGCCTCGCGTGGCATCGGCCTGGCAATCGCGCTGCGCGCCGCCCGCGATGGCGCCAACATCGCCATCGTCGCCAAGTCCGACGTGGCCAATCCGAAACTGCCGGGCACGATCCACACCGCGGCCGATGCCGTGCGCGCCGCCGGCGGACAGGCACTCGCGCTGAAATGCGACATCCGCGAACCCGAGCAGGTACGCGCGGCCGTGGCCGCGACCGTCGATACCTTTGGTGGCCTGGACATCCTGGTCAACAACGCCAGCGCGATCTGGCTGCGCGGCGTGCTCGATACCCCGATGAAGCGCTACGACCTGATGCAGGAGGTCAACGCGCGCGGCAGCTTCGTCTGCGCGCAGGCCTGCCTGCCGCATCTGCTGGAGTCGCCGAACCCGCACATCCTGACCCTGTGCCCGCCGCCGTCGCTGGACCCGCGCTGGTGGGGGCCGCACACCGGTTACACGCTGGCCAAGATGGGCATGAGCTTCGTGACCATCGGCCTGGCCGCCGAGTTCGGTCCGCAGGGCGTTGCCGTCAATGGCCTGTGGCCGCGCACGCTGATCGCGACCGACGCGTTGAACATGATCCCCGGCGTCAGCACTTCCAACGGACGCACGCCGCAGATCATGGCCGATGCCGCGCAGGCCGTGCTGACGCGGCCATCCGCCGGTTTCAGCGGCCGGTTCCTGATCGATGACGACGTGCTCGCGGAGGCCGGCATCACCGACCTGTCGGGCTATCGCGTCGATCCTTCTCAGCCGCTGTTGCCGGACCTGTTTCTCGATTGAGTCTGCTTTCGATTGAGTCTGCTCCGGACTGATTCTGTTCTGGCGACCTGCGGCCAACCGCGCTTGCAGGCTCTCAGCCCAGCGCCTGCGCCAGGTCGTCGATCAAGTCCTGCACGTTCTCCAGTCCGATGGACAGTCGCAACAGTCCCTGCGGCGACATGACCCGCGGCGACTCGATCGACGCGCGGTGCTCGACCAGCGATTCGGTCGAGCCCAGCGAGGTCGCGTTGATGAACAGTTTCAGCCGCGACGCGGTCTGCAAGGCGGCCGCGCTGCCGCCCGGCACTTCGAACGACAGGGTGCCGCCGAAACCGCCGCGCATCTGGCGTACCGCGACCGCATGCAGCGGATGCGAGGCCAGGCCGGGATAGTGCACGCGCTCGACCGCGGCATGTCCGGCCAGGAAACCGGCGACCGCCAGCGCGCTTTCGCTCTGGCGCTGCACGCGGACCGGCAGGGTGCGCAGGCCGCGCATCACCAGCCAGGCCGAGAACGGCGACGCGGTGGCGCCGACGCTGCGGCGCAGGTCGTCGCAGGCGGCGGAAAAGTCGTCGTTGGCCGCGAACACCAGCACGCCGCCCATGACATCGCCATGGCCGCCGAGGTACTTGGTGGCCGAGTGCAGCACGATGTCGGCGCCCAGCGTCAGCGGCTGCTGCAGCACCGGCGTGGCGAAGGTGCTGTCGACCAGCAGGCGTGCGCCGGCCGCATGCGCGATGTCGGCCAATGCTGGCAGGTCGCAGATCTTCAGCAGCGGGTTCGATGGCGTTTCCGCCCACAGCAGGCGGGTGTCGGGGCTGATCGCCGCACGCACGGCATCGAGGTCGCTCATGTCGACGACGCGATGGCGCACGCCCCACTGCGTCAGCCACTTCTCGCAGATCGCGCGATAGCCGAAATAGGTATCGCTGGAGATCAGCAGCTCGCTGCCCGGCGGCAGCGCCTGCATCGCGGTCGCGCCCGCGGCCATGCCGGTGGCGTAGAACTGCGCGCTGGCGCCGGCATCGAGCGTGGCCAGGATAGTCTCCAGCTGCTGCTGGTTGGGGTTGTCGTAGCGCTGGTACAGATAGCCCAGTGGCGACTGCGCGTCGGGCGTGTGCTCGAATGTCGTCGACAGCTGCAGTGCCGGCGTCAGTGCGCCATTGACCGGGTCGGGCTGGATGCCGGCATGGGCGGCGAGGGTATCGAAATGCAGCGGACGGACCATGGACACGAGCCGGTGACGTGGGAAGCGCGATAATGCCATCACATCGCGGGCCCGCGCCCGCATCGGGCCGTGATGCCGGAGCCCGCCGGCCGCTCCTGCGTCCGCCCCCCTTCCGTCATAGATCAGGTGACCGACCATGAAATACCTGCACGCGATGATCCGCGTCCACGACCTCGACAGTACCAGCCGCTTCTTCACCGAAGGCCTTGGCCTGCAGCAGACGCGGCGCATCGACAGCGAGGCCGGCCGTTTTTCGCTGGTGTACTTCGGCGCGCCGGCCAATCCCGAAGCCGAGATCGAGCTGACGCTGAACTGGCCGCCGCTGGACGGCTCGCCCGGCGAGGACTATGGCAACGCCCGCAATTTCGGCCACCTCGCCTTCGAGGTCGACGACATCCATGCGACCTGCGCGCACCTGCAGTCGCTGGGCATCACCATCAACCGGCCGCCGCGCGATGGCCGCATGGCCTTCGTGAAGACGCCCGACGAGATTTCGATCGAGCTGCTGCAGAAGGGCGCCGCGCTGACCCCGGTCGAGCCCTGGCTGTCGATGCCCAATACCGGCGACTGGTGAGCTGCGGCGTGCTGCGGGCGGCACGCGGCGCACGACTGTAGAATCGCCAGCCTGCCCCGCAACCCACAGGACGCCATCGTGTCATCGCCCGTGCCACCCATCGCGCCATCGCCGGCCGCCGCCGATCTGCTCGCCCTGGGCGACAGCAGTTACCTGCCGGTGTATCGCCCGCGCCAGCTGATCCTGGCCCGTGGCCAGGGTTCGCGGGTCTGGGACGATGGCGGCCGCGAGTTCATCGACCTGTCGGCGGGCATCGCCGTCAGCGGCCTCGGCCACAACCATCCCGAGCTGGTCGCGGCGCTGACCGAGCAGGCCGGCAAGCTGTGGCACACCAGCAACGTGTTCTACAGCGAGCCGCCGCTGCGGCTGGCGCAGGAACTGGTCGCGGCCTCGCGCTTCGCCGAACGTGTGTTCCTGTGCAACTCCGGTGCCGAAGCCAACGAAGCGGCGATCAAGCTGATCCGCAAGTGGGCGACCGCGCAGGGGCGCGAGCCCTCGCGCCGGGTCATCGTGACCTTTCGCGGCAGCTTCCATGGCCGCACGCTGGCCACGGTCGCCGCGACCGCGCAGCCCAAGTACCAGGCTGGCTACGAGCCCTTGCCCGGTGGGTTCCGCTATGTCGATTTCAACGACGCCACCCAGCTGGAAGTCGCGATGGCCGGCGGCGATGTCGCTGCGGTGCTGGTCGAGCCGATCCAGGGCGAGGGCGGCGTGATGCCGGCGGCCTCGGGTTTCCTGCGCCGCGTGCGCGAACTCTGCGACCACCATGGCGCGCTGCTCGCGTTCGACGAGATCCAGACCGGCATGGGCCGCACCGGTACCCTGTTCGCGCACTGGCAGGACGAAGTCGTCCCCGACATCGTGACCCTGGCCAAGGCGCTGGGCGGTGGTTTCCCGATCGGCGCGATGCTGGCTGGCCCCAAGGTGGCGCAGGCGATGCAGTTCGGCGACCACGGCACCACGTTCGGCGGCAACCCGTTGGCCGCTGCCGTCGCCCGCACCGCATTGCGCCTGCTGTCGTCGACCGCGATCGCCAGCAACGTCAGCCGCCAGTCGGCGGCGTTGCGTGCCGGCCTCGACGCGCTCGACCACGAACTCGGCCTGTTCTCGACCGTGCGCGGTCGCGGGCTGATGCTGGGCGCTGTGCTGCGTCCGGAATTCGCCGGGGGCGCGTCGGCCATCCTCGACTACGCCGCTGCCCATGGCCTGCTGATGCTGCAGGCCGGTCCTGACGTGCTGCGCTTCGTGCCCGCGCTGAACATCACCGATGAGGAAGTCGCCACCGGCCTGCAACGCCTTGGAGACGCCTTGCGCGACTTCGTGGCCAATCGCGGCTGATGGCCCGCCTCGCGCGCTGCTGTCCTGCAACCTGCCGGACAGCCGCGCGCGCTCCGATCAAGCTGCGGTCGCGTGCTTGGGACAGCCGGAGGTGTGTGTGGCGAATCAATGCCACAGACGGAAGGGCAACATGCCCCAGGCGACCAGCACCAGCAGGCACTGCAGTGCCGCCAGCAACGCCAGCGCGTCGCGGTACACTCCCGGTCGTCGCGACGCGTGCGCGCACATCCCCATCCCAAACAGGAGGGCGAGCGGCAGCAATCCAGTGACCGCTGCGAGCAGCACGCTGGCAACGGTCCTGTCGCCGAGCGCGAGTACCGGCTGGGCCAGGAAGAACGACAGCGGCAGCAGCAAGGCGAGCGTCGCGAGCCACGGGGCGAACAGGGCGTCCGCAGTCCCAAGTCGGCCGCGTAGCCGTCGCGCTGTGCCGACCGCCAGCACATAGCCCAACCCCAAGACGCCGGCCAGCAGGCTGGACCACAGCAGCACGATGCGGTGGGTCTCGATCCGGATCAGGGTCTGCAGCCCGTTGCTGACGACACGTTCGCCGGTTGTCCAGGTCAGCAGGACATGCGAGGCCTGGCGGCGATATCTGGCGCGGAACAGGTGGCCGCCCAGCGGTTGCAACTGGACGCGCTTGGACTGCAATGATGCGATGTGCAGCCGGGTGCCATCCCATTGGATGCGGCTGACCCCGAGCACCGTGTCGATCCATGCGAAGGGCCGCATCGACAGTGGTTGCGGCACGTAGAACCCTTGCCAGTCCGCGATGTCGCCGGATGCCTCGCCGTCTTCCGCCGGCCGCGTTCCGGCGATGCCCAGCGAGCGGATCAGCAGGGCATGGAAACGCTCGTAGTCGGCGGTCTCGCTGTCGGCATTGAACGCGATGAAGAAGGCTTTGTCTTCGCGCGGAAACAGGCACAGCATCGCCATGAAGCCGATGGTGTTGCCGGGATGGCATTCCGCGGACACGCCGTGCCGGTCGCGTCCTGCCAGCAGCAGCCCATGGCCGATGCGGAGCCCGGCCTCGGCGGCCTCGGTCCGGCCGGGTGAGGTCGTGGCGGATGAGGTCATGTCGGGTGAAGTCATGGCCTGCAGCAACTCCGGATCGATGAAGTCGTGTCCGTCGACGCGGCCATCTCCCATCAGGAAGCGCGAGAACGTGGCCATGTCGCGGGCGGTGGTCGTGAACTGCGCGGCCGGCCGCAGATGGAGTGCGATGGCCGCCTGCGGCCTGCCGTCCTCGAAGTGGCCCATGGCCAGCCGATCGTCGGCATCGGGGCCGGTCTGCGCGGTGTAGGCGAACGTACTGTCCGTCATCGCCAAGGGACGCAACAGGTGGGCATCCAGATAGTGTTCGTAGCGCTGGCCGGTGACCGACTCGATGACCATGCCGAGCAGGCTGTAGCCCAGGTTCGAGTAGCGGAAACGCGCGCCCGGCCGCGCCTGGACGCGAAGCACCGACGGGTCGCGCGTGAACAGCCGCGACAACGGCGCATCGGCATCGGCCTGCAGGCTGAAGAACTGCCACATGCGCAGGTTCTCGAGCCCTGCGGTGTGTGCGAGCAGGTGACGCACGCGGATCGGGTCGCTTGCCTCCCAGGGATTGTCGAATGCCAGCGATGGCAGCAGCGACGCGACCGGCGTGTCCAGCGACAGTCGGCCCTCGCTGATCAACCGCAGGACGCCTGCGCCCAGCACGACCTTGGCGACAGAGCCGACATGGACGCGGGTGTCGCCGGTCATCGCACGCCCGGTCTGGCCATCGGCGACGCCGGCCGCGGCCACGTCCACGGCGCCATCCTGGTCGATCGTCGACCAGACCGCGCCGACCAGGCCTTCTTCGGGCAATGCCTGCGCGATCTGTTGCTGGTGTGCCGACGATTCCTGTGCCGAGGCGGACGCGGATGCGGGCAGGACGAGCGGACACGCCAGCACGGCCACCATCATCCCTGCCAGCACCATCGTGCGCTTGCGGCCGGATCGCCGCGTTGCTCGAGACAGGCTCACGTCGCAGGGCCCGGACTCGGGTCGAGTGCAAGGCTTGCGACCGTCGTGGCCACGGCGGGCCCGCGGGCACGGTCAGTCCCGTCAGACCCGGTCAGGGTCTCGATCTCCAGGTCGATGTCGTGGCGTTCGCACAAGCGGCGGACGATCGCGAGTCCAAGTCCGAAGCCCGCACTGGACGCGCCCCTGACATGCGGTTCGAAGTCGGCATCGCGGATCGCGCCGCCGGGATTGGCGATGCGCAGGCGGCCATGTTCGACGTCGATGCGGATACGCCCGCGGGGCGTATGCGCGAATGCATTGCCGACCAGGTTCGACAGCAGGATATGCAGGACGGGCGACGGGACCGTCAGCCTTGCATCGCCGGGGACCTCTGCGTCGACGTCCACCGGCCGGCCGTTGATCAGCGCGGCCTGTTCGACGATGACGCGTTCGAGGACGGGCAGGATCGCAACCGCGGTCGCGGTCCCGGCCTGCCGCTCTTCGCGCGCCAGCGCCAGCAGCGTCGTCACGGTCTGCTCGAGCTGCCAGGCCGATTGCCGGACATGCTCCAGGTACTGCCGGCCGGCGGCGCTGAGCGAGGTTTCGCAGGCCAGTTGTTCGCAGGCGCCACGGATCACCGCGAGCGGCGTCCGCAATTCATGGCTGGCGTCGCGCGTGAACTCGCGTTCGCGTGCAATGAAATCGTCGACACGCCCGATCAGGGATTCGAGCGCATGCGCCAGTAGCCCGACTTCATCGTTGGGAAAGTCCGCTGCAAAGGACGTCGGCAGCCGCGTGGGATGTGAACGGTCGACCAGCGACGCCAGCCGCGACAGCGGGGCCGCGGTGCGTTGCGCAAGCCAGCCGCCCAGCAGCAATGCCAGCGCAACGACCGCGGCGCCCGACCATGCCAGCCACTGGAAGAGCGCAGCGCGCCGTGGCCGTATGACGAGTTCTTCGCTGACCTCGGCGACCAGCCATGCAGGCCCGTCCTGCGCCGTGGCGTCCGCCGGGCCCTGCGCGTCCGTGGCCGTGAGCGGCCGCAGGTGATAGTGGTGCCCCTGGGCGCCGCCGAACTCGCGACGCTGCGGTTCCGCCGCAAGCCGCGCCGACAGGTCTTCGGGCAGCGCGCTGGCGTCGGCAATCACGGTGATGAAGGGCTCGTGGGGCTGGGCCCATTGTCCGGTGCGCGCATGGTGCTGCTGTTGCGCCTGCGCCTCGCGGTCGAGGATGCGGGTGAAGAACAGGTCCTCGACCGAATAGGCGAACATCGCGACGTAGAGTCCGAACAGTGTGGCGACCACGATCGTGAATCCGGCGAAGGCCAGCATCAGTCGATTGCGCAGATGGCGACGATGTCCATTCATGCGCGCGCGTTCCCCGGGGACGATGTTGCATCGGAGGCCGGCTGATCCGACTCCAGCCGGAAGCCGACCCCATGCACGGTTTTCAGCATCGGCACGTCGAAGGGTCGGTCCAGTGCCTGTCGCAGCAGGTACAGATGCGACCGCAGAGGATCGGAAGCGGGCGCCTGCTCCCCCCACAGGCGCTGGATCAGTTCACTGCGTGTCAGGGTGCGCGGCCAGGCTTCGGCCAGCGAGACCAGGATCTGCAGGCTGGTCTGGTGCAGGTGCAGCGGCATCCCATGGCGTGTAGCTTCGCCGCGACGGCGGTCGATGCACAGAGATCCGATCTGCAGCAGGTGCTTCTCCCCGACACGGTGGCGCTGGGCGAGCGCGAGGCAGCGCGCCGCCAGCTCGGCGCCGGCGAACGGCTTGACCAGATAGTCGTCCGCGCCATGCTCGAAGCCCCTGAGCTTGTCGTCGAGGGTGTCCCGCGCAGTCAGCATCAGGATGGGGACATGGCGGTCGGACTGTGCACGCAATCGCGCGCAGACCTGCAGGCCATCCAGTCCGGGCAGGTTGAGGTCCAGCACCAGGATGTCGGGTGGATCGGCCAGCGCAAGCTGCAGTCCGATCCTGCCATCGGCCGCGAAGTCGACAAGGTGGCCCTGTGCCGTCAGCAGTGCAGCCATGCTGGCCTGCAGCGCGAGGTTGTCCTCGACGACCAGGATGCGGAGACATTCACGGATCATGCTCAACCGTCGATCTGCTGCAGGAGCTGCCTAGCTTCTGTCATCTCCGGCTTGGCTTCCAGCAAGGCCGCCAGGATCTCGCGCGCGCGGCGGTTGTCTCCCAACCGGTGGTGGGCCTCGGCGCGTGCCAGTTTCAGCTCCGGTGCTTCCATGTAGGGGGCGGCCAGTTCCATCACCGACAGGGCGTCGCCGATCTGTTCGGCCGTTGTCGCAGCCTTCAACTGATAGAAGCCGAGGATGCCGATCAGTTCGACGTGATAGTCCGCCTTGTGCTCGGCCAGTATCGCTGCAGCCCCGGTATCGCCTTCCAGCCGGCGCTGGACCAGTGCCATCGTGCGCTCGTCCCGCCAGGGGGCGCGAGCCACGGGGACTCGACCGGTCGCACGAACCACTGCTTCCGCCACCGCGGTGGTGGAGTAGGGGTTCTGCCCGGTGATCAGGCGGTCGTCGACGACCAGTTTGGGCATCATCAGCGGGGCTTCCTGCCAGCGTGCGCCACGTTCGCGCAGTGCGTCTTCGAGCAGCCAGGGAAACTCCTTGGCCCATGTCTTGCCGAACAGCGCTTCTTCCTCGTTGCTGAAGCCTGTCATCGCGCGGCCGGCGACCAGCCATTCGCCGTTGCCAAGACGCACATCGGCCAGGGCGGCAGGGCCATGGCAGACCGCGGCGACGATGCCACCCTGGTCATGGATGCGTGCCAGCAGGTTGCGCAGGGCGGCATCCTTGGGCAGGTCGAACATCGCGCCCTTGCCGCCGACGATGTAGATGGCGGCATAGTCGCGTGCGTCGAGGTCGCGCAGGGCTCGGGTGTTGGCCAATGTGTCCATGGCATTGGCATCTGCCAGGAACGCGGCGTTGAAGGGTTCTTCGGGGTTGTAGCGGTCGGCTTCCACGGGGCCGCCTTGTGGGCTGGCGACATCGACGTCCAGGCCGTTGTCGCGGAAGATCAGCCAGGCCTGAGACAGTTCGTCGAATTCGTAGCCGGGGCGCGTGCGGCCCTGGTCGCGTCCTTCACCGCTGACGACGATCAGGACGCGGTCTGCGGCGTGGGCCTGGGCCAACAATACGCAGGACAACAGTGCAGCAGACAGGCGCAGCGTCCATGACCGCAAGACGAAGCTCGGCATTCGCATCGGAACAAACTCCAGAATGGGGCAGAGCCTGGAGTCTGGAAGACAGATGTGAAACGGAGTTCAATTGCCGCGTTGCCGTTTGTGGGTCTGGGGTTGGCGCGATCCCGGCCGAGGTGAAGCCCTGATGTCCGATGGGCCGAGGTCTTCGATGGCGGGCATGCGTCGATAACCTGCCGACGCCGCAATCGTGATGCCCGCTTTAGATCCGACCTCAGTGATGCGGCTTTGAGGCCTTTTCTCGCGCGTCAGTACAAACAGGCACTATTGTCGGCGTCGGACGCTGCGTCCCCCGTTCAAGGATTGCTCCTGGGCTCGGTCAGCCCGTGCCGCTACGCGGCCCGGTCCGGCCCGACGCAGCACGCCGGGCGTTCGCATGGGCTGCGCGGCAGTGCCACGCAAGCAGCACCTGCTCACCCTTGGCTGACTCGCCGCCGCGGGCCATTCATGGCCCGCTCTCCGCAATCCCCGGCCGAGGCGACGCACTGGTGTTGGATGGGCCGATGTCTTCGATGGTGGGAATGCGTCGATAACCTGCCGACGCCGTAATCGTGACGCTCGCGGCAGTGGCGGGGCGGGCGGAGGTTGCGCCAAGCACGCCATGGATGGCGTGCGCCCGAGTCAGGGCAGGATGCCCTGACCGAGGGAAAAGCAGCCGCAGCCCGGCACGCTGCCGCAAACCCGACACTCGCGATCCGGAAAAAAAGCCCTGGCAGATGCCGGGGTGCGACATCTCCGCACTACCAGTCCTGCGGTCAGAAGCGGAAATCCGCACTGAGCAAGTACGCGCGCGGCGGTCCCAGGAACACGCGCTTCGTCGGCCACCTTCCGGACGTGGCGTAGCTCGTTGGCGATGTTATCCACGCTCAGGCGAAGCGAACGTTGTCATTGAACCGACCGAACGCCATCAAGCTACCGATCATGTAACCAGCAAATTGCCGTCCGCCTGCGATCCGCCGTGGGTCAGCGCAGTCCGTGGGCCTGCAGTGCCCGCGTCAGCGTGGCGGCGTTGGTGACCTGCTCGGCACGGAGGCCGGCCGTGCGTGCGGCTTGGACATTCTGGAAGACGTCGTCGACGAACAGCACTTGGCCCGCCTCGACGCCGAAGTGCGCGACCGCGAGCTGGAAAATGCGCGGGTCGGGCTTGCGCACCGCCAGCGCCCCCGAGCACAAGACGTGTCCTTGCAGCGCCGGATACAGCGGCGCGACGATCGTGCGGGCGGCGTCGGCCAGCAGTGCACCATTGTTGGTCAGCACGCCGATCGGCATCTGCTGCGCGATGTCGACGGCGAGTGCGAGCACGCCCTCATCAGCGACGCTGCCGGCCACGCGCGCCGCGATCCAGGTGGCGCGATCGACGGTGGCGCCGAGGCCGGCACCCAGGCGGGCCAGGTAGGTGTCGGTATCGATCAGGCCGCTGTCGTACTCGGTTTCCAGCCCGGATTCGAACAGGACCGCCGCGACCCGTGCCGCGGACGCGCCGGTGGCGTCGGCCAGCGATGCGATCCGCAGGCCGTGATCGTAATGTGCCAGCACATGGTCGAAATCGAACAGCACCAGCGCGATGCCGGTCTGGCGGGTGCTGCCACGATGGCCGTCCCGCTGGATCATGCGACGGTCAGGTGCTGGTCGGTCCGGGGCAGGCCGTGGAGCATGTCCGGGTCCTCTCTCGATCAGGCCTGGTGCGCGGCAACGACCGCGAACGCCTCGCGCGCGGCCGCCAGCGTGCGCGCGATCACCGCCTCGTCGTGCGCGCTGGACATGAAGCCGGCTTCGAACGCCGACGGTGCCAGAAACACGCCGCGTTCCAGCATCGCGTGGAAGAAGCGGTTGAAGGCGGCGGTATCGCAGGCCACGGCCTGGGCGTAAGTGTCGATGTAGGGTTCGCTGCTGAAGAACAACCCGAACATCGCGCCGACGCGCGTCGTCGAGAACGGCACGCCGGCGTCGCGCGCGGCCGCTTCCAGTCCATCGCACAGCGCATGCGTGCTGGCTTCGAGGCGGGCATGGAAGTCCGGTGCCTGGACCAGCGTCAGCATCGCCAGGCCTGCGGCCATGGCCAGCGGATTGCCGCTTAGGGTACCGGCCTGGTAGATCGGGCCAGCGGGGGCGATCTGCTGCATCAGGTCGCGGCGCCCGCCATAGGCGCCGACCGGCATGCCGCCACCGATGATCTTGCCGAACGTGCTCAGGTCGGGCGTGACGCCATAGCGGGCCTGGGCGCCGCCCAGCGCGACGCGGAAGCCGGTCATCACTTCGTCGAAGATCAGCACGGTGCCGTGGCGCGTGCACAGCTCGCGCAGGTGCTGCAGGTAGCCCTCGCGCGGTGGCAGGCAGTTCGCGTTGCCGACCACGGGTTCGATGATCAGTCCGGCGATGTCGTCGCCGGCTTCATCGAACAGTTTGGTGGCGGCATCGAAATCGTTGTACGGCAGCGTCAGCGTCAGGTCCGCCAGCGCCTTGGGCACGCCGGGCGAATTCGGCACGCCGAACGTCAGCGCGCCGCTGCCGGCCTTGACCAGGAACGAATCGCCGTGGCCGTGGTAGCAGCCCTCGAACTTGACGATGCGCGTGCGTCCGGTCGCACCGCGCGCCAGCCGGATCGCCGACAGCGTGGCTTCGGTGCCGGAATTGACCATCCGCACCATCTCGCAGGACGGGATCAGGCGGGTGATCGTCTCGGCCATCGTGACCTCGGCCGGGCAAGGCGCACCGAACGACAGGCCATCGCCGATGACGCGCTTGACCGCCTGGCGCACGTCGGGATGGTTATGGCCGACGATCATCGGGCCCCACGAGCCGACGTAGTCGACGTACTGGTTGTCGTCGACGTCGTAGAGATACGCGCCGTCCGCGCGCTGTACGAAGAACGGCTCGCCACCGACCGACTTGAAGGCGCGCACGGGGGAATTGACGCCGCCGGGCAGCAGCTCGCGGGCACGGGAGAACAGGGCTTGGGATTTGTCGTGGTTCATCTGCGGGATCTGAGGGGCTTGGGAGCGCGCTGGCGCGCTGGGCGGGGAGCGGAGCGGCCCGAAGGCATTCCGTGCGGGAGTGCGATGGGTGTTGGCTAGGCCTGGGCCGGCGGGAGAAAGCAGGCCAGATAGGTGCGCGCCGCGGCAACGGGATCGGGTGCATCGAAGACACCGCTGATCACCGCCAGCAGGTCGGCGCCGGCGCTCACCAGCGGGGCGGCATTGTCCGGCGTGATGCCGCCGATCGCCACGCGCGGCAGTCCGAGTGCGGCGCTGTCGGCCAGCAGACCGAGGTCGGCGCGACGGGCGAGCGGTTTGGTCGGCGACGGGAAGAACGCGCCGAACGCTACGTAGCTGGCGCCGGCGGAGGCGGCCGATCGTGCCAAGGCAGCGTCGCCATAACAGGAGGCCCCCAGGATGGCATCCTCGCCCAGACGGGCGCGTGCGAGCCGCAGGTCGCCGTCGTGCTCGCCCACGTGCGCGCCATCCGCGCCGACGTCGCCGGCCAGCGCCCAGTCATCGTTGAGCAGCAGCGGAACACCCGCGGCGCGGCACAGCGTCAGCAGCGCCGTGGCCTGCTGCCGTTGCAGGACGGGGGACGCCGCCTTGTTGCGGTACTGCAGCCAGGCCGCAAACGGCAACAGGGGGGCGACGCGGGCCAGCAGCGCCGGGGTGTCGGCGATATCGGGGGTGATCAGATACAGGCCACGCGGGCGTGCATGCGGGGAGGTGGTTGGGCTCACGATGTCGGCAGCGGTGCCTGGAGGGATGCATCGGCGATTGTGGCATGTCGCCGTCGCAGCCCCGACGCATCCGGGCCGTCGGTTCCTCGCAGGCGGGCAGCGTGGGACAATGGCGCGCCTGTTTGACGACCCTGGTCCACCGATATGAATGCTGCAGCGACCCAGACCGGATTCCGCACGTGGATGTGCGTGGTCTGCGGCTTCCTCTATGACGAGGCCGTGGGCCTGCCGGAAGAAGGCATTGCCGCCGGCACGCGCTGGGAGGATGTGCCGGAGACCTGGACCTGCCCGGATTGCGGGGTCACCAAGGACGACTTCGAGATGATCGTCGTCTGAGGTCGGGCCGACGCTGTCGGGGCGTTGCGGTGGCACCACGCACGCCGGCCCTGGCAGGATCAGTTCAGCCGGCTCGCACCGGATCCGGTCCCGATCAGGTGTTCGCGGATCGTCGCGATGTCGTCTGCGTCGGGATGGCGCAGCAGGTAGCGCGACAGATCCTGGCGGGCGCCCGAGACGTGCCCCAGTTGCAGGTAGGCCAGACCGCGGTCGCGCAGCGCGTCGGGGTTTTCGGGCGACAGCTTCAACAGCCGGTCGGCGCAGCGGACCGTGCGGCCCCAGTCCTGCTGGTCGGTATAGACGCCCTGCAGGTTGCGCAGCATCCGCGTCAGGATGGCCCGGTGCGAGGCCGGATGCAGGATTTGGTGCAGCGCCTCGTCGTCCGGCGCGTCGCCGCCCAGGTGCGGACGTGCGCGCTGGCGCAGTTCGTCGACATCCAGCGGGCGCCCACGGTTGAACGGGTCCATGACCAGGACGCCGTCGTCGATCGGCAGGCGGACCAGAAAGTGGCCGGGGAACGACACGCCGTCCAGCGGGATCCCGAGCCTGCGCGCGACCTCGATCTGCACCATCGCCAGAGAAATCGGGTTGCCGAGCCGCCGCTCCAGCACGTCGTTGACGTAGCTGTTGCGGGGGTCGTAGTACTCGTCATGGTTGCCGGCATAGCCGAGCTCATCGAAGAGGTGGCGATTGATCGCCTGCATTTTCAGCGCCCAGTGCTCGATCGCATTGACTTCGACACGCAGGTGGTCGGTGTGCTGGCTCAGCAGCGCGTCGCAGCGGGCAAGGTCGAGTTCCGGATATTCGTCGCGCGCGATCAGCAGGGCGACATCGAGCAGCGGCAGCGACGCGTCCTCGATCGTCGCCAGGGCGCTCCAGTCGGGCAGCGTGTCGGAATCGATCATGGCCACAGACTGCTCCGGCCCGCGGCCGGGTGCAAGCCTGCGCGGGCAGAGGCTCAGCGAGCGTTCTGCAGATCCGGCGAAACCTTCAGCTCCTCGCCGTCCTTCAGGCCAATCGCCTGGGCCTGGCCGGCATTGAGCTCGAGTACGTAGAGGGCCGGCGCGTTGCTCGGATAGGGCGGACAGGCATTGCCCGCCGAGCACGGCGGCACGTCGCGCTGCTGCGACACCAGCTTGCGCTGGGCGTCGAAGTACAGGATGTCCAGCGCGATCCGGGTGTTCTTCATCCAGTAGGCCTGCGGCTCCTCGCTGTCATGGATGAAGAGCATGCCCTGCGACGACGGCATGCTGTCGCGGAACATCAGCCCGCGGGCGCGCGACGCGTCGTCGGCCGCTACTTCCACCGTATAGCGGTGGCCCGCCAGTTCGACCCAGGCGCCGTCCGCGCTGGCGCAGCCGGCAAGGCTGGTGAGCACGGTCGCGGCAAGCAGCATCAGCAGGGATCGCATCGGATGGGTTCCTTCAGGTGTCGTGGGGCTGGAGTGGATCCGCGCAGAAATCGGGCGGGATGGCGTGAAAGGCACATTCGATCAGGCCATGAACGCCGTCAAGCGAACAATTTTCACATTC
>NZ_JBUBPF010000014.1:0-74575 GCF_054902115.1 Luteimonas sp. RIT-PG2_3 | reverse complement strand
CGAGGACGGCAGCGTCGACTATCCGACCCTGCGCACGCTGATCGACTGGCATGTCGGCGAAGGCACGGACTGCATCGGCGTGGTCGGCACCACCGGCGAATCGCCGACGGTCAATGTCGAGGAGCACTGCGAGATCATCCGCGTCGCGGTGGAGCAGGCGGCGGGCCGGGTGCCGGTCATGGCCGGTTGCGGCGGCAACTCCACCGCCGAGGCGATCGCGCTGGCGCGCTATGCGGCCGGCGTCGGCGCCGACAGCCAGTTGCAGGTCGTCCCGTACTACAACAAGCCCGGTCAGGAAGGGCAGTATCGCCACTTCCGCGCGATCGCCGAAGCGACCGGCGACCTGCCGATCGTGCTCTACAACGTGCCGGGCCGTTCGGTCGCCGACATGCAGCACGACACCGTGCTGCGGCTGGCCGAGGTGCCGGGCATCGTCGCCATCAAGGAAGCCACCGGCAACATCGAGCGGGCCCAGTGGCTGGTCCGCGACCTGCCCGAAGGCTTCGCGGTCTACTCGGGCGACGACGCGACCGCGGTCGCGTTGATGCTCTGCGGTGGCCACGGCAATGTCAGCGTCACCGCCAACGTCGCGCCGCGGCTGATGAGCGCGCTGTGCGCGGCCGCGCTGGCGGGCGATGTCCGGGGGGCGATGGAGATCCAGCGGCGCCTGCTGCCGGTGCACAAGCAGTTGTTCGTCGAGGCCAACCCGATCCCGGTGAAGTGGGCGATGCACCGTCTCGGCCTGTGCGGCGGCACGTTGCGCCTGCCGATGACCGAGCTCGAAGCCGGTCACCAGCCTGCGGTCGAAGCCGCCCTGCGGTCCGCGCAACTGCTGTAACCCAGAGGCATCCGCCTTACGGGCCGGCCTGCCGTCGTCGTGGAGGCGGGCGGCCTGAGACAATGCCGGCCTGCAGGCAGGTCCGCGCTGGCCGCGCGGGTCAGACCGCGCGCAGGGCTGTCGTGATCGGAAGCCGCGCGGCACGCAGGGCCGGGAACAGGCCGCCGGCCAGGCCGATGCCGAGTGCCCATTTCAGGCCGGTCCACAGCAACTGCGGCGTGACCTCGAATGCGAACACGACCTGGCTGAAGTTCGCGCTCATGGTCGACACGCTGTAGCCGTTGAACACCGTCCACGCCAGCGCGCCGCCGAGCAGCCCGCCCAGCAGGGCGAGCAACATAGTCTCCAGCATCACCGCAACGACCACGGGCAGTCCACGGAAGCCGAGCGCACGCAAGGTCGCGATTTCACGTGCGCGATTGGCGACCGCGGCATACATCGTGTTGAGTGCGCCGAACACCGCGCCGACCGCCATGATCGCGCCGATCACGGTGCCGAGCACGTTGATCAGCGTGGTCAGCCCCGAGGCCTGCTTGCCGAAATAGTCGCGCGTGCCCAGCGCATCGAGCTTCATCCGCGGATCGGCATCCAGCGCGGCCTGCAGGCGCTTGAGCCCGTCGTTGCCCGCGAGTTTGACGGTGACGGTCTGGTAGGCGCTGCGGCGGTAGAACGATGACAGCGTCTCGATGTCGGTCCACAGTTCCGAGTCCATCGAATCGCCGGACGCGAAATGGCCGACGATGGTCCAGTCCTGGTTGCTCAGGCGCAGGGTGTCGCCGATCTCCACGCCCCGGTACTGCGCGGCGACGCCCTGGCCGACGATCAGCTCGCGCAGGCCCGGCTGGAACCTGCGGCCGCTGACGATGCGCACGTTCGGGCGGATCTCCCAGGCCAATGAGCCGATACCGCGCAACTGCACGTTGGCATCGTTGCCGTCGGCCTTGGTCGGCAGGTTGATGACCTGGGCGAGTTCGGTGGTGACCAGCGGGCGGCCGTCCGGGTTGCGGGCGACGCCATCGAGGTTGGCCAGCAGCACCGCCTGGTCGCGCGTCACCACCGAGTTGATCTCGACCTGCGAACCGCCGCGCAGCACGATCGCGGTGTCGTCGCTGCCGCTGCCGCGCAGCGTCGACTGGAAGCCTTCGCCCATGGCCAGCATCGCGACCAGCACGCCGACAACGCCGGCGATGCCGATGACGATCACCGACGCCGCGCCCCAGCGCTGCGGCAGGCTGGCAATGCCGACGCCGGCCGCGGCCAGCGCCAGCCGGCCCTGGCGGCTGTAGCGCAGCCATGCCGCCGCGGCGATCGCCAGCGCCAGCACGCCCTGCCAGGGCATCGCGATCCACAGGCCCAGGCCGGCGAGCAGCGCGACGATCGTCAGCAGGTTCCACAGCCAGGGTCGTTTCATCGTTCCATTCTTCTCATTGCCGCGCCGTCATCGGCCCGCCAGCGCGTCGACGATGCTGAGCCGCATCGCGCGCAGGGCCGGCAGTGCGCCCACCAGCACGCCGATCAATACCATCAGGATCAGGCCCAGTGTCCAGGTTTCCGAGGGGATGCCGCCGAGCGCGACCATGCCGCCGCTGGCCGCGCCGATGACCGGGATGATCGCGCTGGCCAGGGACATGCCGAGCACGCCGCCGAGCACGATCAGCAGGATCGACTCGGCCAGCACCAGCCATAGCACCGCGGTGTTGGTGAAGCCCAGCGTCTTCAGGACCGCGAGTTCCGGGATGCGTTCGCGCACGGCCTGCGCCATCGTGTTGCCGGTCAGCAGCAGCAGCGTGAAGAACACCGCCGCCATGATCGCGGTGACGATCAGCCCGATGTCGGCGAACTGCTTGGCGAACGACTGGTTGAAGGCCTGCTCGGTCTGGCTCTTGGTCTCGCGGTCGGAGTTCTCGGAGATCGCGTCGATTGCCTGCGCGATGCGGCTGGCCTGTGCCGGGTCTTCCAACTGCACCACCAGCCAGCTGACCCGGTTCTTCATCATCGTGTTGGATTCGTCGAAGTACTTCCAGTGCATGAAGAGCTGCTGTTCTTCGCCCTTGCGCTTGCTGTCGCGGATATCGAAGATCGCGCGCAGCGTCAGCGGCCAGTTGTTGCTGCCGTCGGCGTTGGGAAAGATCGTCGCCTGCAGCGGGATGGTGTCGCCGATCTTCCAGCCGAACTTGTTGGCCAGGGTACGGCCGACGACCGCGCCGGCCTGGTCGCCATCGAAGGCGCGCCGCTGCTCGGGGTCGATGATGTATTCCGGATACAGGTCGAGGTAGCCCTCGCCGATCGAGAAGTTGGGGAAGAAGTTGCGCGCATCCTGATAAATGCCGCCGAACCAGGTGCCGGTCGCGACCTTGCGCACGCCGGGCACCGACGCGACCTGGCGGTCGAGGCTGGACGGCAGCATCTGCGTGATCGACAGCTTGGACGCGACGACGAGCCGGTTGGCGCCATCGACACCGCCACCGGAATTGAAGGCCACGCGCACCGAGTCGAGCAGCCCGAACAGCAGGAACGCGGTGATCACCGACATCAGCGTCAGCAGGGTGCGCGTCTTGCTGCGGAACAGCGCCGACCAGACCAGGGAGAAGTACTTCATGACGTCGCCCTCGCGTCGCTGGCATGGGTACCTTCAACCGCTGCCGCGAAGGCGTGCAGACCTGCGAGCCGAAGCCTGCAAGGGCGGCGGCAGGACGACAGGTGTCTGCTGTAGTCGACGCAAACCACCGGCTTTTGACCGCGTGGAAGCGAAGCGGACAACGCCAGACCCGGAGGGCGCCGCACAGGGATGTGCGGCGTTTTCCGACCGAGCCATGGATGGCGAGTCGGAAAATCCCGGAACGAATGACGGATGTGGCTGATGTTGTCGAGGAAGCGTTTTTCTTTGGTTCCGTTTCTTTTGGCGCTTTCCAAAAGAAATGAACCCGGCCGCGCCAGCGGACGGAAGCTGTTGCTGTCGACGTGCCAACCCCGCACAGACGACAGGTCGGCATCTGCGCGGCCGCATCGCCAGTTCGAGCGCCCGTGGGTCGCCATCATCCTGCCCTCAATGTCCCACCGGGGCATCCACCAGCTCGCCCTTGTCGAGATGGATGATGCGGCTGGCCGACTCGGCGGCGCGCGGGTCGTGGGTGACCATGATGATGGTCTTGCCGTGCTGGCGATTCAGCGTGCCCAGCAGCTCCAGGATCTCCTCGGCCGAATGGCGGTCGAGGTCGCCGGTGGGCTCGTCGCAGATCAGGAAGGTCGGATCGGAGACGATCGCGCGGGCAATCGCGACGCGCTGCTGCTGGCCGCCGGACAGTTCGTTGGGGCGATGGTGGCGGCGGTCGTCCAGGCCGACCAGGGCCAGGGCGATCGCGGCGTTGCGCTTGCGTTGGCCGGCATCGAGATGGGTCAGCAGCAGCGGCAGTTCGACGTTCTTCTGCGCAGTCAGCGTCGGCATCAGGTTGTAGAACTGGAACACGAAGCCGGCATGGTGGCTGCGCCAATGCGCGAGCTGGCGATCGTTCATGCGGTCGATGCGCTGGCCTTCGATCTCGATCTCGCCGCTGGTGGGCGTATCCAGTCCGCCGATCAGGTTCAGCAGCGTGCTCTTGCCCGACCCCGACGGCCCCATCAGCGCGACGAAGTCGCCATGCGGGATGTCCAGGTCGATGCCGTGCAGCACCTGCACCTTTTCGGGGCCGCGCTGGTAGGTCTTGGTCAGCCGGCGCACGGATACCAGGGCCTCCATCAGCGCGCTCCCGTCCCATGCATGGCCGGGCGCCGCGCTGCGGGCATCACGACGATCGTCATCCGGGTGCCGGCCGTCATGCCGATCCGCGCGCCGATCACTTGGCGTCGTCCTTGACGGCGGTCGCGACCTTGGCGCCGTCGACCAGCTCGGTGGCAGGGTTCAGCACGACCACCTCGCCGGCCTTCAGGCCGTCGGTGATCTCGCGTTCGGTGCCGAGCGCGCGGCCCAGCGCGACCTTGCGCTGCGCGACCACGCCGTCGGCGAGCACGAACACCACGTCGGCATCGTCGCGCTTGGCGACCGCCTCGTTGGCGACGCGCACACCGGTGGCCGGCTTGCCGTCGGTCGTGGCCAGGCTCTCCATGAAGCCGACCTTGACGCCCATGTCCGGCACGATCCGCGGGTCGCGCGCCTTCAGGGCGATGCGCACCTTGACCGTGGCCTTGCCGCGGTCGGCGGTCGGGATGATCGCGATGACCTCGGCCGGGATCTTCCAGTCCGGATAGGCATTGAGGGTGGCTTCCACCGGCATCTTGGGTTGCACGCGGCCGATGTAGGCCTCGCCGACGTCGACTTCGACTTCCAGCGATTCCATGTCGACGATGGTGCCGATGCCGGTGCGGGTGAAACCGCCGCCCGCGGACAGCGGCGAGACGATTTCGCCGGGCTGCGCGGCCTTGGCGATGACCACGCCGGCGAACGGCGCACGCACGATGGTGTTGTCGACGCCGATGTCGGCGATCTGCAACTGGTCGCTGGAGACGCGGGCGTTGCGCTGCGCGGTCACCAGTTGCGCGCGCAGGGCGTCGCGGGTCGCGATGGCCTGTTCGTGCTGCGCCTGGGAGACCAGTTGCTGCCGCACCAGCGCGCCCAGGCGCCGGGCATTGGCCTCGGCCTCGGAGAGCTGGGCCTGGATCGCGCTGGCCTGGCTGCGGGTCGCTGCCAGTTGCGCCGTGGCGAGGCTGCGCTGGGCGTCGGCGTCGATTGGTTCCAGGCGTGCCAGCACCTGGCCTTCCTCGACCCGCATGCCTTCCTCGATCAGCACTTCCTGCACCTTGCCGGTGACCTTGGACGAGACCGTGGCCATGCGCCGTGCGACCACGTAGCCGCTGGCGTCGAGCACCGACACGCTGGCCGGGGCGTTGCCGCCGGTCAGTGCGGCGACGGTAGTGGTTTCGACGGTGGGCGGTTTGCCGCGGCCGCCCAGCAGCAGGCCGGCGACCACCAACAACGCGACGATCGCCAGGGCGATGATGATCCAGCGTCGGCGGCGCGACGGCTGCGGGCCGTCGTTGCGGTCGATGCGGAGTTCCTTCAGCAGGTCAGCATTTGTGTTCATGGCAGCCAAGACGTGGGTGAGCGGCAAGTGTGACCGTGCAGGCGGGACCGGCGATGCGGTGCCGGGGCCAATCCCCGGCCCGGGCCCCGCGAGCGCCCGGTTCCGATGGTCCCCGGGCGGACCGGCGGCTGGGTCGCGGATCGCGGCAACGGCGACAGGACTGCGGAACGACCTGCCGATTGCGTCCGCCTAGGCTAGGGCAAGTCGCAGGCGCGGTCACCTGACGACTGTCATGCCATTGGGCTGACCGCTGCGACTGCCGCGGCGTGGGCCGACGCGGGAGGATGCCGCCATGCCATCCACCCCGCGTCCTTCGACGGAATCCCCGCACATGAGCGAACACATCACTGCCGGCGCGCGCATCGACGCCGACCCGCCCCGCCCGGCCGCAGGCGACGAACTGGCCAGCCTGCGCGGCGTGCGCAAGGCCTACGGCAAAGTCCAGGCGCTGGCGGACGTGGACCTGCGCCTGCATGCCGGCGAAGTCCTGACCTTGCTGGGCGCCAACGGGGCCGGCAAGACTACCGCGATCGGCCTGCTGCTGGGCCTGGCCGATGCCGATGCCGGCGAGGTCAGGCTGTTCGGCCGCTCCCCGCGCGAACTCTCCGCGCGCCGCGGCATCGGCGTGATGCTGCAGAGCGCCGGGATCCCGCGCACGGTCAAGGTCGGCGAGCTGCTCGCACTGACCCGCAGCTACTATCCGCAGCCGCGCAGCGTTGCCGATTGCGTCGCGCTGGCCGGTCTCGACGGCCTGCTCGGTCGTCGCTATGGCGCGTTGTCGGGTGGGCAGCAGCGGCGCGTGCAGTTCGCGTTGGCGATCTGCGGACGCCCACGGCTGCTGTTCCTCGACGAACCGACCACCGGGCTCGACATCGGCGCGCGCCAGGGCGTCTGGGCGGCGATCCGCGAACTCGTCGCGCAGGGCAGCAGCGTGCTGCTGACCACGCACTACCTGGAAGAAGCCGAATCGCTGGCCGATCGCGTCGTCGTGCTCGACCAGGGGCGGATCATCGCCCAGGGCAGCGTCGCGCAGATCCGCGCCAACGTCTCGCGTCGCCGCATCCGCTGCGTGACCCGCCTGTCCGCCGACGAGGTCGCGGGTTGGCCGCAGGTCCGCGAGGCGGTCGCATCGACGAGCGCATCGACGGGTGGCGATGCCGTCCAGCTCGATATCGTCGCCGACATTGCCGAGCCGGTGGTGCGCCGCCTGCTGGACGCCGATCCGGCGCTGTCCGGACTGGAAGTGCAGCGCGCCGGGCTGGCCGATGCCTTCCTGGAACTGACCGACGCCCGCAGCCGCGCATATCCCGAGACCCACCGCCTCGAGGAGGCCGCCTGATGAACCTGCCCGTCTTGCCTGTCGCGTCCGACACCCGCGGATCCTGTGTCCTCGACGATGCGCCGATGCCGTGGCCGGCCCGCCTGCGCAGCTATGCGCTGGAAGCGCGCTGCGAGTTCCTGCGCGTGCTGCGCGAACCGACCTTCGCGGTGCCGACGCTGTTGTTTCCTCCGTTGTTCTACCTGCTGTTCGGCGTGTTCATGAACCGCAGCGCCGGCGGCGAGGCTGCGCGCTACCTGCTGGCGACCTATGGCGTGTTCGGCGTCATCAGCGCGGGCCTGTTCGGATTCGGCGTCACCATCGCGATGGATCGCGAGCAGGGCTTCCTGAAGCTCAAGCGCGCGCTGCCGATGCCGCCGGGCGCGCTGCTGCTGGCCAAGCTGGTCATGGCGATGCTGTTCGCGACGCTGATCTCGCTGATCCTCGCGGCGATCTCGGTGGGGCTGGGCGGCGTGCGGCTGGCGCCGTCGCAATGGACTTTGTTGCTGGTCATCAACATCGTCGGCATGCTGCCGTTCTGCGCGCTGGGGCTGTACCTGGGCACGGTGTTCGGCGGCAATGCCGCGCCTGCGGTCATCAACGTGCTGTTCCTGCCGATGTCGTTCCTGTCGGGTCTGTGGATCCCGCTGACGATGCTGCCCGCGCTGCTGGGCCGGATCGCGGTGTTGTGGCCGGCCTATCACCTGGGCCAGATCGCCTTGAAGGTCGTCGGCTTCGACCAGGGCCAGCCGTTGTGGATGCATGTGTTGGTGCTGGCGGCGATGACGGCGGCGTTCCTGGGGCTGGCCTACCGGCGCCTCGCGCGCGACGCCTGACCGTGCGGTTCCGGCGACACCTGGTGCGGGCGCTGCCGATGCCGGCGCCACGGAGCGCTTGCCGCCGGCATGAGACGATGGCGCCGCGCATCGCAGACCTGTCCTGAAGACCACTGACCGAGCGTCGTTGCCCCCCCATGCCCCAAAGGTTCCCGATGTTCCCGAAGCTCACCTACAGCTGGCGCACGCCGGCGCCGGATTCGGCGCTGGCCTCGACGCTGCGCCAGGGCCGGGCGCGCTGGACCGAAGCGGTGCACCTGTTGTGGTCGAGCTGGGTCTTCGTCGTGCCGCTGTTCACGCCCGAGGGCTACAGCCTGCGTTGGCTGTTGCTGACGCTGCTGTCGTATCCGTTGTTCGTGGCGTTGTACGTCGCAGCGGTGACGCAGCCCAAGCGACTGGGCGCCTTGTTCGCCAGCGGCATGATCGTGATGTGCTTCGCGCTGATGCCGTGGTACCCGTCGGGGCTGAGCTACTTCGTGTTCGGCTGCGTGCTGCTGGGGGTGCGGCGCTGGAAGCGGTTGGGGCTGTACCTGCTGGTGCTGGCGATCGCCAATGCCGTGCTGCTGGGCTGGGCGCGCTGGATCGGCTATCCGTGGACGGCACTGGCCTGGATGCCGCTGACGACGGCGATCATCGGTGTGCTGGTGCATGTCGAGCGCATGGGCGACGAGAAGGACGCGGCGCTGAAGCTCAGCCATGAGGAAATCCGTCGACTGGCGGCGCTGGCCGAGCGCGAGCGCATCGGTCGCGACCTGCACGACCTGCTGGGCCACACCTTGTCGATGGTCGCGCTGAAGTCCGACCTGGCGGGTCGCCTGCTGACGCGTGCCGTCGAGCGCGATACCGCAGAGGCCGCGATGCTCACGCCGGACGCGCGTGGTGACGGCCCGGGTGTCGCGGATGTCGCAGGCGCTGCTGGCATCCGCGATGACATCGGGGCCGCGCGCCGCGAGATCGCCGATGTCGCGGCGACCGCGCGCGAGGCGCTGGCCCAGGTGCGCGGTGCGGTCAGCGGCATCCGTGCGGCCGGCATCGCCGCCGAGCTGGCTTCGGCCAAGCTGCTGCTGGAGATCGATGGCGTGGCGTTCGACTACGGCTTCGATGCGGAGATGGCGCGCGCCGCGCTGTCGCCCGCCGTCGAGACCGCGCTGGCGATGACCGTGCGCGAAGCGGTGACCAACATCCAGCGGCATGCCGGTGCGACCCGGGCGACGATTGCGTTCGCGGTCGAGCAGGGCGATGCCGTGCTGCGCGTCAGCGACGATGGTCGCGGCGGTGCGATCCAGCCCGGAAACGGCCTGGCCGGCATGCGCGAACGGCTGGAAGCCGCGCGCGGCAGCCTGCGCATCGATGCCGCCAAGGGACGCGGCACGCGCCTGGAAGCGCGATTGCCGCTGGCCGCTGCTGAAGGGCACGTGGCGCCGTAGTGCGGCACGCCTCGGGTCGTTGCGGGACGCGCGGGCGCCGTCTGCTATCGTCGCGCGCATGATCGCAACCGTATGTCGTCCACGATGATCCGTGTCCTGCTGGCCGAGGACCAGGCGATGGTGCGTGGCGCGCTGTCGGCGCTGCTGGGCCTGGAAACCGATATCGACGTCGTCGGTGCCTGCGCCGATGGCGAATCGGCTTGGCGCGAGCTGCAACAGTCGCGTCCCGACGTGCTGGTGACCGACATCGAAATGCCCGGCCTGACCGGGCTGGAACTGGCGCAGCGGATCCAGCGGCATGCGTTGCCGATCAAGGTCGTCATCGTCACCACGTTCGCGCGCTCGGGATTCCTGCGTCGCGCACTCGATGTCGGCGTGTCCGGCTATCTGCTCAAGGATGCGCCGGCCGAGCAGCTCGCCGATGCCCTGCGCCAGGTGCACCGCGGCGGTCGCGCGATCGATCCGCAACTGGCGCTGGAAGCCTGGTCGGAGGCCGATCCGCTGAACGATCGCGAGCGCCAGGTGCTGCGCTTCGCCGGCGAAGGGCTGTCGGCCACCGAGATCGCGGCCCGCCTGCACCTGTCGCACGGCACCGTGCGCAACTACCTGTCCGAGGCGATCGGCAAGCTCGGCGTCGGCAACCGCATCGAGGCCTACCGGCTGGCGCGCCAGAAGGGCTGGCTGTAGGACCCTGATCACGATCTTGCTGCGCTTGCCATCTGGCGCGCGTGCGGTGCTCGGTTGCTGATGTACCTGCACGTACACTGCGCTCCGCCACGCGCCACCTGGCTGCGCTCGCGACAGATCGTGAACAGGTTCTATGCCGCAGCGCCCGCCCGGCGCGGCGCCGGACAGGCCTCGACCCGGAGGTGGAGGTCGGTGGGCCCTCGGCGCAGGTTTCCGACGTGAGGTGGCCTGCAGCCCCGCGGGGCTGTGTACGCTCGGGCGACGTCACGGGCTAGAGCCTGTTCCAAGGAGCATCGTCATGTCCCCTTCCGACCTGTCCCATGCTGACAATCCCCTTGCCCCGGCCCCGACGCGCTTGCGCGTCGTCGGCATCCTGGCCCTGCTGTGGAACCTGGTCGGCGTCGCCATGTTCTTCCTGCAGACGCGGATGACCGCGGAGCAGATCGCCGCAATGCCCGAAGCCCAGCGCGTGGTCTACGCCGCGATGCCGGCCTGGCTGGACATCGCCTACGGCATCGCCGTCTTCGCCGGCGTGTTCGGTGCGGTCGGCCTGCTGCTGTGCAGGCGCTGGGCCGTGTGGTTGCTGGCGGTGTCGCTGCTGGCCGTGCTGGTGCAGATGGGCGCGATCTATGCGCTGACGCCGGCCTGGCAGGCATCGGGGCTGTCCGGATTGCCGATGACCCTGCTGATCATCGGCATCGCGGCCTGGCTGCTCTGGTTCGCGCGTCGCGCCGAGCTGCGGCGCTGGCTGCGTTGAAGCCAGCGCCGACGCGCGTGCGGGCGTCGCGCGGCGGCGATCAAGCCGCGTAGCGGGTCTGCAGCATCCGGAACGCGCTGCGCAAGGCCAGCGCCTCGCCGCCCGCCGGGCGGCCTGCGCGCGCGCTGTCGTTCCAGGCGTAGACGTCGAGGTGTGCCCACGGCACGCCCGCCGGCACGAAGCACTCCAGGTACAGCGCGGCGGTGACCGCGCCGGCCATCTTCGAGCCGGCATTGGCCATGTCGGCGATGCCGCTGGTCAGGTAGCGCAGGTACGGACGCCACAGCGGCATGCGCCAGACCGGGTCGCGGGTCTCGGCGCCGGCCTGGATCCAGGCATTGGCCAGCGCATCGTCGTTGGCGAACAGCGCCGGCAGGTCGGGGCCGAGGGCGATGCGCGCGGCACCGGTCAGGGTTGCGAAATCCAGGATCGTGTGCGGCTCGAGTTCGCCGGCATGGGTCAGCGCATCGCATAGCACCAGGCGGCCTTCGGCATCGGTGTTGTCGATCTCGACATGGATGCCCTTGCGCGTCGCGATGACTTCGCCGGGACGGAACGCGTCGGGGCCGACCGCATTCTCGACGGCCGGGATCAGCAAGGTGATCCGCACCGGCAGCGCGCGCGCCATGACCAACTCGGCCAACGCCAGGGCATGCGCGGCGCCGCCCATGTCCTTCTTCATGTTGCGCATGCCGTCGGCCGGCTTGAGATCCAGGCCGCCGGTATCGAAGCACACGCCCTTGCCGACCAGGACCACGTGCGGATGCGCGGCATCGCCCCACTGCAGCTTCAACAGCCGTGGCGCGCGATGCGAGGCGCGCCCGACGGCATGGATCGCGGGGAAGTTCTGGTGCAGCAGGGCATCGCCGACGATGCTTTCGAAGCGGGCGCCATGGCGCTGCGCGATCTCGCGCGTGATCGATTCCAGCTGCTCGGGCCCCATGTCCTCGGTCGGCGTATTGACGAGGTCGCGCACGCGCACCGAGGCGGCCAGCACGTCGGCGGCCTCCGCATCCAGGGCGCCGTCGACCAGCAACTGCGCCGGTGTCCGTGTCGCCGCCTTGTAGCGGGTGAAGCGATAGGCGCCCAGCCCCCAGCCCAGTTGCAGGGCCCTGCGTGCGGGCTCGTCGAGTGCGGTCGCCAGCACCCAGTCACCTTGCGGCAGGTTGGCCGGACCGTGCGCATAGGCATACGGGTCCGCGGCGTCGCCGGTGCCGAGCACCGCGCCGGCGATGCCATCGCTGCCGGGCAGCAGCACGACCGATCCCGGCGCCGCGTTGAAGTCCTGCGCGCGCAACCAGGCCTGCGTGGCCGGCGGCTGCGCCTGCAACCATGGACCGAAGCCGGCACGGTCGAGCACGTGCAGCGGCAGCGCGGCCGACGGACGTGGATCGGACGAAGCGGCAAAGCCTGCGGGCAGCGGAGTGGTGGTCATCATGGGAACCTGTGGAAGTGAAGGGCAGGGCCGGCGCGCATGCGCCCGCCTGCCGGAGCGGTTGCGATGGCGGCTTCGATGGCGCTATCGACGAGGTCGAAACGGACGAGTGTGCGGTGGTGGCGCGGCATCATGCGTCCAGCATCGCATGCCCGGCGGCGGTCGCCGGCGCGACGTCCAGCCAGCCCTGCTGCAGCACCCACGCCAGCGCCGCGACATGCAGCAGCACGATCAGCCAGAACGCGATCTGGAACGAGGTCTTCGAGGACTTGTGCCGGAACCAGGCCTGCGCAAGCAGGGCGCCGGGCCAGCCGCCCAGCAGTGCGATGGCGTGCAGGCGGCGTTCGGGGATGCGGCGGCGGGCATGGCGCGCGGCGGACTTGTCGATGCCGTAGCACGCGAATGCCACGGCGCTCATCGCCAGGTAGACCAGGGCGAGCGGTCGCGCCCCGTCAGCCTGCCAGGCAATGATCGCCAGCCACACCAGCACGACGATCGCCAGCCACAGGCGAGGGCCGTTGCGCAGCGGCGGTGTCGCGCTGCGGGTGTCGTTGCCGTCGGTGTCGCGACCGCGTCGACGCATGCCCGTGCGATCAGTGCGGCGTGTCGGCGTGTGCGTCCAGCCAGTCCGCCAGGCCGGTCAGCGTGTCGAACTCGAGATCCGGCGCGAGGTCGGCGTGCGGCCAGGTCGCCAGCGTGCCGTCGTCGCCGCGGCGATTGATCCAGCAACTGCGCAGGCCGGCACGTGCCGCGCCGACCACATCCATCTCGATGCTGTCGCCGACATGCAGCACCAGCGCGGGATCGCAGTCCAGGCCACGGCAGGCGGCATGGAAGATGCTCGCCACCGGCTTGGCGGCGCCATGCTCGCGCGAATGCACGACCGAATGGAAATGCGCGGACAGGCCGATCCTGGCGATGTCGGCGTTGCCATTGGTCAGCGCGGCCACTGGCATCCGGGCGGCAATGCGCGCCAGCGCATCCAGGCTGTCGGGGTAGAACGTGACCTGGTTGCGCGCGGTATAGAACTCGTCATACGCGGCATCGGCCAGCGAAACGTCGGCGCCGCTGTCGCGCAGGGCCTGTTCGATCGCCATCCGGCGCAATGCGCTGAGGTCATGGATCAGGTGCGGATTGTCGGCAAAGATGCGCTCGCGCAGGGCCCGCATCTCCAGCACCGGAAAGCGCTCGGCGGTGATCGGGCTGTGCGTGCGCATCCAGTCTTCGAGCACCTGTTCGATGCGCGTAGCGATCGGCGCGAACGGCCACAGGGTGTCATCGAGATCGATGGTGATGGCGCGAACGGGAAATGTCATGCCCGCCATTGTACCGGGATGGCGCGGTGCACCGCCGACAGGCGCTGCGCCATCGGCAGCGTTCCGGCTGCCCTTACTCCAGCAGCCGCGCCCAGCCGTCCATGCCTTCGATCCGCGCCAGCACCAGCTTCACGCAGACCAGCAGCGGCACGGCCAGCAGCAGGCCGACGATGCCCCACAGCCAGCCGAACAGCATCAGCGCCAGGACCAGCACCAGCGGCGACAGACGCATCCGGCGGCCGAGCACGATCGGCGTCACCAGCTGACCCTCGATGGTGTGCAGGCCGAGGTAGATCGCCGCCGGCAGCAGCGAGGCGCTGACGCCGCCCCAGGTCACGTAGCCCATCACCAGCATCATCGCCACGCCGATCAGCGGGCCTACATACGGCGCGTAGTTCAGGACCGCGACCAGGGTGCCCCACAGCAGCGCATCGGGAATGTCGACCTTGAACGCCAGGTGCAGGATCGCGGCGAACACCAGGCCGACCAGCACATTGATGACGGTGATCGTGAACACGTAGCGCGAGATCTCGCGTTCGATCGACTGCAGGATGCCGACCGTCAGTTTCTGTCGCTGCCGCGTCGGCAGCAATGCGATGGCGTTGCGTTGCAGGCTCTCGCCGAACACCATGAAGAAGAACGTCAGCAGCACGACCGCGAGCAGGGCGGCCAGCACTTTCGGCGCGGCGACCAGCATCGCGTAGGGATCGTCGACCTGGGTCCGCACGATCTCGACGCGGCGGGGATCGCCACCGCCGGCGGCGCGCGCGATGTTCTCGGCGACCTGGTTGGCCTCGTGCACGGGTTTGGCGAGGCTGCGCAGTTGCTTGCCCAGCTGCCGCATCTGTCGTGGCGCTTCCTGCATCCATTCTGCGGCAGGTCCGGCCAGCTGCACGCCCAGTGCGCCGAACGTGGCCAGGCCGCCGGAGAGCACCAGCACCGCGGCCAGGAAGCGCGGAATCCACAGGCGCCGCAGGCCGCGGATGATCGGGTTGCCGACCAGCGCGAAAAACATCGCCAGCAGCACCGGCAGGATCAGCGCCTGCGCGGCCCACAAGGTGTAGCCGACCGCCAGCGTCGCCACGACGAGCATGGCGCTGGACGCGCGCGGGCGCGGGTTGCCGCCGCCGGACGCGGTAGTGGTCGCGGCCGGCGTGGCGCTGCTGGCCGCGGCGGGCGTCGGCGGACGAAGGTCTGCGTGCTCCGCGGACGGCGGAATGAGGGGGTCGGACATGGTGGGCTCGGCAGGACGCAGGCGGTGATTGTGCGCCGTTGCCGGCGGATCAGCGTTCCGACAGATCGGTGGCGGCTTCGGCAGGCATCGGCGGCGCCTCCGGATCCCAGACCGGGTCCGGACGCCTGCGGGCATCGGAGGGACGCAGGGATGCGTCGACCGCTGCCTCAGGCGTGGCGTTGCCGGCGGTCGCGGGACGGACGGCAGTCGTGGCCGTGTTCGCATCGGCGGTGGCCTCCATGGCCTGCTCCGCTGCCTGGTCGGCCGTCTGCGCGGCATCGTCGGCGGTGTCGGCCGCCGACTTGGCCGTCGTCGCCGCGAACGAGGCCTGCAGCGATGCCACCAGTCCCGAGGCCGAGCTGATCAGCTGGATCCATTTGGGGCCCCCCAGCACGCGCAGCTTTTCCATCGTGTGTTCCGGGTTGGCGCGTCCGACCAGGAAGCCGCTGGCGAGCCCGGCGATCAGGATCCGCGTCGGCGTCCACGCCTGGCGCCAGGTCCGGCGCAGCGCCTGGTAATGATCCTGCGTCTGCAGCATGCGACCTTCGGTCAGGGCCTCGGCGCGCTCGACCCGGGCCTTGAGTGCTTCGAAGTTCATGGGGTGTCTCCGTTGCCGGGCGGACAGGCCGGTGGCGACGTGCCGTCGTCATCGTCGTGTTCCGAGAACAGGCCCAACCGCGCCAGCTGGCGCCGGGTCGCATGCATGCCGGCGTAATCGAAGAACACCGAGACCCGCCAGATCGCGATGCCGGTGACGACCAGGCTGATCAGCAACGCGATCGACAGCGAGGCCAGCCAGCTCAGTCCCCAGGCCTGCAACAGCGCGATCGTCGCACCCATCGCCAGCAGCCACGCCGATGCGCCGAAGACGATCGACACCGCCGACCACGCCAGCGCACGCCCGAGCGAACTGCGGGCGAGGGCCAGGTCGGCCGACACCAGCCGGCGCAGTGCACGGCCGGCATCCACGCCGGACCCCACGGTCTGCTTGCCGGCGGCGCGGACGCGGCGAATGCTCTCGTCGAGATGCGGCGGTTTCGCGTCTGCACCGTCGTCGCTGGCGCCTGTGCGGATGGCGTCATCCCCGACAGCGGGTTCGCCGCCGGGCGCGGATGGCGTGGCCTGCGGCCCGCCAGGGCCGTGTGCGCGATCGGTCATGCCGCTGTGCGCGCCGCTTACTTGCCGCTGCGTGCGAGCTTGGCGATGATCCAGCCGGCCGCGAAGGCGACACCGAAGGAGGCGATCGGACGCTCGCGGATCAGGTCGGCGGCGTTGTCGATCAGGTCGCGGCCCTTGTCCATCAGCGCGTCGACCTGTTCCTTGGCGGCGGCACCGCCTTCCTCGAACGCGGCGATACCCGACAGCGCGGAATCGGCGAGGTCGCCCTTGACGTTGGCGCGGCCGAGCTTGAGCTCGTCGTTGGCGACGCTGGCCGCGCTCTTCAGTGCTTCGCCGGCATCGCGCGCGGCCTGCTTCAGATGGGTGCCGGCTTCGCCGAGGTTCTGCTTGACGTTGTCAGTGGAGGTCGGGCTCATCGCATGTCTCCTGGAGTCTGGAATGGGGGGTGACACTAAGCTGGGGGTGATACTGATGAAGAAATGGCGCGCAGTACGTGCAGTGGCGCGCGGGAGCGTGCCGGTTGCGGGGGTGAACTGGCCACGCGCGCGCCTGCTGGGCAGGCGGCGACGGGGCGCGTCATTGCATAGTGATGGTTCCGGCGCGACCGCGACGTGAAACGCCCAGTACGAGCTGGCGCGGATCCTGCGCCATGGCATCGCGGAAGCCGGCCAGATCGCCGAATTCGCGCTGGTTGACCTGGAAGATCAGGTCGCCCTGGCGCAAACCGCTGCGGTAGGCGCGGCTGCCGTCCTCGACCTTCTCCACCAGCACGCCGAATGCACGGTTGTTCTGCCGGCGCACGGCTTCGGGCAGGTCGGCGAAGCTGGCGCCGGTCAGGCGCACGTCGTAGCTGGCGCCATCGCGCGGCAAGACGCGCAAGGCTGCGCGCACCTGCAACGGCTTGCCGTCGCGCAGGATGTCCAGCGTGACCGTCGAATCCACCGGTTGCAGGCCCTGGAAGTTGCGCAGCGCGTCGCTGTTGTCGATGCGCTGGCCATTGGCGGCCACGATGACGTCGCTGGTGCGCAGGCCGGCGGCCGCGGCGCCGGAGTTGCCGTGCACGCGCGTGACCACCGCGCCGCGCGGCACATCAAGGCCCAGGCCCTGCGCGATCCGCGCATCCACGGTCTGGGTGTCGATGCCGAGCGTGCCGCGGCGCACTTCGCCGGTGGTCTCGAGCTGGCGCATCACGTTGCTGGCCAGGCTGACCGGAATCGCGAAGCCCAGGCCGATGTTGCCGGCGGCGCTGCCGCGCGGGTTGAAGCTGGCGGTGTTGATGCCGACCAGTTCGCCGCGCAGGTTGACCAGCGCGCCGCCGGAATTGCCCGGATTGATCGAGGCGTCGGTCTGGATGAAGTTCTGGAAGCCCACGCCCGGCACGTTGCTGCGGCCGACCGCCGAGACGATGCCCGAGGTCACCGTCTGGCCGACGCCGAACGGATTGCCGACCGCGACGACGAAATCGCCGACCTGCAGCGCGCTGTCGTTGGCCAGCGGGATCGCGGTGAGGTTCTCGGCCGGGATCTTCATCAGCGCGACGTCGGTGTCGGCGTCGGAGCCGACGAACTCGGCCTGCAGCGTGCGCCCGTCGGCCAGCGTCACGGTGACCTCGTCGGCGCCTTCGATGACGTGGTGATTGGTCAGCACGTAGCCCTTGGCGGCGTCGACGATGACGCCGGAACCCAGCGACTGCGCGATGCGCTCCTGTGACAGCTCCGGGAACATGCGGCGGAAGAACGGATCGCCACCGAACGGACTGACCTGCTGGATCTGCCGGGTCTGCACGCTGACCACCGAGGGCATCACCTGCTTGAGCATCGGCGCCAGCGACGGCACGGCCTGGCCGTCGATCGCGGTGGGCAGTGCGCTCATCGCGGGGATCGCGACCGGCGGCGAGCCGGGGGCGGCATCGGCGGGCTGGTGCAGGCTGTCGCGGATCGCGGTGGCGGCGAATCCGCCGAAGGCGGCGGCCAGGGACAGGGCGAGCAAGGTGGGGATGGGGCGCATCGGAAACCGATCCTGTGGGGTGACTGTTGCGGAGGACTGTTGCGGATGGACGGGCGCGCACCTCGCGGCGGCGTCCGCGCGACGGTGCCCATTCCCGTGTCACGGGGCGGACGTCGCGGCTGGACATGTTGACGCAAGCCGCCCGTCCACGCATCCCGCAAACCGCCCATGCGCGCGTGCGACAGGCGTCGGCAGGGACCCGCAGACAGCCTGCGTTCTGATTCGCAGCGCATTGGCCCGCGTTGCCGGTGTGCGCGGGTGCCGGCCTCGACGCGCGCTGACGCAGGCGCGCAGGTCATCCGGGAGCATCCGTGCCGGGGGCGCGCCGGGATCGCTGCGAGCGTATTTGCGGCGCGACGTCACAAGCCTGCGATCGCTTGGCGCCCGCGGGTGTCAGCGCGGTTGACTTCAACAAAACCGGGGCGTAGCGTTGCTTCGGCTCGGCCACAACATGTTGGGGTTCTGCGTAAGGTGGAAACCAAATTGTGGTGGTTTGCGATGGCGGATGGCGATGCTGTCCGTTGCCGTCTCCGGATCGGCGGAGGCCGGGTGCGGGACAGGGGAAAGAGCGTCGGTGGATGACGGGGCCGGCGGGTCGTGGCGATGGATCACAGCAACGACAGGCGCTGGCGCGTAGCCTCGCTGCAGATGGAGACGACAGATCACATGAGTACGGTTCGACTGGAAGCGGTGCGCATGCGTGACGGGCGCGCGCACGACGAACGCGAAGTCCCGATGCAGCCTGCGTCGCAGGACATCTGGGACAAGAAGTACCGGCTCAAGAGCAAGCAGGGAGAGGCCATCGACCCCGACATCGACGGCACCTACCAGCGCGTTGCACGCGCGCTGGCCGACGCCGAGTCCACCGACGAACTGCGCAGCTATTGGCACGAGCGCTTCCTGTGGGCGCTGCGCCGTGGCGCGATCCCGGCCGGCCGCATCACCTCCAATGCCGGCGCGCTGGAACACAAGCCCGCGACCAGCACCATCAACTGCACGGTCTCGGGCACCATCGTCGACTCGATGGACGGCATCCTCGACAAGGTCCACGAAGCCGGGCTGACGCTGAAGGCCGGTTGCGGCATCGGCTACGAGTTCAGCACGCTGCGGCCCAAGGGCGCCTTCGTCGCCGGCGCCGGCGCGTACACCTCGGGCCCGATGTCCTTCATGGATATCTACGACAAGATGTGTTTCACCGTCTCCAGCGCCGGCGGTCGCCGCGGCGCGCAGATGGGCACCTTCGATGTCAGCCATCCCGACGTCCGCGACTTCATCCGCGCCAAGCGCGAGGACGGCCGTCTGCGCCAGTTCAACCTGAGCCTGCTGATCACCGACGGCTTCATGCAGGCCGTCGATGCCGACGCCGACTGGCCGCTGGTATTCCCGCTGGGCGACAAGGATGCCGAAGGCATCAACCTCGACGATGGCGCGCAGGTGGTCTGGCGCGACTGGCCGCAACATGCCGGCTACATCACCCGCGACGACGGCCTGGTCGCCTGCAAGGTCTACGGGCAGATCCGCGCCCGCCACCTGTGGGACATGATCATGGTCTCGACGTACGACTACGCCGAGCCGGGCTTCATCCTGATCGACCGCGTCAACGAGATGAACAACAACTGGTGGTGCGAGAACATCCGCGCCACCAATCCTTGCGGCGAGCAGCCGCTGCCGCCGTATGGCGCCTGCCTGCTGGGCTCGGTCAACCTGACCAAGTTCGTGCATCGCCCGTTCACCGCCGAGGCGACGTTCGACTGGGAGGAGTACAAGGAAGTGGTGCGGGTGTTCACGCGCATGCTCGACAACGTGGTCGAGGTCAACGGCCTGCCGCTGCAGCGCCAGCGCGACGAGATCATGCGCAAGCGCCGCCACGGCATGGGCTTCCTGGGTCTGGGCAGCACGGTGACGCTGCTGCGGATGAAGTACGGCAGCGCCGAGTCCTGCGCGTTCACCGAACGCGTGTCGCGCGAGATGGCGGTCGCCGGCTGGGAAGTGGCGCTGACGCTGGCGCAGGAAAAGGGCCCGGCCCCGATCATGGAGGAGCGCTTCACGGTCGACGCGGCGATGCTGCGCCTGCGCCCGGAGATGGCGGCCGACGGCTGGCGGCTGGGCCAGCAGATCCCCGGCAAGGTCCTGCATGCGCGTTATTCGCGCTACATGCAGCAGATCGCCAGCGTAGCCCCGGAGCTGGTCGAGCAACTGGCCGAGAGTGGCGCGCGCTTCACCCATCACTCGTCGATCGCCCCGACCGGCACGATCTCGCTGAGCCTGGCCAACAACGCCTCCAACGGCATCGAGCCCTCGTTCGCGCACCACTACAGCCGCAACGTGATCCGCGAGGGCAAGAAGTCCAAGGAGAAGGTCGACGTCTGGTCGTTCGAGCTGCTGGCCTACCGCGAGCTGGTCAACCCCGACGCGATGCCGTTCGCCAGCGAGGGTGCGGCGCAGTTGCCGGACTATTTCATCTCCGCCGACGACATCAGCCCGCGCGAGCACGTCGACGTCCAGGCCGCGGCACAGAAGTGGATTGACAGCTCGATCTCCAAGACCGCCAACGTGCCGACCGACTATCCCTACGAGGATTTCAAGGACATCTACCGCTACGCCCACCAGCAGGGGCTCAAGGGCTGCACCACGTTCCGCTTCAACCCCGCCGCGTTCCAGGGCGTGCTGGTCAAGGAGGCGGACCTGGAGAACACCACCTATCGCTTCGAACTCGAAGACGGCAGCGTGGTCGAGGTCAAGGGCAACGAACAGATCGAATACGACGGCGAACTCCATAGCGCCGCCAACCTGTTCGATGCGCTGAAAGAAGGCTACTACGGCAAGTTCTGATCGGATGCCCTGCCCATGCGCGTGGGGCGGGACAGGGGGAATGGCGTCGTGCCACAGGTTCGCCTGGACGCGCGCCGGCATCCTTGCCAGTTGTTTTGTGCATACATGCGCCGCACTTCGCGTTACATTTCGCACGCGGGCGACCAGCCCGTGAAAAAATACTGACGAGGACACCCACATGAGTAACGGCAACGGGGTTGCAGAAACCCTTACCCACGCCGCCGAAGTTGTCGCCGATACGGCCAAGGACATCGGCGAATCAGTCAAGAAGCGGGCCAGCAAGGCAGTCAAGACCGCCAAGCAGTCCGTGCAGAAGGCAGAGAAGGCGATCGCCGCCTCGGCAAAGAAGGCAAAGAAGACCGCCACCACGCGCGTGAAGAAGGCCGAGAAGGCCATTTCCACCACCGCGACCAAGGCCAAGAAGGCTGTCAGCAAGCGCGTTGCTGCCGCCAAGAAGAGCCTGACCGGCGCCAGCGCCAGCGCCAAGGCGGAAGCCGCCACGCTGAAGCGCAAGGCCGCCGCGACCAAGAAGAAGGTCGCCAAGAAGGCAACGGCCGCCAAGAAGGCGACCACCCAGCAGGCCGCTGCCGTGAAGCGCAGCGCGACCACCGCCAAGAAGAAGGCGGCCAAGAAGGTCAGCGCGGCCCGCCGCACGGCCAAGAAGGACGTCGCCAAGGTCAAGGGCACCGTCAAGCGCGATGTCGCCGCTGCCAAGCGCAAGGTCGCCAAGAAGGCCACCAAGGCGGCCAAGGTCGTGAAGAAGGCAGTCAAGAAGGCTGCGCCGAAGAAGGTTGTCGGCAAGAAGGCCGCGACCCGCAAGACCGTCACCAAGAAGGCTGCGCCGCGCAAGGCCGCCGCCAAGAAGGTGGCCGTCAAGAAGACCGCGAAAAAGGCCGTTCGCAAGGCCGCCAAGTAAGCCTGTTGCCAGGCCGCAGGCAAGTCCTGCGGTGGTTCGATGCCTCCTCCCGTCCGCGGGAGGAGGTCGGCGGCGCCGGGAACTGCCCGCCCGTCATGCGTCATCCGTGACGCTCCATCCGTACACCACGCCGGGAATCGTGCCATGGCTGTCAGGATCGACCAGAAGATCAAGGGTTACGCTGTCGTCACGCCGGAGGACAAGGTGCGCGAGGCCGCGCCGCCGGCCGCCGCCAGTGCCGTCGCACGCGATGTTGTCGCGGCCGAAGTTGGCGCGGTCGAAGCATCGCCACCGGACAACGTGATCCAGATGCACGAGCGGATCGAGCGCCCGGAGGTGTTGATCGGCGCCACCTACAAGATCAAGTCGCCCTTGGTGGAGCATGCGATGTACGTGACCATCAACGACATCGTGCTCAACGCCGGCACCGAGCATGAGTTGAGGCGTCCCTTCGAGGTCTTCATCAACTCCAAGTCGATGGAGCACTTCCAGTGGATCGTCGCGCTGACCCGGATCATGTCCGCGGTGTTCCGCAAGGGCGGCGACGTGACCTTCCTGGTCGAGGAGATGAAGGCCGTGTTCGACCCCAAGGGCGGCTATTTCAAGGGGGGCGGCGTCTACATGCCCTCGCTGGTCGCCGAGCTGGGCAGCGTCATCGAAGAGCACCTGAAGTCGATCGGCATGCTGCACGACCCGGAGATGAGCCCAGAGCGTCGCGCGCTGATCGCCGAGAAGCGCAAGCAGTACGAAGACCGCTCAAAAAAAAACAGTGACGCCATAGGTGCGAACGCCACTGCGCGCAACAGCACCGTCGCGGCGGATGCGCATCCCGAAGACATCGCCATCACCGGCGACGGCGCGTCGTTCCCGCCGTCGGCGACCATGTGCCACAAATGCAGCACCAAGGCGCTGGTCCTGATGGATGGCTGCGCGACCTGTCTCAATTGTGGTTATTCGAAATGCGGGTGAGTGGCCTCCAGAACGGCTGAAACGGAGCGGCGTGGAGGTTCCGGAGTGAGGCTGGGTGAGGTTGGAAAGCGGAAGGCGGGCCTTGGGGCTCGCCTCTTCTTTTTGGGGTGAGGAGGTGGCGGGGCGAGACCCGCCCTACTGTTGCAAAGGCGGAGAGGGCGGGGGCACTATTCGGCGGCGGTCGGGGGAAAGGGGGCGGCCCGGGCCGGTGTCCTGCCGCGTGTCGGGGAGCGTCGGGTGGGATGCGTGCCGTCTCGGCATACCGTGGGCTCCTGACCGTTGTGCGACGACTCCGCGCAGGCCTGCGACGGAGCGGCTGATCGAAGGGAACGACCATGCGAGTGCTTGCCCTGTTGCCTTCCGCGATCGCGGCGCTGCTGCTGTGTTCTGGTCCCGCGCGTGCGGATGCGCTGGCCGATGCGGTCGATGCCGACTATCCGTACCTGGATGCGCTGTTCAAGCATCTGCATGCGAATCCTGAACTGTCGATGCAGGAGACCGAGACCGCCAACCGCTTGGCCACCGAGCTGGATCAGCTCGGGTATTCGGTGACGCGCAACATCGGCAAGACCGGCCTGGTCGGGACGCTGCGCAATGGCGATGGCCCGGTGCTGTTGATCCGCGCCGACATGGACGCACTGCCGGTGCAGGAGAAGACGGGCCTCGCGTACGCGTCGAGCAAGCGGCAGGTCAACCTGGAAGGTGTGGAGATGCCGGTCATGCATGCCTGCGGGCATGACATGCACATCACCACCCTGGTCGGGGTGGCGCGGCGCATGGTGGCATTGAAGGACCAGTGGCGCGGCACGCTGCTGCTGCTCGGCCAGCCCGCCGAAGAATCGCTGGGCGGCGCGCGCGGCATGGTCGCCGACGATCTCTATGGCCGCGTCGGACGCCCTGATCATGCGCTCGCCCTGCACGTGATCGCGAAGTACCCGGCCGGCAAGATCGCCTTCAGCGACGGACTGATGTATTCCAGCGCAGATACCGTCCGCATCAACGTGCGCACGGTCGCCGCGCATGGCGCATCCCCGCACCTGGGCAATGATCCTGTGGTCATCGGCAGCCAGATCGTGTTGGCGCTGCAGAACATCGTGACCCGCGAGGTCTCGCCGATCGAGCCCGCGCTGATCACGGTCGGCGCATTCCATGCCGGCACCGCGCCGAACGTGATCTCCGACAATGCCCGGCTCGACGTCACCGTGCGTGCCAACGACGAGGTCACGCGCGCCAAGCTGCTCAAGAGCATCGAGCGCGTTGCGATCAATACCGCGCGCGCGGCCGGCGTGCCCGAGAACCTGCTGCCCGAGGTCATCGTCGCCAGCGATGGTGCGCCGACGACGACCAACGATGCGGCATTGGCGCAGCGGGTCCGCGCGGCGATCCGCGCCGGCATGGGGGACGATGCCTTCGCGAAGTGGCAGCAGACCGACATGGGCGCCGAGGACTTCCCGGACCTGGTCGGTGTGTCACCGCCGATCCCCAGCGTCTATTTCGAGGTCGGCGGGACGTCGCCGGAAGCCATCGCGTCGGGGAAGTTCGCCGACCATCATTCGCCGCTGTTCAAGATCGAACCCGAGCCCTCGATCAAGGCCGGCGTCGAGGCGATGACGCTGGCGGCGCTGGATCTGCTGAAGAAGTAAGTCTGGACATGAGCTAGGGTGTGCTGGATGTCTGCAGGGAACACGGACATGGATGAGACAGGGAGGTTGCGGTGGACGCAGACATGAACGAGAGGGTGGAATCCGGACTCAGTTTCACCGAGCTTGAGAGACGTATCCGCGCGCTGCCGGACGGGCCTGTCTCGGTCTACAACACGCCCACATGGATTTTTGTCCTCAACCTTGCAGGTACGCTGGGGGCGGTGCTGGCGCTATTGCCTTCCCTGCTGGTTCGATTGATGACGCCGGGCATGTGGATGGTCGATCTGGCGAGGACCGGGCTGGTGCTGACCGTGCTGTGCTGGACACCCGGAATCGTGCGTGGCTGCATCGTGGTGGGCAGGGGTGTTGTCCGCTGGCAGGATGAGTTCAATCGCCAGCTCGACTATGACCTCGTGGTGTTTGAGAGCCTGATGCGATGGCTGGCGGCGCATCCGCAAGCGGTCCTGCAGCGGCATCTTGCGTTCGCGCGAGACGCGCAGACGCGGCTGGCCGGCAAAGTATCGCTACTCGCTGGCGGCATCGAACGTCTGGGGTTGCTGCCCGTGGGCGTATCGCTGGTGGTGGCGATCCATAACGCGGGTGGGCTCGACAAGATCATGCGGGTGCCGACGTGGTTGGTGGCTGCCTGCCTGTTTCTTGCGATCACCTGGCTGGGAGCCTTCCTTGGCGCACGTTCGCGATTGCGTCTGCAGCTCTACGAGATGGTGCTTGCGCGTTCGCTCGCGGAACAGGCGCACGAGACCGTGCGGCCGATGGAGTCGGAGTGCGCACTCAGCGCGGCCGCATCGCGCCCATCCGCTTCGCAAGCTGCGAGGTGATGCGGCTGGCGGCGAGCATCGCCGGCAAGGCGCCGGTGTTGGTGACGAAGGCGCTTGCGCGCCATTGCGCGGGCTGGATGCGCAGTTCGGCGAACCACAGGCCGTTCGAGCCGTTGTGCCACAGCGTGTCCGGGGCGAGCACCCAGCCACCGGCATAGCGTTCGCCGGTGATCAGGGCGCGGAACACCGCGGCCGGCACGATGCCGTCGTCGCCGCGTGCCATGCCGGCGATGGCGATGCCGTAGCGCAGCAGGTCCGGCAGGCTCATGTGCACGAGTCCGGCCGGGCCCATCGCCACCGACAGATCCGCGCCGACGGCATCGCGTGCGACCGCGCGGCCGGGACGCGGCTGCAGGCTGCGGCGGCCGATTGCGGTCAGCCAGGCCATGTGTCCCTGTGGCGCGTCGCCGGCGGGCGGGCCGAAGCCAAGGCTGTCGAGCCCGAGTGGGGCCGCGATGCGACGCTGCAGCAGGGTTTTCCACGGTGCGCCGCCGAGCTGCTCGGCGAGATGTCCGGCCAGCATGTAGCCGAGGTTGGAGTAGGCGAAGGCGCGGCGGCCGGGCGCCTGCAGCAAGGCCGGGGCCAGCATCGCGTCGCGTGCCGCGCCTTCGGGGGCGTCATGGTCCTGCACGCCGGGCGGGAAGCATTGCGCGCGTGACGGATTGCCGCGCAGGCCGCTGCGATGGGCCAGCAGCTCGCGCAGGCGGCAGCGTGCGAGCGCGGGATGCATCGGCAAGGCGGCCAGGGCGCCCAGTTCGGTCTCGAATCCACAGCTCGCGTCAGCCACATACGAGGCGAGCAGCAGGGCCGTCATCGATTTGGTGATCGAGCCGATATGCCAGCGATCGTCGGGCTGCACCGTGTCGGGATGCCCACGTGCGTGCAGTCCCGACACGGCGATGGCCGGGCGGCGTCGCCTTCGATGCTGCCGATCCCGACGGCGGGCGCGCGCAGCCTGCGGCGCAGGCGCGATGCGGTGTGTTCGAGTGCGGTGGACGTGGGCAGCATGCGATGGGCGTGCGGGGAATGGTGGAAGTGCGGAAGCGGGAAGGCGACCCTCAGGAACGCTGGCGCGGGAACAGGTAGATCAGGCTGCCGACCAGCACGGCGATGCCGACCGCGACCAGGTTGGCGATGCTGGCACTGAGCAGCAGGGCCACCGACAGCAGCAGGGCCGCCAGGGGAATCAACGGGCCGCCGGGCAAGCGCAACGTGCCCGGCGGATCGCCGAGGCGGCGTTGCAGCACCAGCAACCCTGCCGTCGTGGTGATGTAGCCAATCAGGCGCGTCACCATCGACAGCAGCGCTAGCTGCACGAACGAACCGGTCAACGCCAGCAGCAGGGCCAGCACGCCCTGTACCGCGATCGCCGCGGCCGGCGTGCGGAAGCGTGGATGCACCTGTGCGAGGAAACGCGGCCCGTAGCCGTCTTCGGCGAGGGTGTGCAGAAAGCGTGGACCCAGCAGCATCGTGCCGTGGCTGGTGCCGAGGATCGACAGCATCGCACCGGCGGTCAGCACCATCGCCAGGCCTTCGCCACCGAACGAGGCGGCGGCATCGGCCAGTGGCGTGCTCGAACCGGCCAGGCCGGGCAGGGTGCCCTGGGCCACCAGCTGCACCCCGGCATAGAGGGCGGTGACCAGCAGGATCATCGCGAGCAGGGCGAACGGCACGTTGCGTTGCGGGTTCTGGTATTCGCCGGCGGCCACCGACAGGTTCTCGAAGCCGGCGTAGGCGAACAGCAACAGCAATGCTGCTTCGCCGAGCTGGCGGTAGCCGAGTGCGCCGGGCGCGGGTCCGCCGAACGCCAGGCCCCAGTCGACATGGAACAGGCCGATGAAGACGAACATCAGCAGCGGCAGCAGCTTGCCGATGACCAGCACCACGGAGACGCGCGCGGCGCCGCGCACGCCGATGATGTTGATCGCGGTCAGCACCAGCAATGAGCCGGCGATGACGGTCACGCGTCCGCAACCGGCACCGAGCGATGGCCAGAAACGTGCGAGCGCATCGGCCAGTCCGTTGCCCAGCGAGGCGGCGGTGGCGACGCGGGTCAGCCAGGTCGTCCAGGCGATCTGGAAGCCGGCGAACGGGCCGAACGCGACGCGTGCATAGAGGGCGCTGCCGCCCTGCTGGTCGAAGTAGCCGGCGACCTTGGCGTAGCACAGCACCAGCAGGCTGACGGTCAGTCCGGCCAGCAGCACGCCCCAGACGCTGAAGCCGCCGAGCAGTGCGAAGGCCGTGGCCGGCAGCAGGTAGATGCCGCTGCCGACGACGCTGTTGATCGACAGTCCGAGGATCTGCCAGCGCCCGACGGCGCGCAGCAGGCCGTGATGTGTCGCCGGTGGTGGGCCGGAGTTGCTCATCGTGATCCTGTCGTGGTGTGCAGGCTGTCGGGCGATGCGATGGGGTCCCCGCGCCGACGACAGCGATCGTGCGCCCTGCGAATGTACAGAAAGTGCCGGCGTCATGCCGGGCATGTGCTGTCGTGATGGCGCGACGGACGTCGCAGGCGCGGCAGAACAGGGGTGCCGCAGCAGGCGAGTCAGCGCAGGTCGTTCATAGCCGGTCTGTCACAGGCGTGTGAACGCATCGATGGCGCAGGCGGTGCAGACTTCCGGTGGCCATTCTCTTTCGACTGGAGATCCGTGATGAACAAGACGACCCGCCTTGCCTGGGCCGGTACCTGCGTTGCCGCGGCGCTGTTGCTGTCCGCATGCCAGCAGGCACAGACTCCCGCGCCGGATGCGGCCGCGCCCGCGCCCGCTGCTGCCGAAGCTGTACCCGTACCTGCACCTGCGCCTACCGTGACGCCGGCCGTCGAGGTGGGGGCCGACTATCCGGTCGCTCGCGATGCCTGCCTGGCCGCGGTCGCCGAGAAGGCAGGCGTGGCAAAGGACACGCTGGTCGCGACCGAAGTGCTGTGGGCGCAGGCCGGTGTCGGCGTCACCGTGCAGGTGCCCGGCGCCGATGCGCCGTGGTCGTGCCTGTCCGACGAGGCCGGGCATGTGCAGGGCGCAGCGTACACGGGGTCCGAAGGCAAGCTCTGACGGCACGCCCGCAGGAGCCCTCGCAACAACAAGATCCCTCGCGACACGTTGCGCGTCCCGGCCGCCGGCGCGTCGGTCGGGGCACGTATGCGCGCTGTGCGTGCACGCACTTGCAGGCACGCCAACAGGACAGCAGCCCTCGCATCACGGGCCACGGGCTACGGGCCTGCGCCGGTCACGCCGCGCGCATCGATGGGGTACCCTTCGAACCACTCGAACAGCCTGTCGATGCCGATGATGTACACCCGCCTGTCCGCCCTCGCGACCACACTCGCGCTGACCTTGCTACTGGGTGCCTGCGCCAGTTCTTCTTCGCTGCGCATCGATACCCGGCATGCGTCAGTGGTGCAGGCCAGCCGCGTGCAGTTCCTGATCCTGCATTACACGGTGGCCGATTTCGACGATTCGCTGGATATCCTTGCGCGCCAGGGACGGGTGTCGTCGCATTACCTGGTCCGCGACGATCCGGTGACGATCTACCGGCTAGTCGACGAGAGTCGGCTGGCGCGCCATGCCGGCGAAAGCGAGTGGTCGGGCATGACCATGCTCAATGCCTCTTCGGTCGGCATCGAGATCGTCAACCCCGGTTATGTCGATACGCCCGAAGGCCGCGTCTATTCGCCCTACCCGCAGGCGCAGATCGATGCGGTGGTGCAACTGGTCAAGGAGATCGTGGCGCGCCACGACATCGCACCCGCGCACGTGCTCGGACACGCCGACATCGCGCCGGGCCGCAAGCAGGATCCCGGCCCGCTGTTCCCGTGGAAGCAGTTGGCCGACGCCGGCATCGTGCCGTGGCCGGATGCGGCGCAGGTCGCGGAGCGGCTGGCGTTCCATCGCAGCGCGGCCCTGCCCGACGCGCAGTGGTTCCAGCAGCGCCTGGCCAGCGTCGGCTATCGCACGCCGCAGACCGGCGCGTTCGACGACGCCACGCGCGATGTCATCAGCACGTTCCAGATGAAATACCGGCCCACCGACATCAGCGGCGAACCCGACGCCGAGACCGCAGCCTACCTGGAGGTCGCGTCGACGCCGGGTGGCCTGCGGATGCTGACGCCAGGCGCGGCGCCCTAGCCGACTGCGAGCGCGGGCGGGCAGCAAGCAGGCGACAAGCAGGCGCGCCTGCGCCGGCATGCAGCGCCCGGGCACGATTCGCGCATTCAGGATTTCGCCTCGCCTGACAGGGGGCGACACCGCGTGCCCGATGGCGCCGAGCGTGCGACGATGGCGCCCCCCAACGGATGCCAACATGCACCAGCCTGCTCCGACACTCCCGCAACAGGCCGAGACGCAACGGGTCGCTTCGCTGCATGCCTACGGCATCCTGGATACGCCACGCGAGGCGGTGTTCGACGACATCACGCGGATCGCCTCGGCGATCTGCGAGGTGCCGATCGCGGTCGTCAACCTGATCGATGCGGAGCGCCAGTGGTTCAAGTCCGAGATCGGCCTGGGTGTGCGCGAGACGCCGCTGGCGACGTCGATCTGCGCGCATGCCATCCTCGAACACGACTATCTGGAAGTCCCCGACACCACGCAGGATCCGCGCTTTGCGCACAATCCGCTGGTGACCGGCGAGCCGCGCCTGCGCTTCTATGCCGGCGCGCTGCTGAAGACGCCCGACGGCCAGCCGCTGGGCACGGTCTGCGTGCTCGATACCACGCCGCGCGCGCTGACGCTGAGCCAGGTCGAGACCTTGCGGGCGCTGGCGCGGCAGGTCATGGCGCAGCTCGAACTGCGCAGGATGCTGGCCTCCTCGGAAGCGCTGAACCGGCACCGCGCACGCGTCATGGCCACGGTCGGGCACGACCTGAAATCGCCGTTGCGCGCGGCCATGTACGCCTTGACCAAGCTGCGTGCCGACGACATCGAGGCACAGCGGCCACGGCTGGACGCCGCGCAGGCCGAGCTGAGCCTGATCGAACAGAAGTTCGGCGAGTTGATGGGAGCGGCGACCGGCATGGCCGGGGTGACGCCGCCGCAACTGTCCGATACGCCGATCCAGCCGGTCTTCGATGCCCTGGCGCGCGCCTGGCACCGTGCCGCCGAGCGCAAGGGCATCGTGCTCGAGGTCGAGGCCACCGATGCGGTCGCGCGCAGCAATGCGTCGTTGCTGGAGACCCTGCTCGGCAACCTGGCCGGCAACGCCATCAAATACACGCCGCGTGGCGGGCGGGTGCGTATCGCCTGCGCGACGGGCGTCGAAGACGTGCGCATCGAGGTCTCCGATACCGGCATCGGTATGGAGCCGTCGCGGGTCGAGGCTTACTTCGGGGCGTTCACCCAGGCCGAGCCGGCGTCGGAAGGCCTCGGGGTCGGCTTGTGGATCGTGCGCCAGACCGCGGATGTGCTCGCTGCCAGCGTCGCCATCGATTCGCAGCTGGGCGCGGGCTCGAAGGTCACGGTGGTCCTGCCGGCCGGGCAGGTCTAGCAGGTCGCGGCTGCCGGCTTCACCTGCAGCCCATGCTGGCTTCACCTGGGCACGCGAGACTGGCGTCGATCCGGGCAAGGGGTGGGCCGTCCGAGGCCGGCGTCCCGCTGCCCTGATCGTCCTCTCATCGTGGCGGGTCAAGGAGACAGGCGCATGACGCCATCATCGATACATCATGCGGGTGCGGGTGCCGGCAAGGTCTGGCGTGCGCTGGTCTGGGGCGGCGCTGCGGCCTTGCTGCTGTTGCCATGGGTGGCGATGCAGTTCACCGGCGAGGTGGCCTGGGACCGCGCCGATTTCGCGCTGTTCGGCGCGATGCTGCTGGTGGTCTGTGCCAGTTTCGAGCTGGCGATCCGGCGCTCGATGCGGTGGTCGTCGGGGCCGGTCTATCTGATCGCGATCGCGGTCGCGCTGGCCACGGCCTTCGTGCAGGTCTGGATGAATCTCGCGGTCGGCCTGATCGGCAGCGAGGACAATCCCGCCAACCGGATCTTCGCCGGCGTCATCGCGGTGCTCGCCGTGGGCGCGGTCATCGCGCGCCTGCGCCCGCGCGGCATGGCACGCGCGCTGGTCGCCACTGCGCTTGCGCAGGCCCTGGCCGCGGTCGTCGCGGCGCTGGCCGGCTGGGGCCATGTCTGGGTCCTGACGCTGGGGTTCGTGCTGCTGTGGCTGCTGTCGGCCGTACTGTTCCGCAAGGCTGCGCGCGATCCGCGCAAGGCCTGAGGACGCAGCTCCCACGCGGGCGTGTGCATCGCGTGCGCAGAGGGACGCGGGCGCCGCGCCTGTCCGTGCCGCTTACTTGTACTGCTTCTCTTCGACGAACTGCGAGCCCGCCAGCCGGTTGATGTCGTTCTTCAGGCCGACACGCTCGCCATTGTGGCTGCCGACGGCGCGCGCGAGCTGGACGAAGGCCGCGTCGAACTGCTGCCGGGCTTCCTTGTCGCGCAGGCTGTCCTGGACGTCCCACATGCGCTCGTTGACCGCACGCAGCTGCACCTTCAGGGCGGCGATGTCGGGATGCGACGCCACCAGCCGTTCCCAGAGCGGGGTCAGGCCATCGAGCTCCACGCGCACGTTGTCGCGCTTGTGCGGATCGGTGATGCGGTCGGACTTGATCTCCAGGATCGTGATCTTGTCGGCCAGTTCACCGATCGATACCGGCGCCATGATGGTATTCACGCAAACCTCGGGACTGCATTCGAAGGGGCCATCATAAACCGGTGCCGCCGTGGCGGCCTTGGCGGCCTTGGCGGCATGGACGGCATGGACGGCATGGACAGAGCCGCGTGCGATGCGCCGGAAATAGGCGACGCCGCGCGGCCACAGGTGCCGGCGCCGCAGGCCGGACAGGCCGACGTGATGGATGCGATGGACGACACGCGCCTGCATCCGCCTGCGGGCCGGGCGCGTCTCCGGACCAGGAGGCCTGAAGGAGGCATATGGGAGGCATGCCGGAGGCGTTGCGGGCGTGGTCGCAGGCATGTGCCGGCGGTTTGTTGCAGAACGCTTACCGGGGGGCGGATGCCGGCTTACCCGGCCTGCACTAGCTTCATGGTCGAAGCCAGTACCGTCGGCAGTCACCGCCTGTTGCGCCCGCATCCGCATCCGCGATGACGGTGCCGCTCCTGCCCACCAGCCACCGATCCGGAGTATCGTCCCGTGAGCCACCAGAACCGTCGTCTCTCCCTGTTGATGTGTGCCATCGCGTCCGCACTGGCCACCAGCGCGGCCGCGCAGAATCCCGCAGACCAAGCGCCTGTCCAGGAGTTGCAGGCGGTCACGGTCACCGGTTCCAACATCCAGACCACGCTGGCCGCCGAGAAGCAGGGCGCGCCGGTCGAGGTCATCACCGCGCAGGACATCCAGGAAACCGGCGCCAACACGCTGGCCGAAGTGCTGGCCAACGTGCCGTCGATCGTCGGTGGCGCCGCCGCCGAGCAGGGTAGCGGTGGCCGCGGCTTCGTCAACCTGCGCGGCCTCGGCACGCAGTACACGCTGGTACTGCTCAACGGCCGTCGCCTGTCCGCCAACGATCCGGCCAACACCCTGGCGATCCCGGCGGACGCGATCGAGCGCGTGGAAGTGCTGCGCTCCGGCGCTTCGGCGCTGTACGGATCGGACGCGGTGGCCGGCGTGGTCAACGTGATCCTGAAGTCCAGGACCAATGGCCTGCATGCCAACGTCACCCACGGGCAGACGACCCGGGGCGGTGGCCAGACCACCGACATCAATCTGTACGGCGGCGTCGAGTCCGAGGATTCGCGCTTCTTCTTCCTGATCAACCGCATGACCCGCGAAGGCGTGCGGTCGGCCGATCGCGCGATCACCGCGTCCGACGACAAGCGCCCCTACGGCGGCTACGATGCGCGCAGCGGCATCGGCAACCCGGCCAGGATCGGCGGCGTGACCGGTTCGGGCGCATTGATCGCCGATGCCACCAAGATCCCGCGCGGCAGCTATTCGCTCAATCCCGCCGACTACCGCGCCTATGATCCGGCCACGGATCTGTTCGATACCCGCGCCGAGGTCAATCCCTATGTGCTCAGCGCGCCGACGCGCCTGTCGGTGGTCGCCAACTTCGAGCAGGACTTCTTCGACGGCCGCGCGACCTTCTTCGCCAACGCGCTGTACTGGGACATGGCCGAGGACATGTCGTACGGTGCGTCGCCTGCGATCTCGTTCGCCGATGCCGGCATCGGCCCGATCCCGGCCAGCAATCCCTACAACCCGTTCGGCCAGGACCTGACCGACGTGACCTACCGTCCCGTCGAGCTGGGCGCGCGCCCGTATCGCGTCGATGCCTTCACGCATCGCCTCAGCGGTGGCCTGCGCGGCCAGATCGGCGAGTGGCAGCTGGAAACCGGTGCGTCCTGGTATCGCAGCGGCTCCGACCAGTTCGGCAGCAACGGCATCATCCGTTCGGGCCTCCAGCAGGCGATCAACCGCAGCGGTCCGAACGCGTTCAACCCGTTCTGCAACCAGTGCAACACCGCCGAGCAGTTCGCCGGGGTGCTGGGCACCAGTGCGTTCAACATCCGCTTCGAGTCGGACCTGGTCGACGTGCGCGCCAGCGGCCCGCTGTTCGAACTGCCGACCGGCACCGTGCAGGCCGCCGCCGGCGCCGAGCATCGCCGCGAGCAGGTCAAGGTCTACACCGATCCGTTGACCGAGTCGGGAGGCTTCGTGGGTTCGTCGGGCTTCACGCCGTACGATCTGGAGCGCGACATCTCGTCGGTGTTCGCCGAAGTGCGCATCCCGCTGATGGCCACCCGCGAAGGCGAGTACGAGAGCCCGCTGGAACTGTCGCTGGCCGCGCGTTACGAGGACTACAGCGACTTCGGTTCGACCTCGAATCCGCTGGCCACGCTGCGCTATTCGACCTGGGACGACCAGCTGACGCTGCGTGCCTCGTGGGCGACGGCGTACCTGGCGCCGTACCTGGAATACGCGTCGCCGCTGTACCGTTATCCCTACACCGAGACGCTGCTCGATCCGCTGACCAACACCGCGATCGACGCGCAGGTCTATACCGTCGGTACCGCCGACATCAAGCCCGAGACTTCGACGACCCGCAACTTCGGCCTGATCCTGACGCCGAAGGCGATCCCCGGCCTGACCGTCTCGCTGGACTACTACCGCATCCGCCAGAACGACCTGATCCCCGGCACCGATGCCCAGTCGGTGCTCAACGGCGACACTCCGGGGCGGGTGACGCGCGGCGACGGCATCGGTCCGGCCGGCGAGGACCTGATCGTCGAGGCGTACGCTTACAACCTCGGCGAGCGCAACATGGAGGGTTACGACTTCTCCATGAACTACCGCCTGCCCAAGACCTCTTTCGGCGACATCAAGCTGGACCTGTCGCTGTCGCGGCTGGCGAAGTTCGAAGTCCAGCGCCTCGGCGCGCCGTCGAAGATCGACCTCGCCGGTGGCTACGACATCGCGTCGGATTCGTTCTTCTCCGCAGGCGCCCTGCCGAAGACGCGCGGCCTGTTCGGCGCGTCCTGGAACAATGGCCCCTGGGGCGCCACGACCCAGATCAACTACATGGGCGGCTACGACGAAATGGACTACGACGGTGTGGCCACGGGCAGCCACATCGGCTCGTACGTCACCACCGACCTGCAGGCGAGCTACTCGCTGGGTGGCAAGCGCGGCGCGTCGCCGTCGTGGCTGCCGGTGGATGCGATGCGCTTCTCGCTCGGCGTCGAGAACCTGTTCGACCGCGATGTTCCGTTCGTCAAGCTGATCAACGGCTACAACCGCTTCGAGAACGATCTGCGCGGCCGCTTTGTCTATGCACGGGTGGCGGTGGACTTCTGAGAACCTGCCCATGATTCTGCTGTGCTCGGCATCCTGCGCGCGTAGGGTGCTCGAAAGAACCGCAAGGAGCGGTTCTTGACATCGTGCCAGCGATGGCCCGGAGGGTGGCCACCACGGAGGGTGGCCACAAATGCTCATGAAGGTGTTTATTGATAGGCACATACACTGCGCTTTCTGCCTGCTTTTCCCCGGTATGTACGCCGCGCGCAACCTGTCGTTGCTCGCGACGGACCGAGACAGGTTCTGAACACGTGAGGCCCGGGTTGTTTCAGCGATCCGGCAGGTACGTAGCCGGATCTGCAACCCCGGCGGATGCGCAGCGTCGACAGGATGGTCACACTGCCCGGCAGGATGCCCACGCGATTCCCTTCCGGCCGGTCCCGCCATCGCACCGTCCGCACACCGCCCGCGACACAGCACGGTACCCAGCGCCATGAAGCAAGGTCTGACCGCCAACCAACTGTTCCTGATGAGTTTCGGCGGCATCGTCGGCGTCGGCTGGATCACCGTGCTGGGGCAGTGGTTCCTGCTCGCCGGTCCCGGCGGCAGCGTCATCGCACTGGTGCTGGGCGCGCTGGCGATGCTGCTGGTCGCCAGCAGCTATGCCTACCTGGCCAATGCCCGCCGGCTGGATTCGGGTGGCGAGGTCGATGCGGTGCAGAACCTGCTCGGCCCGGGACCCGGCTTCGTGGTCAGCTCGGCGCTGGCGCTGTCGTGCATCAGCGTGGTCGCCTTCGAGGCGGTCTCGGCCGGATGGATCCTGGTGACCCTGTTCCCGTCGCTGGAGGGCGAGGTCATCTACCACGCCTTCGGGCGCGAAGTGCATTCGGGCACCGTGGTCATCGCGGTGCTGGTCACGCTGGCGTTCGCGGTACTGAATTTGCGCCCGGTCGGGCATACCGCGCAGGCGCAGAACGTCGTCGTGCTGGTCAAGATCGCGATTACCGTGGTGTTCTGCGCGGCCAGCGTGCTCAAGGGCGACGTGCAGAACCTGATGCCGCTGCTGGTGGCCTCGACGCCGGAGCGGTCGACGATCGGCGGCATCCTGGCGATGGCGACGACGATGCCGCTGTGGTTCGCCGGCTTCAATGTCGTCGCGCAGCTGGCCGGCGAGCGGCAGACCCAGGTCAGTGCGCGCGCGGTCGGCTGGACGATGCACCTGTCGATCATGGCCGCGTGCGTGTTCTACATCTGCATCGTGCTGGCCGCGGCCTACGTGGTGCCGTGGCAGAGCCTGCTGTCGGCGCCGCTTCCGGCCGCCAGCGCGTTCCGCGAAGGCCTGTCGAGCAACCTGATGGCGAACCTGGTGCTGATCGCCGGCCTGCTGGGGATCATCTCGACCGGCATCGCCTGTTTCACCGCCGCCAGTCGCGTCGTCAACCTGCTGTGGCGCCAGCTCGATCCGGAGCGCGTGCGCAAGGATGCCGTCGACGACAACGGTCGTCCGGTGCTGCGCGTGGGACCGATCACGGTGGTCATCGCCGCGGTGTCGATCCTGGGCTCGCTGGCCGGTCGCGCGGCGTTGATCCCGATCGTCAACGTGGCCTCGCTGTGCATGGCGCTGGTGTACCTGTTCATGTGCGTGGCCGCGTGCCGGCATGCGGATGCGACCGGCCCGCGCGTGCGTGCGGCACTGGGCGCGGTGGTGGCGGCCTTCATGTGCGTGTATGTCCTGTACGCCGCGGTCGACGAGGGCGGCTGGAGCGCGCCGGAACTGGCGATCACCGTGGTCTCGGCCGTCATCGCCGGCCTTGCGTGGACGCTCAGGACAAGAATTTTCAAGACCAAGGATTCGAAACATGCAGCAGCAAGCACACTCCGCTAACGCCCACACGCAACACGACGTCAGCCAGCGAGAGATCGCTGATCGAGCACGGACATTGCTCGCCGACGCGGTGGTCTGGGACAACGTCTGGCCGATCGACCTGCCCGGCAACGAATCGGTCGGCAACACCTGGGACCGGCTGGACCAGTTCATCGCCGCCGGCGTCGGCGCGGTTGGCCTGACCCTGGCCGGCGACAACCACAATGCCTCCGAGGCGTTGCGGCTGGTCGCCTGGGCGCGCAGCGAACTGCGCACGCGCGGTGCGGTCGTGGTCGACAAGGTCGAGGACGTCGTCGCGGCGCGCCGTGCCGGCAAGATCGCGGTGGTGCTGCAGTTCGAAGGTACCCGCTGCTTCGAGCGCGACCTCAACCTGGTCGATGCCTTCTATGCGCTTGGCGTGCGTCAGACGCTGCTGGCGTTCAACAATGCCAACTGCGCCGGCGGCGGTTGCGCCGACGATGTCGATGGCGGGCTGACCTCGTACGGCAAGCGCTTCGTGCGCGAGGCCGAGCGCGTGGGCATGCTGATCGACCTCAGCCACGTCGGCCGCAGGACCTCGCTGGACGCGCTGGAGATCGCCGCCAAGCCGATGGTGTTCAGCCACTCCAACGCCAGCGCCGTGCATCCCAACTTCCGCAACATCGACGACGACATGGCGCGCGCCTGTGCGCGCACCGGTGGCCTGGTCGGCATCTCGGGGTCCAGCGAATACCTGGGCGACATCAGCTGCAGCAGCGAGACCCTGTTCCGCCATCTCGACCACTACGTGCAGTTGCTGGGCGCCCAGCACGTCGGCCTCGGCTTCGACGTGGTGTTCGATCCCGATCCGCTGTCGGCCTGGGTGCGGGCGCGTCCGGACGAATGGCCGATGGTCCGCGACCCTGAATGGCCGGGCTTCCGCTATGCCGGGCCGGAGCAGGTCGTCGACCTCGTTGCGATGATGCTGGCGCACGGCTATGGTGAGCCCGCCATCCGCGACATCCTCGGCGGCAACCACCTGCGGATCTGCGGAGCGGTCTGGACCTGAGAACCAGTTCAAAGTCTTGCTGCGCTTGCCATCTGGCGCGCGTGCGGCGCTCGAAATGCCCATGTACCTCCACGTACACTGCGCTTTCCGCGCTCCACCACGCGCCAGCTGGCTGCGCTCGCGACAGACTTTGAACAGGTTCTGAGCAGCGGGTCCGGGTCTGTGGCGGCCGCGGTCCGGGAGGGACGCGGCGGGTACAGACCATCGGCAGGGAACGCCTTGGCATACGCTTGCCCACGCCTGCTTGGCTTGGGCAGGCCATCAGAAGAGGTGTCCGTGAAAGCCAGGCTCGGTCCGCTGCTGGTAGATGAAGGCAAACACGCGATCCTGCACGACATGGTCTATCTCGGGATCGGTCGCAAGGGCGTCGAGCTGCTGGTGCGTCTGGGCCATGCCGGCAACCAGCCGGTGCGCCGCGAAGTGCTGCTGCAGGAACTGTGGCCCGACCGCGACGTCAGCGACAAGGCGCTGTCGATGCTGGTCGTCGAAACCCGCCGCCACCTGGCCAAGTATTTCGACGGCCAGGATCCGATCCAGACCGTGCCCGGCGTCGGCTATGCGCTGGCGGTGGCCTACGAACAGATCGCGCGGCCGTCGGCACTGGCCTGCATCGTCGGCCAGGCCCGTGGCCGCATGCTGATCTCGGTGATGCCGCCGGCGCTGCTGTCCGATGGCGCGACCACGGTCAAGCTGGGCGCCTGCTGGCGCGACACCCTGCTCAATGCGCTGGGCAGCGAATCGGGACTGGAAGTCAGCGCCCGCGACGGCGATGCCGACGTGCCCGCCGGCTGCACCCTGGTGCTGCAGTCCTCGGTCCGGGTCATCAAGCGCGACCTGGTGCTGAGCCTGCGCTGCGTGACGCCGGCCGACGCCAAGATCTGCTGGGCCGCCAGCGAGCAGGGCGACATCTCCAATGCCTTCGCGATCGAACAGCGGCTGTGCGATACCCTGCGCCGCGAGCTGATGCTGGCCACCAGCGGTTACTCCGGCCGCCAGACCTGGACGCAGTACCGGCAGTCGTCGGGCTTCATGGCGTTGACCAACGGCCAGCGCCTGGTGTCGGTGCGCAGCCCGTCGGGGCTTGCCGAAGCGCGCCAGAGCTTCCTGCACGCGTTGAACCAGGACCCGGCCTGTGCGCCGGCGCTGGTCGGCATGGCCGACTGCGAGATTCTCAGCGTGTTCTACGACGGCGCCGACGCCGGCACCGCGACCCAGAAGGCGATGACCTATGTCGATCGCGCGCTGGCCTTGAACGACGGCCTGGCCACGGCGTATTCCACGCGCGGCTTCATCCACCTGTCGCAACTGCGCTTCGCCAGTGCCGAGAGTTCGTTCCTGAAGGCGATCGAGCTCGACGAATCCAGCGCGATCGCGCTGCAGTGGTATGCCGACTTCCTCTCGACCCAGGGCCGCCTCGACGAAGCGATCCAGATCGCGCACATGGCGGTCTCGCGCGCGCCGACCTCGCCGGTCGTCAACGGCCAGCTGGGCCAGCTGCTGCACATGGGCGGCGCCTACGAGGAGGCGCAGGTCCAGCTGGAACGCACGCTGACGATCAATCCCTCCGAGGCGGTGACGCACTGCTTCCTGGGGCTGAACCTGGCGATCCACTTCCGCGATCCGCGTGCCTACGACTACGGCAAGCGCGCGGTGGAGCTGCTGCCCAACGTGCCGTTCTTCCAGGGCGCGCTGGGCAGCATCCTGGCCTGCATCGGCGAGCACGATCGCGCCCAGCAGCAGCTGCATGCGTTCGAGGCGCGCGCGGCGACCACGCCGTCCTATGCCGAGGCCGCGATGCTGGTGGCGGCGGCGCTGGGGCAGACCAAGCGCGCGGTCGGCTGGTTCCGCGTCGCCACGGCGCAGAACGCCGCCTGGGCGATGTACGCCCCGGCGCTGCCGGTGCTGCGCTCGCTGCGCGAGGATCCGACGTTCCAGGCCCTGGTCCGCGACTGCGGCATGGAGAACGGGCCGCTCTGAGCGGCCCCGGCGCCCGCCTTACCCGGCGGCGGATGCCTGCTTACTCGGGGCCGCAGGACACTCGCGGCATGAACACACCTACACCTGTCCGCGTTGCCATCATCGGCCTGGGCGCTGTCGCCGAGGCCCACATCGCCGCCTACCTGGCCCTTCCCGAGGTCGAGATCGTCGCCGTCGTCGATCCCCGGCCCGAGCGTACCGCCGAGGTCGCCGCGCGACTGTCGGCGCCGGGGTTCCTGACCTGCGCCGAGATGCTCGAGCAGATCAAGCCCGACATCGGCTGCGTACTGTCGACTGTCGCCTCGCATCGCCCGATCACCGAACAACTCGCCAATGCCGGCGTGCACGTGCTGTGCGAGAAGCCGATGACCACCAGCCTGGACGACGCGCTGGCGATGGCCGAGGCCTGTCGCCGCAACGGCGTCGAATACATGTACGGCTCGTCGTACCGGTTCCTGCCGGCAGTGCAGCTGGCGCGCAGGATGATCGCCGAGGGCGCGATCGGCGATGTCCTGCTGCTGGAGGAGCGCGTGGTCACCGGCGCCGGTGCCGCGGCATTCAAGCCGATGTCCAGCGCGCACTATCCCGAAGGCACGCCGGGCGGCGGTGGCATGGGACTGGTCGACCATGGCGTACACCTGCTCGACATCTTCCCGTTGCTGACCGGCAGCCCGATCACCCGCGCGATCGGTCGCGGCAATCGCACCGGCGGCCCGATGCGCACCGAGTTCGCGCTCGTCGAACTCGCCAACGGCGCGATCGGCTCGCTGATCTACGAGGAAGGCACGGTCGGTTCGGACATGCCCTGGGAAGCGGTCTTCAGCATGGGCCGCAGTTGGAAGGACGGGCAGGGCTTCGCCGGCGATACCGGCGAGTGGACGCCGGCCGCCGGTTCGATCCGCGTGCATGGCACGCGCGGCGCGCTGCGCATCTTCCATTACCCCAACAAGCTGTTCTTGTGCGAACCCGGCGGCGTGCGCGAGATCGCCGTGCCCGAAGGCGCCGCGCCGGATCATTTCGGCGCCCAGCTCGCCAGTTTCATCGCCGCGTTGCGTGCCTCCGAGCCGTCACCGGTCGGGGCCGCCACCGGCATCCAGGCCGTCAAGACCTTGCTCGCGATCTATCGCAGCGAACAGACTGGGCAATGGACCGACGTGGAGGCGTGATCGACATGGCAAGCAGGGCAGGCATGCAGTGGCTGTGGGCGCTCGCACTGGCACTGGCACTGGCGACAGGCGGCAGCGCACTGGCGCAGGTGCCTGCCGGCCAGTCCACCGCTGACGCCGGACTGGGCCAGTACCGGATCGACGAACCGCATGTGTTCCGGCAGGCGGTCCGCCGCTCGGTCTACATCCCGATGCGCGACGGCGTGCGGCTGGCGGTCGATGTCTACCTGCCGGTCGTCGATGGCAAGCCGGCCAGCGGCCGCTTCCCGACCGTCATCGAGTACACGCGCTACGGCCGCGCCAAGCCGCTGCCCGATGGCGGCACCGTGCGCTGGCCGGATGCGCCGGCCGATGCCCGCGGCGTGCTGCAGGTGCCGGCGAAGCCGACCGGTCCGCTGCTGCTGCTGGCCTACGGCTATGCGGTCGCGGTGATCGACATGCGTGGCTCCGGCGCCTCGTTCGGGCCCTCGCACGGCGAAGGCGACGATGTCGAAGGCCGCGATGGCTTCGACGCGATCGGCTGGATCGCGCGGCAACCCTGGAGCGACGGCACCGTCGGCATGATCGGCGGCTCCTATTTGGCCGAAGTGCAGCCGCGCGTCGCCGCCGAACGGCCGAAGGCACTGAAGGCGCTGTCGATGAACGTCGCGTTCTTCGATGGTCCCAATGGCGGCTACGCGATGGGCGGCGTCTACCGCGACGGCTGGATCAACGGCTGGAGCACGCGCGTGGCGGCCGGCGACAACCGCACCACTGCGCTCGACGGACCGATCACGAACATCGCCCAGGTCGATGCCGATCCGCAGCAGGTCGACCTGCGGCGCGCGATCGAGGAGCACAAGCTCGGTGGCGACAGCACCGGTTACAGCAGCCGCATGGAGGAGTTCCGGACGCTGGGCGTGCTGCGCGACCGCATTGCGTTCATCGATGCCTACCAGGCCACCGGCGAGAACAACCTGCTGACGATCGTCGACCGCGTCAACCGCAGCCGGGTGCCGGCGATGCTGTTCGGCGGCTGGCACGACATCTATCCCAACGACATGCTGTACTGGTTCGCCAACCTGACCACGCCGCGCAAGCTGATCTTCGGGCCGTATGCGCATGGCAGCCACGGGCCGATGCCGAACGATCCGCGCGACATCGAGCAGCGCAACATCATCGCGCGCGAAACCCTGCGCTGGTTCGACCGCTGGCTGCTGGGCAAGCGCAACGGTGCCGAGGACCGTCCGGCCGTGCACTACGGACTGCAGCGCACGCCCGAGCGCACCGACTGGTTCACCGCATCGACCTGGCCGCCGCGCGATACCGGTTATCGCGACTTCCCGCTGTCCGCGCGCAGTGCCGGCAGTGTGCAATCGCAGAACGACGGCTCGCTGGCGCTCCAGGCCGATGCCACGCCGACGCGCCAGCCCTGGATCGTCGACTACAGCACGACCACCGGCGATGTCGGCACGCGTTGGCTGCTGCGCCGCGTCTATGAAGTGGAGATGGCCAGCAACGACATGAAGTCGCTGACCTATACTTCGCCGCCGCTGCAGCGCGACCTGCACCTGGCCGGCGTGCCGGTGGTGAAGCTGCAGCTGTCGTCGGACAACGCCCGCGATGCCGACGTCTATGCCTACCTCAGCGTGGTCCAGCCCGACGGCAGTTCGCGGCTGCTGACCGAAGGCATCCTGCGTGCGTCGCACCGTACGCTGGGCAAGGCGCCCTACGACAACTTCGGCCTGCCGTTCCCGACCTCGGCGTCGGCGGACGTGCTGGCGGCGGCGCCGCTGTCGTCGACGCCGGTCACGCTGGAGTTCGCGATGCTGGCCATCGGCCGCATCGTCAGGCCGGGCGAGCGCCTGCGGCTGACGATCTCCGGCGCCGACCGTGGCAATACCGTGACCCCGGAGCAGGCACAGACGCCCCGGCTGGGCGTCCATGTCGGTGGCAACGACGGCTCGGTGCTGCGGCTGCCGGTGCTGGGCAAGGGCGTCGACGGGATCTTCCCGGCCTCGCCGTAAGGCCCACCCGGGCCGCCGTCGCGGCCAGCGATCCGCGTTCAGGGGCCGGGCAGGGCGCGGCGGGACGGCCCCGGTGCCCCGGTTCCGATGGCACCGCTGGACATCCTGGGCAGGATGCGGCCCGCGGGCGAGACTTCGCTCCCGTGGGCGTCCCAGCCGTCGGGTCATGGGCTATCCTTGCCGACCATTCCGGTGTCTGGGCCCCTCCAGCCAGACGCGAGCCGGCACGCATCCGCGCAGGGGTACTGGTGGTCCGAAAGCACGAGCATTGGGTCGTCCGACTCAACTGGCGCAACCGGTCGGTTTCGTTCGTCCTGCTGTTCTGCGTGCTCGGTACCCACCTGCTGTTCCTGCAGGCCGGCCCGCTGATGTGGGGCCTGCTGGCGCTGCACATGCTGGTGTCGCCGCAACTGGCCTACTGGGTCGCCCGCCGCTCGCGCGAACAGGTGCGCGCGGAGATGCGCAACCTGCTGATCGACGGGGTGCTGTTCGGGGCCTGGGTCGGGGTCTGGGGCTTCCCGCTGTGGGTCAGCTTCATGCTGTTCGCCGCTGCCTGCATGAACCTGATGATCTATCGCGGACTGGCCGGGCTGCGCGACGCGGCCGCGTCGATGACGTTCGGCGTGGTGCTGGCGATGCTGATCGTCGGGCCGGCGTTCCGCCCCGCCACCAGCATGCTCACCACGGTGCTGTGCATGCTGGTGTTCTCGACCTACCTGCTGATCCTCGCGTATGGCGCCCACCAGCGCGGCGTCAACCTGCGCAAGAGCCGCAAGCAGCTGCGCACGCAACTGGCCGAGATCACCTCGTTGCAGGCGCAGTTGCAGGACCAGGCGGTGCGCGACCCGCTGACCGGCCTGTCCAACCGGCGCCACCTCGACCAGGTGCTGGCGCGCAAGCTGGCGCGCTCGCATGAGCGCCACCTGCCGCTGGCGCTGGTGCTGATCGACATCGACGACTTCAAGGACATCAACGACACCTATGGCCACCTGGCCGGTGACGAGATGATCAAGGCGATGGCGCGGCTGCTGCTGCTCAGTGCGCGTCCGCGCGACCTGGTCTGCCGGTACGGCGGCGAGGAATTCCTGCTGCTGCTGTCGGAGACCTCGATGGCGCAGGCCTACGACATCGCCGACGAACTGCGCACGGCCTTCGAGCGATTGCGCGTGGAGTACGACGGCGTTTCGATGCGCGCGACGCTGTCGTTCGGTGTGTCGGCGTTTCCCGACCACCCCGCTGATCCGACCTGCCTGGTGCAGATGGCCGACCGCGCGCTGTACGCGGCCAAGATCAAGGGGCGCAATCGCGGCGAGCTGTCCACCCAGCTGATCCACGCAGCGACCAGCGCGGTCGGCTGACGCTTGATCGTTCCGGCGGCTTCGCGCCGCCATCATCCGGTCCATGGAAGATGGGCGCTCCTGCAATGTTCCCGGATCGGAGAGCTTCCATGCGCCTGCGTTCGATGATGGCAACGACCCTGGCGACCATCGCGCTGGCCTCGGCGGCCGGTAGCGCCGTTGCCGCCGACGCCAACACCTCCGTCGCCGCGCTCGACCTGGACCGCTACGCCGGTACCTGGCACGAGATTGCGCATCTGCCGATGTTCTTCCAGCGGCAGTGCGTCGACAACATCACCGCGACCTATACCAAACTCCCCGGTGGCGACATCGAGGTGCGCAACGCCTGCCGCAAGCGCGATGGCAGCCGCGACGAGTCGGTCGGCGTCGCCCGTGGCGTTTCCGGCAAGCCGGGCGAACTGAAGGTGCGCTTCGCGCCGGCCTGGCTGTCCTGGGTGCCCGGCGTCTGGGCCGACTACTGGGTCGTCGCACTGGACGCGGATTACCAGTGGGCGGTCGTCGGCGGTCCCAGCCGCAAGTACCTGTGGATCCTGTCGCGCTCGCCGACGATGCCACGCGCGCGCTACGACCAGCTGGTGGCCGCCGCTGCGGCCAAGGGCTATCCCACCGACAAGCTGATCGTGGCGGCGCCCATCGAGTAACGCTTCGAGTATCCCCTCTAAGAGCGCGTCGGGTCGCGCAGTCCACGAACGCTTGTACGAGCATGATGCCGACTGCGCCTGCGCCTGCGCCCGCGCATGGCAGGGGCCAGCCGGCACGGGTGCTACCATCGGCACGCGCGGGCCTCGCGATGTACCGGACCGCCATGCGCAGCGCAGTTGCCGACCGGAGGATGGATGTCGCTGATCACGATGCTGCCGCGCATGGAGGATGCCCCGCTGCCTGCGCTGGCCGTGGTCGAGGACGACGATGAGCTGCGCGAAGGCGTGTTGCTGCCGATCCTGCGGCGCTCCGGATTCGACGCCGAGGGCATGCCCGATGCGCGCGCGCTGTACCGCGCGATGACGGTCCGGCGTTTCGATCTGGTACTGCTGGATATCGGCCTGCCCGACGAGAGCGGGCTGTCGGTGGCCTCGCACCTGCGTCTGGCATCGCCGGACACCGGCATCATCGTACTCAGTGGTCATCGCCGCAGCAGCGACAAGGTCCGTGGCCTGCAGGCCGGGGCCGACGTCTACCTGGAGAAGCCGGTCGAGATGGAGGTCGTGACGGCATCGCTGCACGGCCTGCTGCAGCGACTGCGGACCACGCGCGAGGTGGCGTCGATGGCGGGCCGGTGGCGCCTGGGCGAGACCCAATGGACCCTGGTCGCGCCGGACGGCACGTCGATCGTGCTGACGCTGCCGGAATGGCAGTTCCTGGGCCTGCTGGCCGCATCGGCCGGGCGGCCGGTCACGCGCGACAGCCTGGTCGCCGGACTGGGCGGCGACGAACAGGGCATGGATGCGCACAGGCTCGACATGCTGGTCTATCGCCTGCGCAGGAAATGCGCGGAAAGCACCTCGACGCCCTTGCCGTTGCGGGCGGTCCGCGGAATCGGCTACGTCCTGTCCTGGTAGTGCGCCGCGCCCGCATCGCGCGCATCGTCCGTCGCGTCTGCATGGGGGGCGGGGTACGCGTCGACATGTGCGTCGACATGCGCGTCAAGAGAACCGCTGCCGTGTGATGCGATGGCCATCGGCAGCCGCAGGTGGAAGCAGCTGCCGTGCCCCGGGCGGCTGCTGACCTCGAGGCTGCCGCCGTGGCCGTTGATCAGGTCCCTGGCCATCGGCAGGCCCAGCCCGATGCCGAGGCCCGCCGGCTTGGTGGTGAAGAACGGATCGAAGATCTGCGCCAGGATCTCGGCCGACATGCCGGTGCCGGTGTCGCGCAGCCAGGCATCCACGTGGCGCGACTCGTCATCCGCGTCGATCCGGATCTCGAACCTGCCGCCGTCGGGCATCGCATGCGCGGCGTTGACGGCGATGTTGAGCAGGATCAGCAGGCACTGCTCGCGGTCGAAGGCCACCGGGCAGGGCCTCTGCGGCAGCACGATCGACAGCACGATCCGTCCGCCCAGCGCCTGCTGCAGCATCGGCCTGCTGTCTTCCACGAGCGCACGCAGGTCGAAGGTCTGGATCGTGGTGGCCTCTGGCCGGCTGAATTGCAGCAGCTTGTCACTGAGGCCGGCCGCGCGCCGGCCGGCCGCGGTGATGCCATCCAGGCTGGTGCCCAGTTCGTCGGCATCGCGCGCATGGCGTGCGCGTTCGGCGTAGCCCAGGATCAATGTCAGCAGATGGTTGAAGTCGTGGCTGACGCCGCCGACCAGCTTGCCGACGGCGTCGATCTTCCGCGAATGGATCAGTTGTTCCTGCGTCCTGGCGCGCGCTTCCATTTCCGCCTGCAGCCGCCGGTTGCCGGCGGCGAGCTGGCGCGCATGGTCGCGCGCGTCGGCCAGGCTGTTGCGCAGCGCCAGCGTGGTCCGGTCGACGACCAGCGCGATCATCAGGAACATCACCGAGCGGATCGCGGCATCGGCGTAGCCGTACGGGCCATGCAGGTCGGGATCGGTGCGCAGGTCCACGCTCGCGCCGATGAAGATCGCGACCAGCAGCACCAGGTAGATGGTCCAGAGCGCACGTCGCCCGATCATCATGCCGGCGACGAACAGCCACATCACGTGCAGTGGTTCTTCGTACAGCTGCGCCGACAGGCCATGCGTGGCGTAGGCGGCCAGCATCGCCACGGCAACCACGCCGAGCAGCAGGCGCAAGGCCCACTGGAAATGCCCGCGACGGATCAGCAGGAAGCACAGCACGGCGATCGCGCTGACCAGCATGCCGCCAACGAGGCTGATGGTCTCGCCCTCGCGCCACGGCAGGTCCATCGCGAAGATGCGGTAGGCCCAGAACGCCGGGGGCGCCACGGCAAGGATCAGCAGCAGCGCCTGCAGCATCGGCGCGTTGCGGCGGTCGACCGGATCGACGACCTGGTGGCGACGCAGCCAGTGGAACAACATCCGCAGCACGAGCACTCCCGGGGGCAGCGGGCGCCAGCATAGCCGCTCGCGCGCACGGCGACGCAACGATGCCGTGAAGACGCACGGACTGGCCGATGCGGCATGTGCCGTGGTCGCGCGCCATGGTCGCTTGCCGTGAGCGCGCTGTATGCCGGCCGTCGCGCGCGCCATACTTGCGCCGGCGCGGCGTGCGCGGAAAGAGGTGCTTCCCTGGTGACGGAGTTTCCGCAGCAATCGAATGCGAGCGCCGGACCCGGGGCCGCGAGCGGTCCGCGCTGGCGCCGCGCGCTCAGTGGATGGTGGGCGCCACCGCCGGGGGTAGAGATCGACCGCCACAATGGCTCCGCGCTGCAGATGATCCTGTTGGCGATCGGTGTGCTGGTGCCGGCGATGGTCGCCTGGGAAGCCCTCATGCGCGGCGTGCCGGTCCGGCAACACTGGCCCAGCCTGCTGGCCGCGGTCGCGGTATGGCTCGGCATCTTCGCGGTCCGCCAGGGCTATTTCCGGCTCACGGCCTACCTGACCCTGCTGGGTGCGCTGGCGCTGATCGGCCACAGTTACCTGGAATACGGGCTGCGTGCGCAATCCGGTCTGCAGGTGACCCACCTGGTGCCGCTGTTGTTCGCGGGGCTGCTGCTGGGCCGGTTCGCGGTCTGGGCGACGATGGCGCTGATGCTGCTGGCGATGTCGCTGGGGGCCTGGGTGGATCTGGGCAGCGGTCAGGAGCAGGCAGGGTGGCAGGCGGCCTGGCAGGGCGCGTGGCCGGCATCGTGGCAGGCCACGCTGCAGGGCGACGTGGTGTCGAACCTGACCGTGTCGATCCTGAGCTTCCTGGTCGTGGCGGCGATCCTCGATCGCCTGATCGCGGCCTCGCAGCGGGCGCGTCTGCGCAGCCTGAAGCTGGACATGGTCTGCGACCAGCTCGAGGACGAGATCGAGGAGAACGCGCGCACGCATGCGCAATTGCTGCATGCGCAGCGGATCGAGACCGTGGGGCGTCTGGCCAGTGGCGTCGCCCACGACTTCAACAACATCCTCGCCATCATCGTCGGCTATGCCTCGGTGCCGCGGATGACCGGCGATGGCAACGATGCGTTGCGCAGCCTGGTCGGCATCGAGCTGGCCGCCAAGCGTGGCGAGGCCCTGACCCGCCGCCTGCTGACGCTGTCGCGCAGCGATGACCGCAACACCAGCGTGTTCGATGCGGCCGCGTCGCTGCAGGACACCTGGCCATTGCTGGCGCAGTTGTTCGGCGCCGACATCGAGACCGAACTGGAACTGCCGGCCACGCCGTTGTGGGTCGAACTGGATCGCGCGGAATTCGAACTGGCGGTGCTGAACATCGCCAGCAACGCGCGCGATGCGATGCCCGACGGCGGCACGTTCCGGATCTGCGCGGATGCGGTCGCGCGCGGCATCCGCATCGTGTTTGTCGACAACGGTTGCGGCATGAGCGAGGACGTCGCCCAGCGCATCTTCGAACCGTTCTTCACCACCAAGTCCAGTGCATCGGGCACCGGCATCGGCCTGGCGGTGGTGGAGCGCACGATCATCGAGGCCGGCGGCGACATCACGGTGCAGAGCGTACCCGGGATGGGGACCGGCCTGGAGATCCTGCTGCCCGCAGCGGCGCCGTCAGCGCCGGCCGTCGACGTCTGACGACGAGATGCGTACACGCAGGCGCGCAAGCCGGGCGCGATGCCGGGCGTCGCCCTCGTCCTGTTTGCGATAACCCGCAAACAGCACGACCAGGCCCAGGAACGTCGACAGCAGCCAGATCCACGGCCGCTGGTGCCATGGCATCGGCCGGCTGATCCAGAGCCGGGTGCTGGCCTTCGGCCAGGGATCGCCTTCGTTGCGCGCCTGCACCTCGAAGAGGTGGTCGCCCCAGGGCACATGCGGATACAACACGTTGCGGACGTGGCCGGAGTCGATCCAGTCGTCGCCGGTCCCCGATCCCGACATTCGCAGCCGGAACTGCGTCTGCTGCGGTGTCGTCAGATTGATGGCGGTGAAGGCGATCTCGAGCGTGTCGCTGTTGGCACCCAGTGTCAGGCGTTCGGCGACCGCCAGCGGCTGGCCGTTGACCGAGACGCGCTCGATGTGGACGGGAAGGTCGCGCCGCGCCGGGGTCGCGACCTTGCGTGGATCGATGACGGCAAAGCCTTCCACCAGCGCGAACCACAGCTTGCCCGAGGCATCGCGGTGGCATGCCGACTGGGTGCCGCCATTGACCTCGGCAGGCACCAGGCCGTCGACTTCGGTGAAGCCGGCGGTCCTGAGGCTGGCGGCGCCCGAGCGGCGCTGCTCGCGGGTAAGCATCGAAATGCCGCGGTTGCCGCCCAGCCACAGGCGTCCCTCGGCATCGGCCAGGATGCAGGAGACGGTGTTGTCGAACAGGCCGTCCTGCTGCTGATAGTTGAGCAGCTGGCCTCCCTGGATGCGGTTGAGCCCGCCGCCATAGGTGCCGATCCACAGCACGCCGTCCTCGTCCTCGTACAGCGACCGGGCGTAACGCATCGCCGGATGTTGTCCGGAAATCCACTGTTCGGCGATGCGGTCGTGCTGCATCCGGATCGCGCCGCGGTTGCCGACGAACCAGGTGCCGCCGGCACGGGCGTCAGTCATCAGGGCCGTCCGCATGCCCGTCAATGCCGGCACCGGTTCGATCGACGCGCGTGCAGGCGACGCCGGGACGTGCAGCTTGAAAGTCTGCGTGCCCGCTGCCGCGTAGCGTTGCCCGTCCGCGGCCTGCCAGATGCCGACGGAACCATTGCCCGGGAAGGTCGCCACCACGGACTGCCTGCCGTCGCGCCAGTGTCCGAGCTTGCCGTTGGCCATGCCGATCCACAGTGCCGTGCCGCGATCGTGCGTGCGGGGATCACCCACGTCGCGATCGTGCCCGTCATGCGCCGGCGGGGCGCGGTCCAGCAACAGGCTGCTGATGCAGTCGTCGTCGAACAGGCCGCGATCCATTGCGATCTGCTGCAGGCGGCCGTCAGCCTGCCAATGGCGCAGGCCACCACAGCCCATGCCGAACCACAGGCCGCCCGCGCCATCGTCGACGACCGCGCGTCCCGGGGCCTGCATGTCGAGGGCCGGATCGGACATCAGTCCGATCCACGGCCGCGTCAACCGGAGGACGCCGCGGTTGTGGGTGCCCACCCACAGATTGCCTTCGCGGTCCGACGCCAGCGTGGTGGCCTTGATCGGCGGTGGCAGCGGCACCCGTTCCCATGCGGCCGTGCCGCGTTGCATCCAGAGATCGCCGTTGCCGGCGAACAGCCACGTGGCCCCGTCTGCGGACACGTGGATCCCGCGCAGCGCCTGCTGGCCACCCACGCGCGACCATGTCCCGCGCCCGCTGGCGCGGCGCAGCAGTCCCGTCGCGGTGGCGACCAGCAGGTCCGGTCCCGCCGCGGCGATGTCGTGGATCCGCGCCGGAGTGTCCGGCAGCACGATCGCGGCCAGCGCGCCGTTGCTGATCGTCGCAAGCGTCTGATGGCCTGCGGCATACAGCTGACCATCGTCGGTCCGGGCCAGCTTGCGGTAGGCGCCGTCGAGACTGTGCCGGAGCAGGCTGGTGGCGCGCGTCGCCGGATTGATCCGGAAAATGCCGGTATCGGTCGCGGCCCAGATCGTGCCCTGTGCATCCTGCGCGATGGCCGATACCAGGCATTGCTGCTCGCAGATCGGCAACGCGATGAAGCGTCCCTGGTCGAGGACGCTGAGTCCGCCATCCTGCGTGCCGACCCACAGCCGCCCTGCATCGTCCTGGTGCAGCGACACGATGCGGTCGCTGGAGGGGCCGCCGATCTCCTCTTCGAGGGAGCCGGCGCGGATCGGTCCGGCGGGCGGGCGACGGCGACCGGCGTCGTGGGCCCCGCGATCGCCACGCCGCGCCGGGAACAGCGTGAACTGGGAACCGTCGAAGCGCGCCAGGCCGCCGTAGGTGCCGACCCACAGATAGCCGTCGCGGGTCTGCACCAGCGCATTGACTCCGGATTGCGGCAGGCCCTCGGAGACGCCGTAGTGCTTCAGGATCGGCGCGTCGCTGGGGCCGGCCTGTGCAGGCGCGGGTATCGCGGCCATGGCCGGCGATCCGATCAGCATCAGCACCAGCAGTGCACACAATGTCCAGCAGCAGTGGCATCCCGGTCGGGACGCGGTCACGCGCGGGCGGGTCGTCATGGAGGAGTGCGTTCGCGTGGTGATCGGTGGCTGCCATCCCCGGGGCGCGTCCGGAACGCGGTCGCGGTGGTTCCTGGTTCGCTGGAACCCGCGCGCCGGGGACGCGGTGGCGGTCGTGCGGGGGCGATTATGACCGAGCTGCACGCGTCTGCACGGAACAGGCCGAGGCCACGCAACTGCGGGTACGTGTCTGCATGAAAGATTGGTTAGTTTGGTTAGTCTCGTGGGTTCGTGCGGGCGCAGGACTTGAAAACAGGCGCGTCGCGCATACTTGCGTTCGAACGATGAGTGACGGTGACCGCTGCGCATGGCATGCCCCCCGTATCCTTGCCCGCCCGGGCGTGGGGACGCGTTGCGCACGCCCGGTACCGCGATCCAGGAATTCCCGATGATGTCCACATTGCCCAGCGTCCTGGTCGTCGAAGACGACGACGAACTCCGCGAAGGCGTGCTGGTCCCGGGACTGCGGATCGCCGGCTTCGACGTGCAGGGCGTCGCCAGCGCCTTCGAGATGTATCGCGAACTGCTGAGCAACCGCTATCGCCTGATCGTCCTCGACGTCGGTCTTCCCGACGAGGACGGCTTCCTGGCGGCCCGGCGCCTGCGCGAGACCACCGGCGCCGGCATCGTGATGCTGACCGGTCGCGGCGGCAATTCCGACCGTGTGCGCGGATTCAACGAAGGCGCCGACCTGTACCTGACCAAACCGATCGCGGTCGATGTGCTGGCGGCCAGCCTGCGCAGCCTGTCGCGACGCCTGTCCAGCACCGCCGTCGGCAACGAGGGCGCAGCTGCACCGCCTGGGCCGACGATCCCGGCGTTGGCGGACGCGCGGGATGGCTGGCGCGTCGAAGCCGATGGCTGGCGGCTGCTGTCGCCGGCCGGGCAGGCCGTCGCGCTGACCGGGCTCGAGCGCGTGCTGGTGACGCGACTGGAAGCCTCCCCGCATGCGCCGGTCGCGAGGGAAACGCTGGTCACGGCCCTGATCGAGGCCGAAAGCGACTTCGATCCCTGCCGGCTGGAGATGCTGGTCTACCGCCTGCGCCGCAAGGTCTCGTCAAGGTCCGGCGCAGAGCTGCCACTGACGGTCGTACGCAAGGTCGGCTACATGCTCAGGTTGGATACTTCCGCGAAGCCGGCCAGCTAGTCCGGTCGCCTCGACCCGCGCGATCGCGGATCGCTTGCCCGCCGTCGCGCATACGTTCGCGAATGATCGGGCCTGCGCGGCGCGTGATGCGACGTGGCGATGTGTGCCAGAGCATCTGGAATCTCCATCCCCTCTCCGTACTCTTTCGTCGTTCCCAGCGAGCGCGTCGTGCGCATGCCTGAGACATTGCCCCATGTTGCAGGAGGGGAGGTCGTCGCCTCCGACACTTGGCTGCACGCTGTGACGCTGCAGATGCGCGCAAATCGGATATGCACAGCATGACGAAATATTCATGCGTATCGCATTTCATATCCATTTATTGCGTTACATATCAATTTATTGAAGTCATGGACCGTTCTGAGGTGATGTAGCGATAGCGAGGCATCCTGGAGCCTCTTCTACATTGCGCGGTGCTTGGACAGGGCGTGCACCTGCCGGATCGCGCGGGTGTGTTCTCCGTCCAGGCATCTTCGCGCATGCCTGCACAGGGAGCAGTCGTGTGCGTCCGCTCGAGAGAAGAAGGTTTGCCGGTTTCTGGCGGGCCGGGTTTCAGGGGAAAGTGCGTGACTCATCAATCTGACCGGATCGCCTTCGGCGAAGCCATTGCACGCGTTCGTCTCGAACAGCGTGCGCCCGACCTTCGACACTCCAGGCTCCGGCCGCCGGACCCTGCACGGACCGGGGCGACACCGTTCAAGCGCTGGGCCTTCGCGCTGTTGTGCGCGATCTCGCCGGCAGCCTGGGCGGCCGACCTCCAGATCAGCAATCTCTCCGATACCGGTTACGACCCGACCCCGGTCGGCGGCACGGTGGTCTATCGCGTCGTCGTTGAAAACGGCGACACCGATACCGTGTCCAACGCCGTTGCCTTGTTCGACCTGCCGACCGGCGCCACCGCGGGCACCCTGCCTGCGTTCTGCACAAGCCAGGGCGGCGCGCCGGTGCGGATCCGTTGCGACATACCGACGCTGACGCAGGACGCCTCGGCAGTCGCCTTCGACATCGAGATGAACACCGTTGGCATGGCCGCGGGCACCGTGCAGGTCCACGGCGCGGTCGGATTCGCCGGCAATCTGCCGGCTGCGGCGGAAGCGCTGAACGCATTGCCGCCCGCACATCCGTTCTACGCCGGCGACAGCGATACCGACAACAATCACCTGAGCCAGGGCACCACGCTGATCCAGTCGGGCGACCTGCGCCTGGTCAAGTCGGCGTCGCCGTCGCCTGTGATCGGCGGCGACGAGGTCACCTACACGCTGGAGGTCTTCAACGACGGTCCCAATGCGTCGGCGGGCTTCAACGTCGTCGACACGCTGCCTGCCGGCATCAGTTTTGTTCCGGACAGTTTTGCCGGTGCAGGCTGGAGCTTCAATACGGGCGCGATGACCGCGACCCATGCCGGCACGCTGGCCAATGGCGCAAGCGCGTCCTTCAGCTTCCGCGGAAAGGTGAATGTCGGCAGCGGCAACATCACCAATTCCGCCGTGGTCAATGCAGGCGCCACGCCCGACCCGAACGTCGGCAACAACACCGCCGACGTGACCACGCCGGTCACGCCGGGTGCGGACCTGACGATCAGCAAGAGTGCCAACCCGTCGCCCGCCATCGCTGGCGAGCCGGTCACGTTCAATGTGCAGGTCCGCAACCTGGGGCCCAGTGCGGCGACCAATCCTTCTTGGACCGACGCACTGCCGCAGGGCTTTACCGTCACCGGCGGCAACCAGCCCGCGGGCTGGACCTGCACGACCAGCAACGGCGACGCGACGCGCGGCTGTTCGCTTGCGGGCGACCTGGCCGTGGGCGCCATCGTCAATTTCACCATCCAGGCAATGGTGCCTTCGAACGGCCCCAACAGCAGTGGCGACGTCACCAACACCGCGACGGTGACATCGCAGACCCCCGATGCCGTTCCGTCGAACAACAGTTCCAGCGCCACGTTCAGCGTGATCCCCGACGGTGCCGACCTGGGGCTTGCCAAGCGCAAGACACCCGCGCTGGTCGCGATCTGGCCGGGCAGTGGCGACGACGCCGACAGCCGGATGACCTCCACCATCTCGGTCCACAACTACGGGCCGCGCGCCGCCACGGGCAATGTCCGCGTGGTGGACACGCTGGCGCCGGGCGAGGAGTTCGTCAGCGGCGGCAATGCAGGCGACTGGTCCTGCTCGGTGGCACCGCCGACATGGAACGTGGCCGGGCCGACGCAGGTGGTCACCTGCGACCTGGACCCAGGCCGCTATCCCTTGGCCAGGGACACGTCCGCGCCCGAGCTGCGCATCATCACCCGCGCACGCTCGGCCGACCTGGCGCTGACCAACAATGCCTGTACCGGTGGTTCGGGCGGCTCGCTGGAACCGCTCACCGGCAACATCGATGAGGACCGCAACACCCTCAACGACTGCGCGGGCGACGGCACGCGCACCACCAACGATCGCGTCGACCTGCAGATCGAGAAGTGGACCAATACGCCGGCCGCAGCGGACAACACGATTGCCCTGAGCGCCAACAGCTTCACCTATACGCTGCGCGTCACCAACCTGCCGATCACCGATGCGGTCGCGGCGACCGGCATCGTCGTCGACGACACCATTCCCGGCTATGTGCCGGCATCGGCAGGCCTGCCGGGCACCACCATTGTCGTCGCCGAGCCGACCGGCTGGAGCTGCCCCGTCAATGGCGCGTCGGTGGTCTGCCGGTCCGGGACCACGCCGCTGGATCCCGGCCAGTCCGTCGACATTGTCATCACCGTCAGCGGTCCGCTGTTCGACAGCATCGGCCAGAGCCCCGGCATCTGCGGTGTCGGTGCGCCCGCCAGCGGCGCGTTCTGCAACACCGCCGGCGTGGCAGTGGATCCGTCGGTGCCCGATTCGGTCGGCGAGATCAACGGCACCAACAACCAGGCCAGCGACTGGGTGCGCATCGAGCGCCGGGCCAACATCCGTACCACGGCCAAGAACATCACCACCGGCAACGTCGGTCGGGCGGGCGTCAACAGCCTGTACGTGATGTCCTACCTCAATGAGGGTGCATCGGCGGTGCCCGGCGTGGTCTTCCGCGACACGTTCATGCTACCCGCCAACGACGACGGGTTCGTACTGGTCTCGGCGGTGCGTACGCCCGGCAACGTGGCCTGCACCGCAACGCCCTCCGCGGGCATCACCTCCACGACGACGGCCGGTGGCATGTCCTATGCCAACCCGACCGGCGGCGCGCTGCCACTGGTCATCGCATGCCCGGCGCTGGCGATGGCGCACCGGCAGAGCGAAGACCTGCGGGTGACCATCCGCCCGAACGTCAACAGCGGCAACAATCCTGCGGGTCGCCAGTTCGACAACGTCGCCAGCTTCGTCATCAACGGCGGCGCGACCGGCAGCGATGCCGACGGTCCGTTCAACTACAACACCGACATCAGTGACGCCGACGACACAAAGAGCGCCTCGCTGACGTTCCAGCAGGGCGAGGCCGACCTGATCGTCAACAAGACCGACCTGGGATTCACCGGTGGCGTGGACCCGCTGGGTTACGACGCCCTCAATCCGGCGGCCAACCTGATCACGTACCGGATCTCCGTGCGCAACATCGGCCCTTCGGTGGCCAGCAGCGTGCGCATCCACGACACCTATCGCGTGCCTGCCGGGCGGGAAGTCCGCTTCATGGGCATTGCGCGGGGGGACGTCGGCGGTGCCACGGCGGCATTCAGCACCGTGGGCTGCACGGTGACCAGCGCCAATCCGTTCATCGGTACAGGCATCACGCCCACCGACAACGGCCTGAGCATCGAATGCGACGTACCCGGCGCAGGCTTCGGCAGCAGCGACGCGACCGGCATCCTCGGCGTCAACGCGACCAGCTACGTGTTCATCCAGTACCGCTACGAATCGCCGCCTGGCGCCAGTGGCGACACCGCCCGCAACTACGTCGAAGTCCTGCACGCCGAGACCGACCCGAACCCCGCCGACAACAGCGTGGTCGAGCAGACCTCGATCCGCGTGCGCGCCGACGTCGGCGTCAGCAAGCATGTCTTCACCACGCTGCCGGACAGCGATCCGGATGCTGCGTTGCCCGCTGCCCCGGCGACATCGGTGGCACTGCGCCAGCCGTTCTACTGGGTCATCGAGGGCGTCAACAATGGTCCGGGCGCGAGTCTGTCGCGCGACCGCGCCGGCGACAGTCCGCTCAACGGGACCGGCACGGTCATCACCGATACCTTGCCTGCCGGCCTGGAGATCTTTGGGTCCGCCAGCTGGCAGAAGAAGGGCCCATCGCCGGGTGGCGATGAGGTGCCCAACGGAACCGGCACCTGCGCCGCGGCGGCGCTGGTGCTGACCTGCCAACTGGGCGACGTCACCGTGTCCGGCAAGGTGCGCGTCATCATCCCGGTGCGTTGGACGACCTATCCCGGCGCGGCTGCGCAGATCAACACCGCCAGCATCACCACCGAGCAGGTGGACGGCAACCAGGGCAACAACACCAGCACCGAAGACATCCTGGTCACGCGCTCGTCGCTGGCCGGCGTGGTGTTCCAGGATCGCGACCGTGCAGGCGCCAATGGCGGCACGCACCAGGGCGTCGGCAGCGAACCGGGCATCCAGGGTGTGACCATCACGCTGACCGGCACCGATGCCTATGGCAACGCGGTGGAGCTCGCCACCGTCACCGCCGCCGATGGCAGCTACAGCTTCAGCGACCTGTCGCCGGCCGATGCCAGCGGCTACACACTGACGCAGACCCAGCCGGCCGGCTTCGTCAACGGCCCGGTCGCTCTGCCGACCAGCGGTGGCAGCGAACCCTCGCTGGGCGGTAACTACGCCGCCGGTTCGCCGAACTCTTCGATCAGCGCCATCGCCGTGGGCGCCAGCGAGGCAGGCCTACGCTACAACTTCCCGGAAGTGCGGCGTCCGTCGCTGTCGGGTTTCGTCTACATCGACGGCAACTTCAACAACGTGCGCGACGGCAGCGATGCCGCGATCGCCGATGCCACGGTCGAACTGTTGAACGCGGCCACCGGCGCGGTGATCACCACGGCGCAGACCAACAGTGCTGGCGCGTATACCTTCAGCGACCTGGATCCGTTCGTTGAATACACGCTGCGCCAGGTGCTGCCGACCGGCACCTACCGCAACCGCCCGACGGCGGTGAACCCCGGCCAGATCGGTGGCTTGCCCTGCAGCAGCGGCTGCACGCCGGGGACCGGCCTGTCCGGTGACGCCGCGACCACCGACCGCATCAGTGCGATCGACCTGTCGGCCGGTACCGACGGCACGCTGTTCAACTTTGGCGAGGACGCCATTGCCGGGATTTCCGGCAGCGTCTACCTGGATCGCAACGGTAACGGCAACTTCGACGACGGCGACGCGGGCGAGCGCAACTCGCTTCCCAATGGTGGTCTGGAGGGTGTGACGATCACCCTGACCGGCGCCGGCGCCGACGGTATCTTCGGCAACGGCGACGATCCCGCCCCGGTCATCGTGCAGACCAGTGACACTGGCGCCTACCAGTTCACCGACCTCGTGGTCGGCCAGAACTACCGCGTGACCCAGACCCAACCCGATGGCTATGCCAACGGTATCGAGAACCCCGGCAACGTCATCGAGATCGCCAGCCTGCCCGCTGCGGGTTCGGCCGGGCACGACTTCGGCGAGCGCCTGGGCTCGCTGGCCGGCGCGGTGTTCGAGGATTTCTCGACGACGGCCGCCAACAACAACAACGGCAGCTTCGATACCGGCGAGAACCCGATCGCCAACGTCACCCTGGTCCTGACCGGCATCGACGTGCTCGGCAATACCGTCAACATCAGCGTGCAGACCGGTGCGGACGGCGCGTATGTCTTCGCCGACCTGCTGCCGCCACAGGCCGGCAGCACGTACACGATCACCCAGACCCAGCCTGCCGGCTATATCGACGGCAAGCACACGCCCGGCAACGCGACCACGAGCGGCAACGCCACCACGCCGAACGTCATCGACGGCATCGTGATCGGAGAAGGGCAGGAGGCCACCGGCTACCTGTTCGGTGAGCTGGCCAACGCTGTCATCAGCGGCACGGTCTACCTGGACCGCAACGACAATGGCGGCCGCGACAGCGGCGAGCCCGGCATTCCGGGCGTCACCGTGGTCATCGAAGGTGCAGGCCCCGATGGCATCTTCGGCACTGCGGACGATCTGCCACCGGTCAGGCTAACCACAGACGCCAACGGCGACTACAGCTATGGCGGCGCGATCGCCGGGCAGAACTACCGCATCGTCGAGACGCAACCGACTGGTCTGGCCGACGGTCAGCAGAACGGCAGCAACACCGTCACGATCACCAACCTGCCGGCGACCGGCTCCAGCGGCAACGACTTCGGCGAACTGGCCGCGTCGCTGTCCGGACAGGTGTGGCTGGATGCCAACAACAACGGCGTGCGCGATGCCGGCGAGAACGGTATCGTTGGCGTCAGCGTGAGCCTGCCTGCGGGCACGGTCGATGCGCTCGGCAACACGGTGGCCGCGGCGGTGACCGACGCCAACGGCGACTATCGCTTCGATGATCTGCTGGCCGGCACCTACACCGTGACGCAGCAGGTGCAGCAGCCGGTCGTCGGCGGCGTGACCACGCTCAACGGCATCACGCTCGCAGGCAACATCGGCGGCACCAGCAGCGGGACCGCGACAGCGGTCGCGACCGTGCCCAGCGCGGTCGTGGGCATCGCGCTGCCTGCCGGCGCCGACTCGGTGCAGAACAACTTCGGCGAGACCCTGCCGGTCTCGCTGTCGGGGCGCGTGTTCTTCGACGCCAACAACGACGGCATCCAGTCCGGCGCCGCCGAAACCGGCATCGAGGGCGTCACCCTCCAGCTGACCGGCACCGACGACAGCGGCGCCACGGTGTCGCTGACCACCACCACCGACGCCAACGGCGACTACCGTTTCGACGGCCTGCGCCCGGGGACCTACACGGTGACCGAGCCGACGCAACCGGCCGGCACCAGCAATGGCCAGACTATCGCCGGCAACGTGGGGGGTACCGTGTCGGGAAGCGCCACGCCGATCGCGACCGTGCCCAGCGCGATCGCCGGCATCGACCTGACGACGCCGGGCAGCAGTTCGGTCGACAACCTGTTCGGCGAGATTCCGCTGAACAGTTCGATCAGCGGCCGGGTCTGGAGCGATGCCAACAACGACGGCCTGATCGATGCATCGGAAACCGGCATCGGCAACGTCGTCGTGCGCCTGACCGGCACCGACCTGGCCGGCAACACCATCACCCGTGAGGTCACCACGCAGCCGGACGGCAGTTACGCCTTCACCGAGTTGCCGCCGGGCACCTACACGATCACCGAACCCGAACAGCCGGCCGGCACGCTCAATGGCACCACGGTCGCCGGCAGCGGTGGCGGCACTGCGACGCCGCCGACCAGCACGCCATCGGTGATCAGTGGCATCACGCTGGGCGTCGGCGAGCAGGTCGGCGACAACAACTTCGGCGAAATCCCCGCCGGATCGATCTCCGGCCGCGTCTACAACGACGGCAACAACAATGGCGTCATCGATGCCGGCGAAGGCGGCTATGCCAACGTCAGCGTGGTGCTGACCGGCAGCAACGACCTCGGCGAAACCATCAGCGTCACGCTGACCACCGACAGCGAAGGCCGCTACCGCTTCGACGACCTGCGTCCGGGCACCTATACGGTGACCGAACCGACGCAGCCGGCCGAGACCCTCAACGGCATCACCACCGCCGGCACCATCGACGGCAGCAGCATCGGCAGCGCGACGCCGGTCAGCACCACGCCGTCGGCCATCAGCGGCATCGTGCTGCCGCCGGGCGGGCAGTCGATCGACAACAACTTCGGCGAGGTCGGCGATTCGCCCGACCTGGTGGTCAGCAAGACCGCCACGCCGGTGACGTTCACCGTCAACAACGTCGGCAGCTACACCATCCGCGTGCGCAATATCGGCCAGCGGCCGAGTGTCGGCGAGTACGTGGTCGAGGACCGCCTGCCGGCCGGCCTGACCCTGGCGGCCGTGCCGACCGGCAACGGCTGGACCTGCAGCGGCAGCGAAGGCGACAACCGCTTCCGTTGCGCCAGCACGACGGCGATCGCGGCCGGCGCCACCGCGCTGGACACGATCGTGGCACGCGTCCGTGTCGATGCCAGTGCGGCCACCGGCTCGCCGGTCAACAATGCCGTGCTGGTCGAAGGCGGCGGCGAGAACGAGTTCCGCACGCCGAGCGTGGACGAGCGCGCCGATTTCGAAGGCGATCCCGGTGATCTGCCGGTCTGCGATCCGGCGATCACCCAGAACGCATGCCGCCTGCCGACCGCGGTGCAGTTGTCGGCCTCGGTGTCGGGCACGGTGTGGTTCGACCAGGGCAGCGACTTCGGCATCGTCGACGGCGGTGACCGCCGCCTGTCGGGCTGGCTGGTGGAAGTGGTCGACGGCAACGGCCAGATCGTCGGCACCGCCACGACCGCGGCGGACGGTTCGTACTCGATCCCCGACCAGGTTCCCGGCGTGCCGCTGGACATCCGCTTCCGCGATCCCTCGACCGGCGTGGTCTGGGGCTTGCCGGTCAGTGGTGACACCGCCGCCGGTCCGCCGGTGAGCTGCGACGCCACGACCGCCATCGCCAACGGCAGCGCCAGCTCGTGCCGCAGCAGTGGCGGCGGCAACACGCACCTTTCGGTGGTGCTGGCGCCGGGTGCGAACCTGCCGCAGCAGAGCCTGCCGCTGAACCCGGGCGGCGTCATCTATGACGCCACCACGCGCAGCCCGGTGCCCGGTTCGCGGGTGACGCTGACGCCGGTCGGCACCTGCGCCGGTTACGCGCCGGAACAGCACGTGCTCAACGCCAGCCTGGGTGGCTACACGATCCAGGGCACATCGGTGTCGATGACGGTCGGTGCGGAAGGCTTCTACCAGTTCCTGCTCGGTCCCGACGCCCCGGCATCGTGCCGCTTCCAGCTCGCGGTCACGCCGCCGGCCGGCTATGCGTTCGAGTCGTCGATGATCCCGGCGGAAACCTCGCCGTTGTCGCCGCCGTCGACGCCCGGCGTCGGCTATCCGGTGCAGACCAATGCGACCGCGCCGACGGCGCCGGTCGGGACCGGCACCACGTACTACCTGGAAGTGACGCTGGGTTCCGGCGTGGCCGTGCCGGTGCACAACCACATCCCGCTCGACCCGCAGATCGCGCCGGGCCTGGTCATCACCAAGACCGGCGACCGCAAGACGGTGGAAGTGGGCGACAGCCTGCTCTACACCATCAGCATCCGCCAGACCGCGGGTGCGGCAATGGCCACGGTCAACGTCATCGACCGCCTGCCGCATGGCTTCACCTTCATCGACGGCACCGCGCGCGTGGATGGCGCCGGCATCGCCAACCCACTCGGCAAGCCCGGTCCGCTGCTGGTGTTCGATGTCGGTTCGCTGGCCGTGGGTGCGCAACGGACGCTGAGCTACCGCGTGCGCGTCGGTGTCGGCAGCCAGCAGGGCGACGGCATCAACCGCGCCCGCGCGTACGGTTGTTCGATCGACGGCGGCTGCGTCGATCCCAACACGCTGGCGCCGTATCCGAATGGTGGCGTGGTGCCGTCCAACCCGGCCGAGTATCGCGTGATCATCAGCGGCGGCGTGTTCGCCGACGAAGGCTGCGTGCTCGGCAAGATCTTCATGGACTGCAACCTCAACCAGGTGCAGGACAGGGAGGAACTCGGCATCCCCGGCGTACGCCTGTACTTCGAGGATGGCACCTGGATGATCAGCGATTCGGAAGGCAAGTACAGCTATTGCGGCCTGCCGCCGAAGAGCCACACCCTGAAGGTGGATCCGTCGACGCTGCCGGTCGGCTCGCGCCTGGTCACCAGCAGCAACCGCAATCTCGGCGATGCCGACAGCCTGTTCATCGACCTCAAGAACGGTGAGCTGCATCGCGCCGACTTCATCGAGGGCAGCTGCTCCAACCTGGTCATCGAACAGGTCAAGGCGCGGCGCACGCAGGGTGAGGTGCGCGCACCGGAAAGCGAACGTGGCCAGCAGCCGCTGCGCTTCGAGAGCAAGCCGGCGCGCACGCCACAGCAGGGCACGGACACCGCGAACCAGCGGCCGATCGTCGACCCCCGGCCCACCGCGCCGAGGCCGACCGCTCGCGATGCCGACGCCGGCCCGGAGGTGCAGCCATGAACCGCGCCGCATCCCGCCCGTCGCCAATGTTGGAAGCCATGCCCATGCGCGCCTCGCGTCATCCCCTGCATCCGCTGACGCTGGCGCTCGCATTGGCGATGGTGCCGGTGTTGTCCGCGGCCCAGACCGTGTCCGGCGACCAGCGCTTCACGCCCGCGCTGGGACAGGCGACGGCGCTGTATCCGCAGAGCCCGGAAACCCGCGACCGCGCGCCGCAGCCGTTGTACGCGCAGCCGGGCAATGTCGACTACAGCGTCAATGCCGGCGTCGACCGCGTCGTGGTCGAGGTCGACCGCGATGGCGTGCCGGCCGATGGCCAGTCGCCGGTCAAGGTGGTCGTGCATCTGTACGATGCCGACGGCAAGCCGATGGCCGGCGATGCCTTCGCCACCATCGAACACTCCGGTGGCCGCATCAAGCTGGCAGACGGGCGCACCGATGAGCTGGGCCCCGGGCGGCTGGATGCCGACGAGGTCACGCCCGGCGTGCAGCTGGCGGTGCATGGCGGCAAGGCCGAATTCGAACTCCTGGCGCCGCATGATCCGCAGGATGTGCTGCTGCGGGTGACCTCGGGTGCGCACAGTGCCGAGGGCGTGGTCGGCTTCGTGCCGGAAATGCGCGAGCTGATCGCCACCGGTCTGATCGAAGGCGTCATCAACTTCCGCCGCAGGGGCGAGAGCCTGATCAACGGCGCCCAGCGCGGCGATGGTTTCGAGCGCGACATCCGGCGGTGGGAAAAGCAGTTCAACAACGGCAAGGCCAATGGTGCGGCGCGTGCGGCGTTCTTCGTCAAGGGCACGGTCAAGGGCGAGTACCTGCTGACCGCGGCCTACGATTCGGACAAGGAGGTGCGTGCGCGCCTGCTGCGCGACATCCAGCCCGAGGAGTTCTATCCCGTCTACGGCGATGCCTCGCTGCGCGGCTTCGATGCACGCTCGGCCGAGCGCCTGTATGTACGCGTGGACAAGGACCGCAGCTACCTGCTGTACGGCGATTTCCAGACCGGCAACAACATCGCCACCCAGAGCGGTGTCGATGTCGCCAGCCAGGGCGCACCGCGGGTGCTGGGCACTTACAACCGCACCGCGACCGGACTGGGCTGGCACTTCGAGAACGCGCGCGTGCGCGGCAACGTCTTCGCCATCGAGGACTCGCTGCGGCAGGTCATCGAGGAACTGACGGCTGCCGGCAGCGGTCCCTATGGGCTGCGCAACAACGCGGTGCTGGAAGGCAGCGAACGCGTCGAAGTGGTGGTCCGCGACCGCAACCAACCGTCGCGCATCGTCTCGGTGCGTCCGCTCGGCCGCTTGATCGACTACAGCTTCGAGCCGTTCTCCGGCCGGATCCTGCTCAACAGCTTCCTGCCCTCGTTCGACAGCGACCTCAATCCGGTCTCGTTGCGCATCACCTACGAACTCGACCAGGGCACCGAGACCTTCCTGGTGCTGGGCGGCGACGCGCAGTTGCGCATCGGCGAGCGCGGCGAGATCGGCGGTTCCTATGTCGACGACCGCAACCCGTTCGCCGCGTTCGAGATGGGCAGTGCCAACCTCGGTTACCGGCTGGGGGCCAACACCTGGCTGGTCGCCGAAGTCGCGCGCACGCGCAGCGAGGTCAACACCAACAGCGTCAACCAGTACGGCACGCCGGCACTGCAGGGCCTGAGCGGTCTGGTCGAGGGCGACGCCTGGCGCGTCGAGCTCGGCCACGCTGGAAAGGACCTGGACGTCAAGCTGTTCGCAGGCCAGTCCGATCCGGCCTTCAACAATCCGGCCTCGCCGCTGTACGGCGGTCGCGGTGAATACAACCTCGCCTCGCGCTACCGGATCGGCGAACGCCTCGAGCTGTACGCCGAAGCGCTGCGCAGCGAGGATCGCAATCCCGATGGTGGCGAGCGCAATGCCGCCAGCGCGGGCACGCGGATCAAGGCGACCGACAAGCTGACGCTGGACTTCGGCTATCGCGCGATCCGCGAGACCGTCGGCGCCTATTACACCTGGGCCACCAACAGCGGCTACGGCAACATCGGTGGACTGTCGGGCGGCTATGCCACCGGCGCCGGCGGCGGTGCGTTGGGCTATGGACAGCAACCGCTGGATCCGTTGACCGGCCTGCCGATCATCAGCAACGGCAATCCCAATGATGTCGCCAGCGGCCTGCCCGTGGGCACCGAGCTGTCGTCGGACATGCTGCGCATCGGCCTGGGCTACCGCGCCAGCGACCGCTTCAGCCTGGGCGGCGAAGTGGAGCAGGACATTCATGGCGAAGACCGCAACCGCGTCGCGCTGGGCATGGACTACCAGTTGCGCGAACGCAGCCGCGTCTATGGCCGCTACGAGCGGCAGACCGGCATCAGCGGCGTCAACGGACTGACCCAGGACGGTCGCGAGTCCGACACCATGGCCGTGGGCGTGGACACCAGCTTCCTCAAGGACACGCAGCTGTTCTCGGAGTACCGCTTGCGCGATGCCATCGCCGGCCGCGATGTCCAGGCGGCTTCGGGCCTGCGCAACCGCTGGGACCTGCGCGAAGGCCTGCGCCTGGATACGTCGCTGGAGCACACCAACGTGATCTCGGGCAATGTCGGCGATTCCACCGGCGTCGGCGTCGCGCTCGACTACAGCGCCAATCCGCTGTGGCGCGGCAACATCCGCCTGGAACACCGCATCTCCGACGACGTCGCCGGCACGCCGACCAACGAGGCCTACAACACGACCCTGTTGCAGTTCCTGGCGGCGCGCAAGCTCAGCCGCGACTGGACCCTGCTGGCGCGCAACTACCTATTGCGTACCGAGTACGAGGCGCGCGGCAACGTCCTGCAGGATCGCTTCCAGATCGGCGCGGCCTATCGCGATACCGACACCAACCGCGTCAACGCGCTGGCCCGCTACGAGTACAAGCTGGAGAAGGACGAGAGCGGCATGGATGGTTCGGGCTTCGGCTCCGATACCGGGCAGGACATCCGCACCAGCGCGCACATCGTCTCGGCCCATGCCGACTGGCATCCGTCGCGGCCGTGGTGGCTGACCGGGCGCGTCGCGGCGAAATGGCAGCGCGACAGCTTCTTCTACACCGACACCGGTCGCGTCGACGACGACTTCCACGCCGTGCTGCTGTCCGGCCGCGTGGTCTACGACATCACCGAGCAGTGGGACATCGGCGTGCTGGCCTCCACGTTCCGTGGCCAGGACGGCGCCAACCAGTACGCGCTCGGCGTCGAGGTCGGCCGCCTGCTGCGGCAGAACCTGTGGTTGTCGGTGGGTTACAACGCCACCGGCTTCCGCGGCGACGACGACCTCTCCGGTTACGAGTACACGCAGCAGGGCGCCTTCATCCGCCTGCGATTCAAGTTCGACGAAGACCTCTTCCGTAGGGAAGACGCCCGCTACCGCGATCCGGTGCGCTGAGGACCATCGACATGACCCATCTCCAATCCACCCTTCTCGCCGCCGCCATCCTCGCCTCGCTGGGCGTGCGCGCCCATGCCCAGCAGACCCGCCTCAACGCACAGCAGGAGCGGATCACCGACGAGGCGATCCATGCCGACCTGTCCGGCTACGAGCACACCCAGGGTCGCATCCAGGCGCTCAACGATGGCGGCCGCCCGGTCCGCGACTACCACCTGTCCAAGGCGCAGTGCTGGCTCGACGTGTCCTTCCACGAGTACAGCCGCAACGACCGCAGCGACTTCCCGCAGGCGGCGTTGACGGAGTCGGAAAAGCTGATCGCCGGCATGGAGCAGGGTGTGTCGCCGCTGCCGACCGATACCCCGCTGGTCAACAACGCTGCGCGCCTGCGCGAGGACCTGTGGCAGCGTCTGCGCGGCATCCATGGCACGCCGGGCTTCGCCTGCGCGCAGCAGGCCGTGGCCTGCGGTGAAGTGGAACTGGTGCATGCCGGCAACGAGTTCAACCAGCAGCAATGGCGCCATGCCAAGCCCTACATCCAGATGGCCGAGGACCTGGTCAGCGATGCCGAGGCGTTGTCGCGCCAGTGCGGTGCCGCGTTGCCGGGCGCCAGCGTGCCGGCGGCCCATGTCCTGACCGTCAACGTGCTGTTCGAGTTCGACCGTGCCGGTCGCGGCGATATCCGCGCCTATTCGCTGCAGAGCCTCGACCGCGAACTGGCGCGCCTGCGCGAAGAAGGACTGGCGCTGGCCAGCGTCGAGCTGGTCGGTCATGCCGACCGCCTGCAAGGACGGGGCCACGACTACAACCAGGCCTTGTCCGAACGTCGCGCGCAGACCGTGCGTGGGCTGCTGCTGGAACGCGGCATCGTCGCCGACACCCTGGTCTATACGTTCAAGGGCGACACCGAGCAGGTGCAGCAATGCGACAATGTCAAGCCGCAGGCGGCGTTGCGCGAGTGCCTGATCCCCAACCGTCGCGTGGAAGTGCGCCTGCACGCCACGCCGGTGGACGCGAACGCGCCCGGCGCCTGATCAGGCGCTGCGGCCGCTCGTCAGCCCCAGCCGTTCGCAGACCAGCGCCGCAAGGCGTGCGGTTTCCCCGAGCGGCGTGCGCGCGGTCGCGACGGCATCGGCGGTCGCGACCTGCAACTGCGCATCCGCCAGCAGGCCGTCGACGAAGCGCCGTGGCCGTCCGCCCAACGTCGCCGGATCGGAGACGAAGACCGGCACGGACGTCGCGCAGGCTTCGGACAGCATATTGACCGAATCGGGTGTGCAGACGATGCGGTCGGCCCAGGCCAGCAGGCCGGGATAGGGGTTCTCGCCGTCGCCATCGGCGCCGGACCACAACATGCCGGGCAGATCACGCAAGCGCGCGCGCAGGCGCTCGCGGATCGCGGGCGGGGTGCGGCGCGAGGTCGTTGCCAGCACGCTGCCGCCATCGCGCGCGCGCCAATGGTCGAGCGTGTCCAGCAGGGCATCGAGCCTGGCGACATCGAAACGCGCGTGGTGGGTATCGCCGCCGACCAGCAGGGTCGTGCGCGGTGACGGCCATTGGCCGAGGTGCGGGAAGCTCGCGCGGGCATCGGCCAACCAGCGTTCGTCGACCGGATGCAGGCTGCCGCGCACGCGCAGGATGTCGTCGCCGGCCCGACCGTCGTGCTCGGGCAGCACCAGCAGGTCCCAGTGCCGCGACGGCAGACGCGGATCGAGGATCTGGATCGCGCGCGCGCCTCGTTCTCGCAGCAGGCGTGTCGCCAGCGCGGCCTGCCGGCCACAGCCGATCGCCAGCGCCGGGGGACTGGCAAGCGCGGCCGCGAAGTCCGGGCCGAACGCCGAGGCGCTGCCGGGCAGGCGGCGCGGGCTGAGCCAGCGCCACGGCGCCCGCGGCTGCAGTTGCAGCGGGCGCGCCACGCCGCCGGTCTGGTGGGCCACCGCCTCGGCCAACGCCTGGGCCTGGCGTGCATTGCCGGCCCGGCCGTCGCTGATGGCCAGGATTTCGTTGCCAATGCCGGCGGTTTGCACCGTTTGTTCTAACAATGTGACCATCCGTTCCGGAAGAACCCCCCAAGCCCCAGCCGTGGAACTCTACACTGCGGCCTGCTGCGCGCCATTCCACCTGCTGGCCCAGACCTGTCAACGCCCCAAGGAAACACGATGCCCGATGCTCTCAATGGTTCCACCCTCGACCAGCTGTTCCGCCAGGCACGCACCTACAACGCGTTCTCCGGCGACATCAGCGACGACACCCTGCGCGAGCTCTACGATCTGCTGAAGTTCGGCCCGACGTCGGCCAACTCGTCGCCGGCGCGCTTCGTCTTCGTCAAGTCGAAAGAGGCCAAGGACAAGCTGGCGCCGGCGCTGGACGAAGGCAACCGCGCCAAGACGCTGGCCGCACCGGTGACGGTGATCGTGGCCTACGACCTGGACTTCCACGACAAGCTGCCGGTGCTGTTCCCGCATGTCGATGCCAAGAGCTGGTTCGAAGGTCCGCGCGACGGCCGCCAGATCCCGGCGTTCCGCAACGGCAGCCTGCAGGGCGCCTACCTGATCCTGGCCGCACGCGCGCTGGGCCTGGACGCGGGTCCGATGTCGGGCTTCAACAATGCGCTGGTCGACGAGGCCTTCTTCGCCGGGACCGCGATCAAGTCCAACTTCCTGGTCAACCTGGGCAAGGGCGATCCGGCCAGCATCTTCCCGCGCTCGCCGCGCCTGTCGTTCGACGAGGTCGCGCGCATCGATTGAGCGTGACGGCGGGCCGGCCGCGCGTCGGCCGCCCGCTGCCCGCCCGTCGTCTCCGGTGGCCTCGTTCGCTCACCCACGTCCCCGGTTCTCTCACCCACGTCCAAGCGAGATCCTCCATGAGCCGTTCCTTCCGTCGTCTGGTGCTGCCCGCTTCGCTGCTGCTGCTGGCCGGCCATGCGTTCGCCGCGCCGGTGTCGTACAAGATCGACCCCACCCATACCGATGTCATCGCGCAGTGGAGCCACCTCGGCTTCTCCAACCCGACCGCGCATTTCGGCCAGGTCTCGGGCGTCATCGTCCATGACGCGGACAATGTCGGGGCGTCCTCGGTCGAGGTCAGCATTCCGCTGTCGGGCCTGAATTCGCACGTAGCCGCGTTCGACGAACACCTGCGCAAGGCCGACTTCTTCGACAGCGCGCAGTTCCCGGTCGCGACCTTCAAGAGCACGCATGTCGACGCCGCCGGCGAAGGCCGCCTCAAGGTGGCCGGCACGCTGACGATCAAGGGCGTGGCCAAGCCGGTCGTGCTCGACGTCACGCTCAACAAGATCGGCACGCACCCGCGCAGCAACAAGCCGACCATCGGTTTCGATGCCACCGCCACCGTGCTGCGCAGCGAGTTCGGCCTGGGGCGCGGCGCACCCGCGGTCAGCGACGAAGTGAAGCTGCGCATCACCACCGAGGCCCAGGCCGACGCCGCGCCCTGAACCCCGTCTTTTCATCCGGCGACACGCAGGCCCGCGGTTCTGCTGGCGCTGTCCTGACCGTCCGCACCACCCCCAAACGAGGATCCACCCATGAAGAGCTTCAACAAGACCCTGCTGCTGCCGTTGGCAATCGCCCTGGCCGTGTCCGCCTGCGCCAAGCAGGAAGCCGCGCCGGCTGCCGCGGCGGCTGATACCTCCGCCGCCGTCGCGGTCGCCACCGATACTGCCGCCGAGACCGTTGCGCCGATCGCCGGCGTGTCGGGCACCTACATCATCGATCCGTCGCACACCGACGTCGTCGCCCAGTGGAGCCATTTCGGCTTCTCCAACCCGATCGCGCATTTCGGCCAGGCCGAAGGCCAGATCGTCTATGACGCCGACAACGTCGGTGCGTCGTCGGTGCAGGTCACGCTGCCGCTGGCCGGCCTGAGCTCGCACGTCGCCAAGTTCGACGAGCACCTGCGCAGCGCCGATTTCTTCGACGCCGCCAAGTTCCCGAACGCGACTTTCAAGAGCACCCTGGTCGAAGCGGCCGGCACCAACAAGCTCAAGGTCACCGGCGACCTGACCATCAAGGACATCACCAAGCCGGTGGTGCTGGACGTGACGATCAACAACTTCGGCCTGCAGCCGATGGCCAAGCGCGCTGCCGCCGGCTTCGATGCGGTCGCGACGATCAAGCGCAGCGATTTCGGCGTCGGCGCCTATGCCCCGAACGTCAGCGACGAGGTGCAGCTGCGCCTGACCACCGAGGCGGTCGTGGCCGAAACCGCCGCCGCCGCGCCTGCCGCCCAGTAACCGCGGGCCTGGCCGCGCCTTGCGGCCAGCCCAGCGCGGCATGCCCAGTACGTCCGTCGCGGGTCCGTCCGCGACCTCCCGTCACGCCTCCGGGCGTGACGCGGTCTTCCCGGAACCTCTCCAGCCGTCCAGATTGCGTCGACGTGCCGCCCACGCGGGGCCGCGCGCCGCCTGCCAGGCGTGCGGCATCGCCAGCGCCACGACCGCCGTGATCCGCTGCGACGCACCGCCATGGCGTCAACAGGCCGCAAGGGTTGTCCACGGGCCAGTCGCCGCCCGACGGGGTAGAATGCGCGGGCCGCCTCCGCCCGATCCCGATGCCATGACCGCCAGCGCCCACCCGACGCAAGCCAACGCCCAGCAACGTTACGAAGTCACCCGCAACGACCTGCCGTTGAGCTGTCCGCTGCCGTCGATGGCGTTGTGGAACTCGCATCCGCGCGTCTACCTGCCGATCGAGAACGAAGGCGGGGAGTCGAGCTGTCCTTACTGCGGCGCGCATTTCGTTCTTGTGGACTGACCGTTGTCGTGGGTCGGGCCGCCCGCGTTGATGATGGGCGCATGGCGCGTCGACTGACCGTGGTGCAACTGCTGCCGGCGCTCGCGTCCGGCGGCGTCGAACGATCCACCCTGGAAATCTCCGAGGCGCTGGTCCGCGCCGGCCATCGTGCGATCACGGTGTCGGCCGGCGGCCGACTGCTGCCGACGCTGCAGGCACAGGGCGGCGAGCATGTCGCGATGGCGATCGGCCGCAAGTCGCTGTGGGTCTTCCGCCACGTCCGTGCGCTGCGCCGCCTGCTCGCGCGCGAACGCGTCGACATCGTGCATGCGCGTTCGCGGTTGCCGGCCTGGATCGGCTGGCTTGCCGTGCGCGGCATGCCGGACGCGATCCGCCCGCGCTTCGTCACTACCGTGCACGGGCTGAACTCGCCTTCGCGCTACAGCGCGATCATGGCGCGCGGCGAACGCGTGATCTGCGTCTCCGACACCGTGCGCGACTACGTGCTGCGCCATTATCCCGACACGGATGCCGCGCGCCTGCGCGTGGTGCCGCGCGGCATCGACCCGTCGGCGTTCCCGTTCCGCGCCCATCCGGATCGCGAGGCACGTCGCGCCATCGCCGCGCTGCATCCGCAACTGGGTGGCGACGGGCCGCTGCTGCTGCTGCCCGGTCGCGGCACCCGGCTGAAAGGCCATGCCGATGCGCTGGCGCTGCTCGCCGGCCTGCGCGCCGGCGGCCTCGATGCGCGGCTGTGGATGCCGGGCGCGCGCGAGTCCGGGCGCGAGGCGTACATCGCCGACCTGGAACGCGACGCTGCGCACGGCGGATTCGCCGACGCCCTGGCGATCACCCCGCCGACCGCCGCCATCGCCGAGGCCTATGCCGCCAGCGACCTGGTGCTGCAGCTGTCGCGCAAGCCCGAGGCCTTCGGCCGCACCGTCATCGAGGCCTTGTCGATCGGGCGCCCGGTGCTGGGCTGGGCGCATGGCGGGGTCGGCGAACTGCTGCGCGAGCTGCAGCCGCAGGGCGCGGTGCCTGCGTTCGATGCGGCCGCGCTGCTGCGCAGTGCGCAGGGCCTGCTTGCGCAGGCCTCGCCGGTTCCCGTTACGATGCCCTACACGCTCCCGCGCATGCAGGCGGCCACGCTCGCGATCTATGACCAACTCATCGACGATTGATCCTTCCCGCACGCTGCAGGCGCCCGTCGGCTGGCGCTGGGCGCCTTACTGGGTACTCGCGTTCGTCGCACTGTGGCCGGCACCGGGCTATGCCGAAGGCATCATGGTGCTGGGCGCGCTGGCGGCGATCGTGCGCCTGCTGCTGGCACGCTTCCGGGGCAGCGCCGAACTGCTGAGTGCGCCGGCATGGGCGCTGACCAGCGTGCTGTTCTGCGCGTACTGGCTGCCGCAGCTGATCTCGTCGATCGATTCGGTCGACACCGGGCGCGCGCTGCGCGAGTCGCTGGTGGACCTGCGCTACCTGCCGTTCCTGTGGCTGGTCGCGGCGGCGGCCGCCGACACGCGCGGTCGCCGGCTGACCTTCGCCGGACTGGCGATCATCGTGCTGGTGTGGACCGTGGATGCGCTGATCGAAGGCGCGACCGATACCAGCCCGCTGTTCTGGGGCCTGGACCAGGCGAAACAGGCGATCAGCGGACGCCCGATGTGCTCGTTCGCCGAACTCGCCGCCGCCGACCGTGTCGGTGGCGTGCTCGGTCCGTGCAACCTCAAGCTCGGCGTGGTGCTGGCCAGCCTGTCGCCCTTCCTGCTGTATGCGGCCGCGCGTCGCTTCGGTGCGGCGGGCTGGGCGATCGCCGCGGCCGCCGTCGGCATGGCGATCCTGTTCGCCGGTTCGCGCGCGTCGTGGATCACGCTGGCGCTGGTGCTGCTGTTCTCGGGCTGGCGCCTGCTCGGCTGGAAGCGACTGCTGGCGGTGTTCGCGTTCGGCGGCATCGCCATCGCGATGCTGGCGACCACGGTCCCCGAGGTGCGCGAGCGCATCGTGCGCACCTCGCATGCCTTGGCCGTCGACGAACAGGGCGTCGACAGTGCGCTGTCCGGGCGCGCCCGCATCTGGTCGGCGGCCGCGTGCATGGCGCGCGAGCATCCGATCAACGGCGTCGGCGCGCGCGGCTTCCGCGAAGCCTTCCCGGCCTGCGACGCTCAGGACGGACAGGTCGCGGCCTGGGGCGAAGGCCCGGCCTTCCACGCCCACCAGATCGTGCTCGAGATCGCCAGCGAGACCGGCGGCATCGGCCTGCTGCTGTGGCTTGCGGGCGCGGCCCTGGCCTGGCGCGCATGGCGCTTCGCCGGCCCGCAGGCACGCGAGCAGGCACGGCCGGCCATGCTGGCGCTGGCGGTGACGGTGTTCCCGTTCAACACCCACCTGGCGTTCTATTCGACGTTCTGGGGCGGGCTGACGCTGATGCTGGCGGCGTTGTACGCCGGCAGCCTGCTGGCACGCCAGGACCTGCCACGCGATGTCCGCCAGGCGGATCCGAAGGACGCGGGCGCGGGTACGACGACGGGCACCTAGCGCGAGGGCGCGCCCGGCGCGTCAAGACTGTTCGGCCTGTCAGCCCGGCCATCAGGCCGTCACACCGGTCAGGCACTGCGGCGCCGTGACTGCGCCACAGTGCGTCGCGTGTCAGCGATCGCGCTTGTTGCGGATCAGCGTGCCGCCCTGGACGTGGCGGATGGCATCGCGGTTGCCGAGCGCGTAGCGCAGGTTGCGATGCGCCAGCCGCGCGTGCTCGCGCATCAGCCCTTCGGCACGGCCGCTCTGGCGCAACTCGATCGCCTCGAGCACCGCGCGGTGCTGTTCCTGCGCGATGGTCAGGATCAGCTTCGACTCCGGCGCCAGCGCCTGTGCGCGCACGAATCCGTTCGGCGATGCGAACGGCAGCCGCGTCATGCGCTCGAACTCGCGCGCCAGCAGGTCGCTGCCCGACATCGTGATCAGCAGGTTGTGGAAGCGCTCGTTCAACTGCACGTAGCGGGTGAAATCGGCCGGATCGCTGCCGACGTTGTCGATGATGTCGTCGATCGACGCGACCACCTCGCGGGCTTCGGCCAGCAGGCCGGGGCTGGCGCCATGCTCGGCGGCGAACCGCGCGGCCATGCCTTCGAGCGTGCCGCGCAGTTCGATCGCATCGTGCACGTCGCGCTCGGTGAACTCCTTGACCGCGAAGCCGCCGCCGGGGATCTCGTCGAGCAGGCCTTCCTCGGACAGCCGCAGCAGGGCCGCGCGGACCGGCGTGCGCGAGACGCCCAGGCGCTCGACCACGGCCAGTTCCGACAGGCGCTCGTTGGGCTGCAGCTCGCCATTGAGGATCAGGTTGCGCAGTTCCAGCAGCGCCCGCGTGGTCTGCGACGAGGCGGCCTTGGGGAGTTCGTCGACTTGGGTCATCTCGGGGTCCTGTCCGTTGCGTGGCGGCGCCGTGTCCCGGTATCCGGGCGGTGGCGGCCGCGGCGGCGCAGGGCCGGCGCGGCGTCGCGA